>PBQI01000008.1 GCA_002725625.1 Rhodospirillaceae bacterium | reverse complement strand
GGCGTTGCAGAAAAAGGTTCAGCAACGCAATCAGGAATTCAATAGAATTACAGCCTATACGGATCGCGTATTTCAGGTGGCTCTCCAGAAGGCTTTATCTGAGGTGGCGAAGAAAAATAATTACATTTTGGTTTTAAGACGACATCCAAATGTACTCGTCCGCGCTGATTTTTTGGATATTACGCCGAGCGTGTTAAAGGCCTTAAACAAGAAAATGCCGAGTTATAATATTCCTACCGATATTGAACAGGCCATTAAAACCCAAAATAAAAAGGCAGCCGCCAACAAGCCGACGGGTGGTACACCCAAATTTGGAAAGTAACTCATGGCCGACCCCCGTTTCTTTGAGGTAGCGGGGCCTTTCAGTATGGGCCAGCTGGCCGAATTTGCTGGCGCAGAAATAATCGCTCCCCGGGATCATGGCAATGACATTGGTGACAAATTATTTACCAATGTGGCGCCGCTGGCGACAGCGGGCTCTAACGATGTCAGCTTTGTCGACAATCGAAAATATGTAAAAATATTTGAGAAAAGTAAAGCTGGCGCCGTTCTCTTAGCCCCAGATTTGGTTGAAAGGGCTCCGTCTTCGACGGCGTTGTTGGTGACACCGGATCCTTATATCGGTTATGCCAAGGTCGCACAAAGTTATTATCCGAATATTCGACATATTGCAGGTGTCGCCGAGAGCGCTCATGTCTCTCGACTGGCAAAAATTGGCGGTGATGTATTGATTGGCCCCGGCGCTGTGATCGAAGACAATGTGGAAATTGGTCCTGGTTGCCGGATTGGTGCCAATACGGTGATTGGAGCAGGTGTTGTTATTGGAGACAGCGGGAACATCGGTTCCAATGTTACAATAGAGTACTGCTGTATTGGAAATGATGCCGTTATTCATTCAGGTGTTCGAATTGGCCAGGATGGATTTGGTTTTGCACCGGGCGCAACCCATATTAAAGTTCCTCAATTGGGCAGGGTAATTATCGGAAATAACGTGGAAATTGGCGCCAGTACGGCAATTGACCGAGGTGCCGCTCTTGATACGGTAATTGGCGATGGTTCCAAAATAGACAATCTGGTTCAAATTGCCCATAACGTAGAAATTGGCCGTGGTTGCTTGATTGCTTCGCAAGTCGGAATCGCAGGGAGTGCGAAAATCGGTAATTACGTGATGATGGGTGGTCAAGTCGGAATTGCCGGGCATTTAAAAATTGGTGACGGAGTGAAAATAGCCGCCCAAAGTGGTGTTACCCGTGATATTAAGGCGGGGGAAACAGTTGCTGGCATGCCGGCCATGAAGGCCAGAGATTTTTGGCGGGCCATGGCGAAATTAAAACAGCTGTCAATTAAATAAAGGGTAAATGCGGTTATGGATTCTGAAGCACCTCCGTCCGAAGATCAGGTCATCGATATCAAGCGTATCGTCGAAATGATTCCGCATAGGTATCCTTTCCTGATGATAGATCGGGTTTCGGATCTAATACCCGGCGAAAGTGCCACTGGATTGAAAAACGTCTCGATCAATGAGCCTTTTTTCCAAGGACATTTTCCGACCCGCCCAGTGATGCCGGGCGTTTTGATCGTTGAATCAATGGCGCAAACGGCTGCTGTGTTGGTTGTGCATACGCTTGGCGGAGTTACCGAAGGCAAGCTTGTTTATTTTATGTCCATTGATAGTGCGCGTTTTCGCAAAACTGTAACGCCCGGTGATACCTTGAAGGTGAACGTTACGAAAAAACAAAATCGAGGCAATGTCTGGAAGTTTGATGGTGTTGCTAAGGTCGATGATGCTGTCGCAGCAGAAGCCTCGTTTACTGCAATGATTGTCGATCAATGAATAAAATTCATGAAACAGCCGTCATCAAGGATGGGGCAATAATCGGCCAGGATTCAATAATCGGTCCGTACTGTTGCGTAGGTGGCAATGCCGTATTGGGTGATGGCGTCGTATTGAAGTCCCATGTTGTCGTCGAGGGTTATACGTTGATTGGTGCCGGCACAAAAATATTCCCCTTCGCTTCGGTTGGCCATCAGCCTCAAGATCTAAAATATCATGGTGAGGTGTCGCGGTTGGAAATCGGGTGTAACAATGTGATCCGTGAACACGTGACCTTAAATCCGGGTACAGAAGGGGGCGGGCTATTAACCAAAGTAGGTGACGCCTGTTTATTTATGGTTGGCGCTCATGTCGCCCATGATTGCATCATCGGAGACAATGCCATTTTGGTAAACAATGTCACACTCGGCGGGCATGTGGAAATTGGAGAATGGGCGATTGTCGGAGGCATGTCGGCTGTGCATCAGTTCGTGCGCATCGGGCGCCATGCCATGATTGGCGGTATGTCCGGTGTTGAAAATGATGTAATTCCTTATGGCTCCGTTGTCGGCAACCGGGCTCATTTGTCGGGTTTAAATTTAATCGGTCTTAAACGCCGTAGTTTTTCACGGGATACCATCCATGATTTGAGGCGTGCATATCGTTTGATTTTTGCCCAGGAAGGAACCCAGGCCGAGCGCTTGGATGATGTCGCTGAATTGTTTCCGAATATTGAACCCGTAATGGAAATCGTGAATTTTATGCGCATCGATTCTAACCGAGCCATATGTCAACCGCTTCTTGAGGATGCAGCCTAAACTAGGCATTTTAGCGGGAGGTGGCGCGCTTCCTAGCCGCCTCATTGACTATTGCCGTGAGAACGGCCGCGACTATTTCGTTCTGGGGTTCGAAGGTCAGGCTGAGCCTGGTGCGTTTGATGCCGATCCACATACATGGGTAAGACTGGGTGCTGTCGGGCAGGTACTAAAGAACCTGCACGATGCTGACGTTCGGGAATTGGTGATGGCAGGAAGTGTCGTTAAACCTACCTTGACGGAACTTCGACCGGATTTAAAGGGGCTTCAAATATTGATGCGAATTGGCGGCGCATATTTTCGTGGCGATGATGATTTGTTGCGGGCATTAACAATTGAATTGGAGAAGGAGGGTTTCTCGGTCGTTGGAGCCGATGGGTTGGTCGGCGATCTGCTGGCGCCATCTGGTGTGATGGGGATTCATTTACCTGATGGACTGGCGGAAATAGATATCAAGGTGGGATCAGTGGCCGCGCGCGACCTGGGCAATAGGGATATAGGCCAAGCCGTCATCGTTAAAAGTGCCCAGGTAATTGCTAGCGAGGAAAAAAAAGGAACGGCAGACTTAATCAAACGTTGCTCCGATATTATGAAACCGGAACTGGGTGGCGTATTGATTAAGATGAAAAAGCCGAACCAGGATCGGCGGGTCGACTTGCCGACCATTGGTGTCGATACTATTCAGCAAGCCAAGGCATCCGGATTGGCAGGCATCGCCGTTGAAGCCGGAAACTCGTTGATTGTTGATTTAAAAAAAGTGGTTTCCGCAGCGGATGAAGCCGGTATTTTTCTAGTTGGAATAGATGCGCCCGAACAGTTCCCGGACGGCCAGAGTCCCCTGATATACATTATAGCCGGGGAGCCATCCGGTGACCGCCTTGGAGCCCGGTTGATTGACGCGTTAAAAGAAAAAACCGGCGGGAATGTTAGGTTTTGCGGTGTCGGCGGACCGGCAATGGCAGACTGTGGTTTTGTTAGTAACTTTGCCATGGAAGAATTATCTCTCATGGGGGTGGTAGAGATATTACCTCACTTGCCGCGGTTGCTACGACGAATCAAAGAAACAGCACGGGATGTTGAATCCTTAAAACCCCACGTTGTCATTACGATAGATTCTCCGGGCTTTAACCATCGCGTTGCTGATCGGATAAAAGGAATTGATATTCCTGTGGTTCATTATGTGGCACCAAGCGTCTGGGCGTGGAAGCCGTGGCGGGCCAGGAAGATTGCCAAGCATTTCGACCATTTGTTAGCTCTATTGCCCTTTGAACCGCCTTATTTTGAAACAGAGGGTTTGCCGACAACCTTCGTCGGTCATTCCGTCATCGAAAGCGGTGCTGATCAAGGAGACGGCAAAAGTTTTCGGCAAAGTAGAGAGATTGTCGGAGATACCAAGATATTGTGCGTTTTACCCGGCAGTCGAAGTGGCGAAGTGAGTAGATTGCTACCGGTCATCGGGCGCACACTTGATCTCTTGAATGAAAAGGATTTGATTATCGTCGTTCCCGTCGTCGATGCTGTACAGGTTCCGGTTGAGGCAGCCGCAAAAACTTGGCCCTATAAGGTCCACCTTGTGGCAGGAGAGCAGGAAAAATTTAATGCCTTTGCCGCATCGAATGCAGCTTTGGCAGCTTCCGGAACGGTTGCTTTAGAATTGGCAATGGCGCGTGTTCCCAGCGTCATAATTTATGACTTCAATTTGATATCGACAGTACTGGCGCGGCTTTTTGTCAAATTAAAATACGTCAATTTAATCAATATATTATTGGACCGGGAAGCCGTACCAGAACGAATATTGGAAAACTGTTCAGCAGCTAAAATCGCCCCTGTACTGAATCATCTACTAGTAGATGATTCTATTATTCAGAAACAGATTGATGCGCTGGATGAGGCGTTGCAAAAATTAAAGCCAGTCGTCAGCAGTCCAAGTGACAATGCTGCAAATGTTATTCTTGAGATAATCCAGCGAAAATAAATTGTAGAATACAATTATCTCAGAAAAGTAAATTAGCAAANTGCAAAAGGGGAAAGTATGCCGACCGATACTGAAAATTTNAGATTGCTNCACACGATGATCAGGGTTCGTNATNTAGATAAATCGCTGGACTTTTATACCCGTTTACTTGGTATGTCCTTGCAAAGGAAAGCCGATTACGAAACCGGCCGGTTTACCTTGGCATTTGTCGGATACGGCGATGAAAAAGACAACACCGTCGTCGAACTTACCCACAATTGGGACCAGGAAGAGGATTATGAGTTGGGGACCGGATTCGGACATTTGGCTATCGCCGTTCTCGATGCCTACGCCGTCTGTGACGCCATGATCAAAGAGGGTGTAAGTGTGCCGCGCCCGGCAGGGCCGATGAAGGGTGGTCAGCGTGTCATTGCCTTCATCGAGGATCCCGATGGATATAAAATAGAACTGGTACAACGCGATTAAGTAATTTGCAGCAGAAAAAAAAGGGCGGAATGTCCTCCCTCCCGTTACCGTCCGTCAGATTGAAAAATTAGCGCTTATCGGTCTCTACATAAGGTCGCTGGATAGCGCC
This sequence comes from Rhodospirillaceae bacterium, assembly GCA_002725625.1. Lineage (GTDB taxonomy): Bacteria > Pseudomonadota > Alphaproteobacteria > Rhodospirillales > UBA2165. The sequence continues at coordinate 15,665 of PBQI01000008.1, read as the reverse complement.
GAGATAAAGCTGGCGTGGCCGTCCGATTTTCTGGCTCGGATCCTCAATCATTTCATTCCACTGTGCAATCCACCCGACCGTCCGTGCCACTGCAAACAGCACCGTGAACATCGATGTCGGTATTCCCATAGCCCGGAAAATTATGCCGGAATAGAAATCGACATTGGGGTAGAGTTTGCGGTCGACAAAATACTCGTCTTCCAGCGCGATGCGTTCCAGCTCCATCGCTAACTCCAACAAAGGCTCATCTTTGACGCCCATTTCTTCAAGCACTTCATGGCAGGATTGCTGCATGACGCGGGAACGGGGATCGAAATTCTTATATACCCTGTGGCCAAAACCCATAAGTCGGAATGGGTCGTCCTTGTCTTTGGCTTTTTTAATGAATTCGTCAATATTGTCCTTATCGCCGATTTGCTGAAGCATTGTCAGCACAGCCTCATTGGCGCCGCCATGGGCGGGCCCCCAGAGAGAGGCAATGCCAGCGGCGATGCAGGCGAAGGGGTTAGCGCCAGAGGAACCGGCAAGCCGGACTGTCGACGTCGATGCATTTTGTTCGTGATCGGCATGCAGGATTAGAATGCGGTCCATTGCTTTTGCCAACACGGGGCTGATTTCGTAATCCTCCGCCGGTGTGGAGAACATCATGTGGAGAAAGTTCTCCGCGTAATTCAAATCGTTGCGGGGATAGACAAACGGTTGGCCGATGGAATATTTATAGGCCTGTGCGGCAATTGTTGGAATTTTAGCTATCATACGATAGGAAGCGACCATCCGGTGATAGGGGTCATTAATATCAAGGCTATCATGATAGAAGGCGGACAAAGCGCCGACGACGCCGCACATGATAGCCATGGGGTGGGAATCCCGCCGAAAACCACGATAAAACGTATTAATCTGCTCATTCAACATGGTGTGGTAGGTGATATCGTGGGCGAATTTCTTTTTTTGCTCGGCCGATGGCAATTCACCATAGAGCAGGAGATAGCAGACTTCCGTATAATCCGAATTGTTGGCCAATTCATTGATGGGATAGCCGCGATAGAGCAGAATACCTTCGTCGCCATCGATATAGGTTATGCGTGATTCACAGCTGCCTGTTGAGGTAAAGCCAGGATCATAGGTGAAGAAATCGGTTTCGGCGTAGAGCTTGCGGACATCAATAACTTTGGGGCCGATCGATCCATCTAGAACAGGGAGTTCGTATGATTCACCGGTAGCGTTATTGGTTAAAGTGCACGTTTGCTTGCTGTCGGTTGAACTGCTGGTCATGGGTGTAGGTCTCCCATATGTATATGAATTTGACGCCTAAAATTTGAGCGGATTAATAAATTTATTCCAGCTTCTGTCAAGACATCCATACGGTTTAACAACGTATGATAGTACCTATCATGAAAAGTTTCTTAACCGAGCCATGGTTTCCTGACGACCCAATACTTCGATAACTTCGAATATACTAGGTGACGCCGTCGAGCCGGTAAGTGCGGCTCTTAATGGCTGGGTGATTTTGCCCAAATTGACTTCGGCGTTTTCTGCCGTCTGACGCGCTGTTGCTTCTATTTCCTCCCGTGTCCAACAGTCAATTTTCGATAATCGCGCTTGTACTAAATTGACTATACGGACCCCATGTTCGTCAAGTATATTTTGTGCTTTCTTAGAAATTGGAATTGGATTTTTCGAGATATAAAATTTAGCGTTTTCAAATAGTTCTGTTATATTATTAGCGCGCACCTTTAAGCCTGGCATGCCGTTTAGCAACTTGTTTTCCGCGTCTTCCGCGATCGCTCCGTCCAANTTCTCGGATATAAGTGGCAGAATCAATTGGACCAACCTTCCGTCCTCCGCTTGGCTAATATAGTGACTATTCAAGCTGGTNAATTTATCCATGTCAAAACGAGCGGGGCCTTTACCGATTGCGTCGAGGTCGAACCATTTAATGGCTTGTTCCCGGCTGATAATTTCGTCGTCACCATGGGACCAGCCCAAACGCAATAAATAGTTGTTAAGTGCTTCGGGCAGAAATCCCATATCACGATAAGCCTCGACACCCAATGCGCCGTGCCGCTTTGAAAGCTTGGTGCCGTCGCTACCATGGAGTAACGGCATATGGGCAAAGGTGGGCAGTTTCCAACCGAGGGCCCGATATATCTGAATCTGTCGAAAGGTGTTGGTCAGGTGGTCATCACCACGGATGACATGACTAATTAGCATATCATGATCATCAACGACGACCGCCAACATGTAAGTGGGCGTGCCGTCGGCCCGCAGCAGAATCATATCGTCCAACTGGCCGTTGGCGACGGTAACCGCGCCTTGAATTTGGTCGTTGAGCGTCGTTTCACCATCCAGCGGCGCCTTTAGCCTGACAACGGGATTAATGCCAGCTGGACCGTCACCGGGGTCTCGATCACGCCAAGTTCCGTCATAAAGACGGGTTGAACCGGCGGCCCGCGCCTGTTCCCTCATCTCGGCGAGTTCGTCTGGCGAGCAGTAGCAGTAATAAGCCTGGCCGTCGTCGAGAAGTTGTTGAGCGATCTCCGTATGTCGTTGCCGCCGGGAGAACTGAGAAATCGCTTCTTCGTCCCAGTCCAGACCCAGCCATTTCATGCCGCCATAAATGGCGTCAACGGCTTCTTCGGTAGACCGTTTGCGGTCAGTATCTTCAATCCGAAGCAGGAATTTGCCGTTATGGTGCTTGGCGTACAACCAGTTGAATAGGGCGGTCCGGGTGCTGCCAATGTGTAAAAAGCCTGTTGGAGAGGGCGCGAACCTGGTAACGACCATGGGAATTGGTGCTCAACCTATTGATTTTATTGATATATTACATGAGGGCGGGCAGTCTACTAGGTGGTGCTCAATCTGTCACGAATAATTTGAATGGAGCAGAATGGAAAATCTTAAATCGATAGAAACTGATTTATGTACTTCTGTTATTACCGGAAGTCAAAATTCGCCGGTCAGGTCTGGTTGCGGAAGGTTGGCCAGGTTGCATCGAAAAAACAACCTTTTTCCGAAGGAAGGGTATTCACGGGACGGCTTGATATTCTGCGATATTATCGGCTGCATTTATCGCTAAAACGGCAAGTTGATTGCGTTGGTGAACGATACGCACGCTCTTGTTTAAAATTGCTGTCTTACGGATATCGTGATCAGGCAGGTGCCGACCCGAGTGCCCTGTCTTTCGGCACGAGTTGTTATCGATAAATTTGATTTGTGGCGCAACGGTGCCCCCGCCACTTGGCTAAACGAGGGGTAAATTGTCGTCAAAAATGCAAATACAAATCGCGGCAAACGGCCCTGGGTGTTGCGGGTACGCACACAGTCTTCGACGAAAAAGCGCCGGAAACAACAGTTGCGCACCCCGAAATCACGCGTCTACTGAATAATCAGTATTTGCGAATGAGTCCCACCAGTCGGCCTTGAAGGTTGATGCGATCAGGGCCGAATATGCGGGTTTCATAGTCCTTATTTGCCGGTTCCAGGGCGACCGTATTGCCTTTTTTATGCAGGCGCTTCAGGGTCACTTCAGCGTCATCGACCAAAGCGACAACAATCGTTCCGTTTTCGGCCGTATCGCAACGTTGAATAAGTACGGTGTCGCCGTCATGAATACCGGCTTCGATCATGGAATCGCCTTCAATTTCAAGAGCGTAATGTTCGCCGCTGCCGATCAATCCATCCGGCACATCAACATGTTGGGAATGATCGCGCAACGCCTCAATGGGTGTACCGGCGGCGATTTTGCCTAACATCGGCAATTCGACCACATCATTGGCAGTGGCAACGGGTTCGGAAGGTGCACTGGTTTGCCTCGGCAATCTGAACGTACCTTTGATGACGTTGGTTGAGAAAGACCCGCCGTTTTGCGCCGTTACAGCAGATTGCCGGTTTTCCGGCAGTTTCAGGACTTCCAGCGCCCGGGCGCGGTGAGGCAGGCGGCGGATAAAGCCGCGTTCTTCAAGTCCGATAATAAGGCGATGAATGCCTGATTTGGACTTTAATTCCAAAGCATCTTTCATTTCATCGAAAGATGGCGAAACGCCGGTATCGTTAAGACGGCTGTTGATGAACACTAAAAGTTGGTACTGCTTTTTGGTCAGCACGAATATCCTCGCATTTTCTCCCGTATCCTCAAAAATTGAGAAGTTGTCACAATCTGGACAGTTAGGCTCAAAAGGATACGGTATGTAGAATAAAACAAAAAGTTCACAAATGTTCTACTTTAGTTCTCTTTTGCAGTCAAGAGGGAGAATTTTAAAAATTTCAACATTTTTAACCAAATCGACTTGGAGCGGCTTAACCCTTGTCCAGGCGAAGTATCTCAACCCGGTCGCCGGCTTTGGCAGGTTCAGCAAATGGTGGGCGGATAACAAGGCATGTGGCGTGGGCAAATACGGCCAGCATGGAACTGTCCTGACCGGTAAATGGGGTAACCTTCAGTTCTCCTGACGCACCGACACTGAGATCAGACCGCAAATAGTCCTGTCGCTGGTCATTTTCCCCAAGGTCGGTAGTCAAAACGGCTGTTTCCCGAGGACCATCGTCGTGTTCGATACCCGACATTACATCCATGGCGGCGGTCAAAAATAACGCCGCCGTAACCCCGGCCGATACCGGGTTGCCGGGTAGGCCAAGCATGGGTGTATCGTAAATATTACCGAATATCAGCGGTTTTCCTGGACGCATAGCGACCCTGCCGAAGGTAATATCCAGACCTTCTTCGCCCAATACATCCCTGATGAGATCATAATCGCCGACTGAGGCGCCACCGATGGTGACCAGCATGTCAGCACCCTTGACGTTGGCCAGCATATCTTTCAGCTTGCCTACGTCATCTTCGGCAATACCTAAGTTAATCGGGATCCCTCCACGGGCACGGACCAGGGCGGCAATGCCCAGGCTGTTCGAACTGATAACCTGGGTCGGACCCAACGGTTCCCCCGGAAGGACCAATTCATCGCCGGTCGCCAAAATGGCTACTTTCGGCTGGCGAACCACTTTCAGCCACGGTACGTTCATGGCCGAAGCCAGGGCAATATCCCGGGAATTTAGTTGCCGGCCGGCGTTGAGCAATATGTCGCCGGCGTTGAAATCGAGCCCTCGCGGTCTGACAAAGCGTCCGGCCTGCGATAATTCCTTCATGGTGATCTGATCACCGTCAACATCGGTGTCTTCCTGGATCACCACGGCGTCGGCGCCTTCCGGTAACGGGGCACCGGTGAATATACGGGATGTCTGCCCAGGACCGACAATACCGTCAAAGCCGTTACCGGCGGCTGATTCACCGATTTGGGTCAGCGTGACCGGAACTTCGACCACATCCGCAGCGCGCACGGCATAGCCGTCCATGGAGGACACGGCAACGGGTGGTTGGGTAATGCGCGAAGTGATATCCTCAGCCAGAACCCGGCCGACCGCATCTGCGACACTAATATTCTCGGCGCTCAAACGGGATACCCCGGCCAAGATATTGGTCATGGCCTCATCGACTGGAATCATCCCTTTAGTCGTCTCTGGCATCGAAAACTCCTGATTTGCCGCCTTTTTTGTGAACGAGGCGTATATCGGATAAACGCATGCCGCGATCAACCGCTTTGCACATGTCGTAGATGGTCAGGGCGGCCACGGAAACCGCCATCAGCGCCTCCATTTCCACGCCGGTTTTGCCTTTTAATTTACAGGTCGCTTCGATTTCGACAGCATTGCGGTCTGGGTTGCAGGTCAGATCGACTTTCACTGATGTTAAACTCAAAGAATGACAGAGCGGAATTAGGTCAGGCGTTCTTTTCGCCCCCATGATACCGGCCAACTGGGCGACGGACAAAACGTCGCCCTTTTTGACGCCTTTGTCACCGATCAGTTTCAAGGTCGCCGGTTCCATGAAAACGGATCCGCACGCTGTCGCCGATCGTTCAGTCATATCTTTTTCCGAAACATCGACCATCACGGCATTACCGTCGGCATCGAGATGGGTAAGTTTACTCATGATTTTTATACGTGCGCCTTATTCAAAACTTCATCAAGACCTAACAACCGGCGGGTGGCTTTTGCCACGTGTTTTTGTCGCATAAGAGATTCACCTGCCAAAAAACAGGTGACGCCGGCGACGGCCATTCTTTGCAAATCTTCGTGACTGTAAAGCCCTGATTCGCTGACCAATAAAGTATCCTCACCGGCCAGAGGTGCAAGACTTTCCGTAACCTGTAAATCAACGCTCAACGTTTTCAGATTGCGGTTGTTTATCCCAAGTAAGGAAGGCGACAGCTTGAGGGCTCTTGCCGTTTCAGCGGCGTTGTGAACCTCGATGAGCGTGTCCATGCCCAGTTCTTCGGCTAACTGCTTCAAGTCGGCTGCCAATTGGTCGTCAAGTACCGCCATGATCAGAAGCACACAGTCGGCGCCTAGACTACGGGATTCGATGATCTGATAGGGATCGATCATGAAATCTTTGCGTAAAACCGGCAGTGGAACTGAGTCCCGGGCGGTGACCAGAAAGTCATCCCGGCCTTGAAAATATGGCTCATCGGTCAATACGGACAAACAGGCGGCGCCGCCGTCACGGTATGCTTCAGCCAGTTTGGGCGGGTCGAAATCCGCACGGATCAACCCTTTAGAGGGCGACGCCTTCTTAATTTCTGCAATCAACCCGAACCCCGATTGGTTTCTAGCTTGCTTCAGTTTGCTCGCAAATCCTCGCGGTGGTTCGACATTTTTAGTTTTTTCAAAAAGCTGCGCTTCAGAAACCGCACTTTTCCGCTCCGCCACGTGGAGATGAGTTTTGGCGCAAATTTCCTCCAGGACGTCGCTCAATTACTTTCCCCGTCAGCTTCCGCGATACCTTCGTTGGTAATGGCGATCATTTTCGCCAGGGTTTCTTTTGCTCTGCCATTGTCTATTGCCTCGGCGGCTTGCGCGATGCCGTCCTTTAGGTCGTCTGCCTTGTCCGCGACAATTAAAGCGGCGGCGGCATTATAGAGAACGATATTGCGGTAAGCGCCGGGGGCACCGTCCAATAAATCGACGATAGCCTGAGCATTATTTGCAGCATCGCCGCCTTTTAAATCCTCCGCTTTGGCGAGTTTTAATCCCGCATCCTCGGGGCTGACATCAAAGGTCGACACCTGACCGTCTTTCAGTTCGGCCACGAAGGAAGGGCCGGTGGTGGTCAACTCATCGGTGCCGTCGGAACCATGCATGATCCAGGCCCGTTCACTGCCTAGTTTACCAAGAGTTTCTGCGATGGGTTCAACCCAGTCTTTGGAAAATACACCTGTTAACTGGCGCTTTACCCCTGATGGATTGCAGATCGGTCCGAGGAGATTGAATAGTGTCCGCGTCGCCAATTCAACCCTGGGGCCGGCCACATGGCGCATGGCGCTGTGGTGGCGGGGGGCCATCAAAAACCCGATGCCAGCCTCGCTGATGGATCGCTTGATCAGATCGAAACCCGCATCCGTATTGATACCCAGGGCTGTCAGCGCATCGGCGGCACCGGATTTTGATGAAAGTGCTTTGTTACCGTGTTTGGCGACGGGTACACCGCAGCCGGCTACGACGATCGCGGCGCCAGTTGAAATATTGTAAGTGCCGGTGCCATCACCACCGGTACCAACGATATCGATGGCGTTGGCTGGCGCTTCGATGAACAGGGCTTTGGCGCGCATGGCGCGGGCAGCGCCGGTAATTTCACCGACGGTTTCCCCACGGACCCGCAACGACATCAGAAAACCACCGATTTGCGCTGGCGTGGCATTGCCGCTCATGATGATTTGAAAGGCTTCCTCCGCTTCGTCTTCATCCAACGGATTGGCGTCCGCAACCTTAGCGATGAAGGCTTTCATATCCTGTAAATCGTTGCTCATATCCGGTTTACCTATATTTCGATCTGATCGAGGATGTTTTGTAGCAAGCGATGACCGTGTTCCGAAGCAATACTTTCAGGATGAAATTGGACACCACTGATACGATAGTCGCGGTGGGCGATGGCCATGACCAGCCCGTCGTCGGTTTCGGCGGTTACTTCAAGTTCATCGGGCCAGTTCGCCGTTTCCAGCATAAGCGAGTGATAGCGCGTCGCCTGAAAAGGGGTAGGGAGGCCCCCAAACATTTGGTGACCCTGATGATTGATCGAACTCACCTTGCCATGCATCGGTTTCGGCGCGCGCACCACTTTGGCGCCAAATACCTGGCCTATGGTTTGGAAGCCGAGACAGACACCGAACAACGGGACTTTACCGGTCGCTTTTTCCACCAGTTCGAGGCAGATACCGGCTTTGTCTGGATCGCATGGACCTGGCGAAATCAGGATGGCTTTGGGATTTAAAGCCAGTGCCTCGTTTGCGGTAAGCGCATCATTACGCCGTACTACCACGTCGGCTCCCAGTTCTCCTAGGTAGTGCCAAAGGTTATAAGTGAAGCTGTCATAGTTATCGATTAAAAGAAACATAACAATATGTTGCGATATTTAATTAAATCGAATAATTAAGAAAAAAATAATCCAATTTCGATGTGGCGCTACAATGCAATGAAGATTCCCTGCCGTCAAGCACTCCAAAAATTTCTTTCTTTTATCCCTTGACCTTCCATTCACTGGAAAGTCCATATAAACATTCTATCTAAGTGGAAGGTTTCGAATTAGATGATGGATGCTCAGGAGAACTTGATCGTTGAAAATACCACCAAGGATTACGTATGCGGTATGACCGTGGATCCTTCCAAGACTGAACATTCGGTCCAGTTTGAAGATAAATATTATTACTTTTGTTGCAACGGGTGTGCGACGAAATTTGATGCTGATCCCATAAACTATTTGACCGCGACTGACCTGGTTTGCGGCATGTCGGTGGATATCCGTAAAAAGGCCGGTAATCATTTTAAGCACGATGGCAAGGATTACTATTTTTGCTGTCAGGGATGTGTGACCAGATTCAGCAACAATCCGGCTAAATATCTGTACCCTTCTTCCGCGGCGGAAGAAGAGGGTGATCCCAACGCCATCTACATTTGCCCCATGTGTACCGAAGTGGAAAGCAGCGGTCCGGCCGCTTGTCCCAGTTGCGGTATGGCCCTGGAACCGGCCGATCCATTGGCATCGTTGCGCCAAACCTACAATCCGGAACTTGAGGATATGACGCGACGGTTCTGGCTTTCACTTTGTGTTGCCCTGCCGACGTTGATATTAGCCATGGGTGATATTATCCCCGGCCAGCCGATACAGTCTCTGATTAGCGAGAAAGCCAGTGTATGGCTACAGTTTGCATTGGCGACGCCTGCGGTACTTTGGGGCGGTTTGCCTTTTTTTGAACGAGCCTGGTCTTCCATTTTCACCCGCAATCTCAACATGTTCACGCTCATCGGTATCGGCGTCGGTGTGGCCTATATTTACAGTGCGTTCGCCGTATTGGCGCCCGGACTGTTCCCGCCGTCCTTCAAGACCGCAGGCGGCGTCATTGCCGTCTATTTTGAGGCCGCTGCCGTAATCGTCACACTGGTGATGCTGGGGCAGGTTTTGGAATTAAAAGCCCGCGCTGAAACCGGTGGGGCTTTAAGGGCCCTATTAAATCTATCGCCGAAAACAGCGCGCCGGATAGAAGGAGAGGGCGCCGAAACCGATATCCCTCTTGAAGACGTTAAAGTTGGCGATCTGCTGCGCGTTCGACCCGGTGAGGCGATCCCCGTGGATGGCGTCGTTACTGAAGGTTCAAGCGCGGTTGACGAATCCATGATCACGGGTGAAGCCATTCCCGTTACCAAAACAGTAGATGATTCAGTCACCGGAGGAACCGTCAATCAAACCGGCAGTTTTGTCATGGAAGCCGAACATATTGGGGCGGAAACATTGCTGGCGCAGATTGTCGGGCTGGTAGCTGAGGCCCAGCGTAGCCGCGCGCCGGTGCAGCGCATTGCCGATCGCGTATCGGGGTATTTCGTACCAGCTGTCGTGGGATCCGCGATTCTGACCTTTGCTATCTGGTCCTGGGTGGGACCGGAACCCCGTATGGCATTTGCCCTTTTAAATGCTGTCGCCGTTCTGATCATTGCCTGTCCCTGTGCTCTGGGGCTGGCGACACCTATGTCCATCATGGTCGGTGCCGGACGCGGCGCTCATGCCGGTGTTCTGATCCGCAGTGCCGAGGCCTTGGAACGCATGGAAAAGGTCGATACCTTGATCGTCGATAAAACGGGTACTTTAACGGAAGGAAAGCCCAAGGTCGTTCGGGTCCATGCGGAAGATGGATTTGAAGAGGAGGAGGTATTGGAATTGGCCGCCAGTCTGGAAAATTCCAGTGAACATCCATTAGCACAGGCGGTCATAAATGCTGCTCGGGATAAAATGATTCTCACCGTTGCCATTGAAAATTTTGAATCTATACCCGGCCAGGGCGTTCGCGGCGAAATAAATGGCCAGACAATCGCTTTGGGAAATGTGGCGTTGTTTGACGGCAATACCGAGCAAGCAGGCATAGCATCATCGGAGTTTTATGTTGAGGGCCACACTGTCATTTTTCTGCAGGTCGATAATAAGTTGGCCGGTTACCTGACGGTAGCGGATCAAATTAAATCCACGACCAAAGAGGCCATTGATCGGCTGCGGGCGACGGGTGTGGAAATTATTATGGCGACCGGTGATTCGAAGGAAACGGCCTCTGTGGTTGCCGGGGAACTCGGTATTAAGCGCTATGAAGCTGCCGTATTACCCGACCGTAAAGGCGCCTTGGTTAAAGAGCTCCAGGGTGAAGGCCGCATTGTCGCCATGGCCGGGGACGGCATCAATGACGCTCCTGCGCTGGCCCAGGCGGATATCGGTATAGCCATGGGAACCGGTGCCGATATCGCCATGCAAAGTGCTGAGGTCACCTTGGTGAAAGGAGATCTGAATGGCATACTGCGGGCGCGATATCTCAGTGTGGCGACCATGAAAAATATTCGGCAAAATTTGTTTTTCGCCTTCTTTTACAACAGTATAGGCGTTCCTGTGGCAGCCGGAATTCTCTATCCGTTCTTCGATATTTTGCTCAGCCCCATGATCGCCAGCGCCGCCATGAGTCTGAGTTCCGTATCCGTTATCGGCAATGCCTTACGTCTGCGAAAGACGCGGCTTTAACTGCAAACCAAGTTTTTTGTTAGGATTTCGAAATGAATATCGGCAGAGTTTCCGAGCTTAGTGGCGTCACCGCCAAGACAATCCGCTACTACGAAAGCATTGGGTTGATACCGGAACCACCAAGAAAAGAAAGCGGTTACCGGAATTACAGTTTACCTGACGTGGAAACCTTGAAGTTTATCCAAAGGTCGTGCAACCTTGGGTTCAACATTAAAGACGTTGGTGATCTCTTGAACCTGTGGAAGGACAAGAACCGCGCCAGTTCTCGGGTTAAGGAGTTGACGCAGAGCCATATCGAGGAGATTGAGGGCCGCATCCAGGAAATGGAGGGCATGCGCAGGACACTGATCAAAATTGCCAGCAAGTGTCATGGCGATGACCGGCCTGATTGCCCGATCTTGGAAGACCTAGCTTCAAGTATAAACGGTAATAGAGCGTAAATTATTTTTGCTTAAGGTCCGAACCTGATACTGCCTGAATCCTCAGGCAATAATTTTTTGGAGGGCGGCCAATTGCCAACGTTCCAGCTTAACGATTTGATCGACAAGGTGCGCAACGGTGTGTCGAACCGTATATGGTTTTTCGGTGCGGGCGCCTTGGTGGCCATACTCGTTGGCGTAGCTGGTGAAATTGGGTTGAAAAACGGGCATTCGGCTAAAAACGGACAAACCGTCAAAATTGAAAACGAAGTGCCTAACCCGGATCAATATATAAAGAGTCCAGCGGCGGCCCCAATACCACCGGAGAAAACTTTGCCTGAGACCGCAATGATGCTGGTTGCGGCAGAGGAAGAGGCGTCGCCATCAGACCCGGATTTGCCCGCCCGGACGGAACCAGAAATATCGTATGAGGAAACCCTGCCTGAGACAGTGCATGAGACCGCTACACTCTCAGAATTGGAAGCGCCATCAAATGCAAAACGTTCAGTTATCGCCCCGATTAAAAGTGTTCCAAATTGGCGTGCAAATGCTGTTGTCATGGGCGAAATACCACCCGGACCACAAATCGCTATTGTTATTGATGATGCCGGTATTGACCGGCGTCGAACGGCTCAGGTGATCAAATTACCTGGGCCGTTGACCATCTCTTTTCTTACCTACGCCGGCGCCCTCGATAAACAGGCGGCTGCGGCAAAAAAGGCAGGGCACGAGTTAATGGTGCACATGCCCATGCAACCCAAGAGTAGAGATGTTGATCCCGGCCCCAATGTTTTAACGCCGGATACGGCACCGGAGGAAACGCTGAAACGCATTTTGTGGGGGTTGGATCGGTTTCAAGGCTATGTCGGCGTTAATAATCACATGGGCAGCCGGTTTACGGAATATGTCGAGGGCATGGAAATTTTACTGCAGGAGATAAAGCGCCGGGGGCTACTGTTTCTCGATTCCCGGACCTCCGCCAAGAGCGTCGGCGCCGGGATTGCTTTGGCCATCGACCTGCCGTTTGCGGAGCGAAATGTCTTTCTGGATAATGTGCCGGAAATTGCTGTGGTAAATAAGCAGTTGAAATTACTGGAAAACACCGCCAAACGTCAAGGTTACGCCATCGCCATTGGACACCCCAGGGACGCCACCATTTTCGCCCTATCCCAGTGGTTGTCGGTTCTCGCCGAAAAGGGTTTTGTTCAGGTTCCTATCAGCACTATCGTCGCCCGCCGCCTGGGTGTAGCACGGGTAACCGAGGTAAAAAATTGACGGGACCGATCTGGTCAAAAATTATAAACTTGAGTACATGTTAGATCGTATCAGAAGAGTAACTATATGACGGACTGCCCATGTGGCTCGCAGAAAGAATTGTAGCAATGCTGCGGCCCGATTGTCGCCAGGGAATGCGCCGACGGCGGACGCCTTGATGCGTTCCAGATATACGGCTTTTACGCTCAATAATTTCGAACACATCGATCGNACCCACGCCTNTGAAAATCAAAAAAGATTTCAACAGGNNTGCTGCCGAAAGCGTTGCCAATGATTCCAANTGGCTAGGTCTGGAAGTACGCTAAGTCATAGATGGCGCCGCCGAAGATTCAATCGGCACCGTAGTGTTNGTGACCTAAACTTTGTCCGNGACGGCGTAAATTACACACATTATGAGTTGGCGAGTTCCAAAAAAGCAGGGCGACTGGGTTTATGTGAATGGTAAAATGAACCCACTGTCAAAGCCTTGCCAGGTAGAAACAGTCGGTCGCAATGAACCCTGTCCCCGCAGTTTGGGTAAAAAATACAAAAAATGTTGCAGACCATAAAATGAGTGAGCAGCATTTCGACTGCACAATTTGCGGTAAATTTTGCTACGGCATGATGCCGCTGAACATTGATAAAGCACTCCACTATGCCGATCTGTTTCCGCTGGCCATCGTCTGGAGACCGCTGCGGCGTGACACGCGGTCCTATGGTCATACGGTGCCCCCCCCCGGGCGCCAGCGTAAGGTTACCCAACTGAGAACGTCTTAAAATGCCTCCTGAGACGCTTTTCTTGCAGGCATCTTCCCCTGCTACGCTGCCATTCTTACAGCGTGTGAGGCACGATAAAGAATGTGTTTCCCTGAACAATGATCTGCCATAACTGATCCTCACAGATCGACGTCCTGATTTCCTAGGTTAGCTTGTGCGGGTGCCGGTCCACCTTTGCGGTTATGATGTTTCCATCTTTCGGCTTTATCGTTTCAGTGCTGGCGGGATACCAGCCGTCCTCTATTCCCCTTGCTGCCACACCTGCCGGTTGTTGGTGATGTCGATATCGTCCGGAAGCAGTTACCTATCGTGGTAACGTTCTACGAGAAGCCCATGCCTGACTCGGCAATCAAGAAATATCATGAACATTACCGCGATTATGCCGCCGATTTGACTAGAGTTCTAAAACCGTCATCAAATGCAGCCTAGTCGAAGACCAGCACTATTTTCCCCCGAATATGGCCGGTTTCAGACAGCCGGTGGGCGTCAGCGGCCTGGGCAGCGGGGAATTCCTGAACCGGGAGCGCCTTAATTTCACCTTCCACCGTCAGGGCCATCAGCTTGCGGAGTGGACCGCCTTCGTCTTTGACAATAATTACCTTGGTCGTAACGCCGAATTTTTTCGATTGATCTTCAAATGGCGCCGCGTTCACACAGACCATGATACCGCCTTTTTTCAAGACATCATAAGATCGTTTGTGAACGTCGCCGCCCATGGTGTCAAAAACCACATCCATTTCAGAGACTTCTTCAACGAAATCCTGATTGTCGTAAGCAATTACCTGCGACGCGCCCAAGGATTCAACAAAATCTACATTGGCGTGACTGCAGGTGGCGCTGACCTCGGCGCCGAAATGGCGGGCGATTTGGATGGCATAACCGCCGACGCCGCCGGCACCAGCGTGAATCAATACTTTTCGGCCATCCAGTTCGCCAGCATCCTCGGCGATGGCGATCCAGGACGTGACACCTGAAAGCGGTATCCCGGCTGCTTCCGAAAAGGAAAGGGTGTCTGGCATGGGCGAAATACGATCAGTCGGCAGGATGATGTATTCAGCGCTGGCACCCTTGCCGCGACCGGAGACGAATACAACGTTATTGCCGGATTTGAACTCGGTTACGTCCGATCCCACGGATTCGATCACACCGGCGCCATCCCGACCGGGCGAGACAGGGAATTCCTGCGGGAATATTTTTTGCAAATATCCAGCGCGCACTTTCCAGTCGATGGGATTAACGCTGGAGGCTTTGACTTTGATTTTGATTTCACCCGGCCCGGGTTCAGCGGCTTCGGGAATGTCGTCGAATTGCAGTATGTCGGCAGATCCGTACTCGTTGTAAAATATTGCTTTCATTAAACTATTTCCTCCCAAGAAATAATCAGCCGAGGCGGGCCTCGAGTTCGTGACGTTTTATTTTGCCGTTGGCGCTTCGTGGTACATCGCCGGTTTCGATAAAGTGGATAACTTTTGGACATTTGAAACCCGCCAATTTTTGCTTGCACAATTGCAGTACTTGATCGGCAGTTAAGTCATCACTGGCCGGAACCACAAAGGCGATCGGAATTTCACCCCATTTTTCATCTGCTTGGCGTACAACTGCGGCGTCCTCGATTTCAGCCGCTGACAGCAGCACTTGTTCTATTTCAGCCGGATAGACATTTTCGCTGCCAGTTTTAATCATATATTTGGCGCGGTCGACAAAATCGAGGGTACCATCTGCGTTACGGCGCAGCATATCGCCAGTACGGAACCAGCCATTGTTGAAATCGGCAGCGTTTGTTTCCTCCGCCTGCCAGTATCCGCTGAATAAGGTGGGGCCGCGCACTTCGAGGACACCGGGCTCACCGATGTCGGCTTCACAACCGTCAAGCTTGATAAGGCGGAGTTCGCAAAAGGAGCTTTGCCGTTTGGACATACTTTCCGGCGTGGTACCCACAGGAATAAGCCTGCCGGTGGCCGGCGGAAAGCCGACTTCCGTTGAGCCGAAACTATTGAGGTAGGGCGCATCTAAAAGTGTTGTAATTTCAGCTATTTGTTGACGGGGCACCAGATCAGGCATGACACCGACGACGCCGACCCCTTTGACCTTGGTTTCGGTTCGCTTGAGCG
>PBQI01000007.1 GCA_002725625.1 Rhodospirillaceae bacterium | reverse complement strand
GCTTTTAATACCGCCCGGATAACCGGTATGCCAATAATAAGTTTTGTCGGCGCGCTTGTTGCCGGTCAGTTTGACCTTGTCAGCGTTGACGACGATGATGTTGTCGCCACAATCTATATGAGGCGTGTACGTCGTTTTGTGTTTACCACGCAGGCGCATTGATACGATGCTGGCGAGACGGCCTAAAACCACCTCCTCCGCATCAATCAAAAACCAGCCGCGTACAACTTCCGACTGTTTTGCCGAATAAGTGTTCATATGCAACCCAATCCAATAAATTAAACAACAGGACCTTCAATATTTACGGCCCCGTCTGTGAGAGCGCGGGATTATGCCAGGATAAACCGGCAAGTCAACGTAAAAAATGACGAAATAATCACATGAAAACAAATAGTTATGTTCGCGGTATTATAACACCCCATCATTGTTTCACTCTCTTGCCGAATTGACTTGCGAGACCGGACAATTCGCTACAAAATTTCCGACCGTCGAGCCAGAAAATATAAATTGTACCGGATAATCATATGACCACACCAAAAATTGATAATGAACCCATCCTGATACGTGACGTTCAGGACGGTATTTGCTTACTGACCCTGAACCGTCCCAAATTTTTAAATGCAATGTCCACGGAAATGCTGACAGAATTGCAAAATGCTTTCTATGAAATTGGTGATGATGTCGCCATTAAAGTGGTCATCTTAAAAGGCAACGGAAGTATTTTCTGTTCCGGCCATGATCTCAAGGAAATGCGGTCAGACCCCAGCTTCGATACCATTCACGACCTGTTTCTATTGTGCAGCCGCATGATGGTCACCATGAACAATCTGCCTCAACCGATCATCGGCCAGGCCCACGGAATCGCCACCGCCGCCGGTTGTCAGTTGCTGGTCAATTGCGATTTGGCGTTTGCCTCGGAAGAGGCCCGATTTGCCACGCCCGGCGTCACCAATGGCCTTTTCTGTTCGACGCCGGCGGTCGCCCTCACCCGCAATATCAGCCACAAGCACGCTATGGAGATGCTGTTGATGGGCGAATTATTTGATTCCGAAGACGCTGTCCGCTTCGGATTGATCAACAAGGCCATACCGTTTGATCAATTGGAAAGCACGGTGATGAAATATGCCGAAAGCATCGCCAGCCGATCATCCTTAACCATTGCCATCGGCAAGAAATCATTCTACCCACAACTTTCTATGGAATTAGAAGACGCCTACGCTCACGCCAGCCGGATCATGGCTGAAAATATGCAGGAGCGTGACGCCATTGAAGGCATTGATGCCTTTCTCGAAAAGCGCCAGCCGGTCTGGCAAGGCCGCCAGAAAAACTGATTACCTATTCGCATGTCCCCCCTCACCTACAGCGACGAATTCATTGCCGGTATCCTGACGTCGGTCCGCACCATCGCCATGCCCGGCGCCAGTCCCGATCCATCCCGCACCAGCAACAGCGTTATGGCTGAACTCCAGGACCATGGTTACCACGTCCTACCGGTAAATCCTGATGCAGCGGGATCGAATATTCACGGTGAAAAAGTATTTTCCGACCTGCATTCCATCGCCGAAAAGTTTCAGATGGTCGATATATTTCGCAACTCACATGCCGCCGCTGATTCGGTAAAACAGGCGGTTGCAGAAGCGCAAAATAAGGGCATCAGTGTAATCTGGATGCAACTTGGCGTCCGCAACGATGAAGCCGCCAAACGTGCCGAAGCCATTGGTCTAAAGGTGGTTATGGACCGTTGCCCGCTGATAGAAATAAATCGGCTCTTCGGCGGGTACCTGCCAGCGGTGTAAAATATCCCTAGCTATCGGATATCCGGTTCGGCAAGGAGAGTAGAATGAAAAATCTAAAACGGCACACTCATGAGTTATTGGCATGAAATACTTCCTACGGATCCTATATTAGATGTCGAATACGAGGATTTGGTTGATCAACCAGAAGAAAATATCAGGCGGATTCTAGATCATTGTAATCTGTCGTGGGATTAGAAGTGTCTGGCGTTCTATAGTACTTCGCGTGCTGTCCGTACAGCGAGTGCGGTGCAGGTTCGAGAACCGTTAATGAAAGGCCGATCGGAAAGATGGCGCCGGTACGAAAATCATTTGGCACCCCTAATTAATGCACTTCGCGGCGAGCAAGTTGAAAAGTAGGCGCTACTACTTACCCTCTGGTAAACTGAAATCTATCTTACCCGGCATGATCAATTTGCGATTCCAGAGCCATTTTAACCTCGGCAAATAAAGGTGTCCATTTACCAGCTTCACGCTGGCGGAAGACCCTGATAGCAGGATGCCAAAGGTGATCCCAGCGCTCGGCGCCAAACCGCCATTCCGGTGAATACGAAAGAAGTGTCCAAGTCTGCACGCCTTGGGATCCGGATACTTGTATGGTCGAGTTGTCGACCGAAATAACATGGTCGAGCGCAGCGATCTGAGCGAACCAATCCTCGGCGCTGCTAAAAGGGTCAACGGCTTTATCCTGGAAAATTTCGATACCAATACGCTCTTTCACGCCCGCCAGTTCCGCCTCGATGTCACCATATTGCAGGTTGACAAACTGCACACCCGGCATCGCCAATAATTCATCCCACAATTCCAGCGGCGCGCTGCGTTCGTGACCGACAATCGGATTGCCACTACGCCAACAGATGCCGACTTTCAAACCGTCGCCTAGCGCATCATAACGCTCCCGAATTTTTTCGGTCAGCGATTCATCTGCCCGCAGGTAGCCGCCAATATGTTTGGGGAATGCATCGGCGGAATTACGGTAAATTAATCCTAAGGAACCCAGCGAGATTTGATAATCAATTTCCGCCGCTTCAATCCGCAGATCGGGTGGGTCGGTTCTGGCAACGGCTAGGCAGTTTTCAAGTGACCGAGACAATACGGGTACCAAGCGGTCGTTGCATTCAACAACCAATGTCGCGCCTGCATCGACGACATCAGGCAGCATATTGGCGAACATGATCTCATCACCGATCCCCTGCTCACTCCACACCAATATCGTCTTACCTTCGAGCTGTTCCGCCTGCCACATGGGGTAAGCAAATTCCCGCCACGTCGAAGGAAANTTGGGACACAGCCAGCGCCACTCATTCTCTAACCAGCCCTCCCTGAATTTTTCGGCCATCAGCAGGACGCGNCTCAAATTGAAATGNGCTTCGGCATATTCGGGGTCGATCAATATTGCCTGCCGCAAAGCCGTTTCGGCTTCCACCAGACNAAGCATGTCAGCCAGCGCAATCCCCAGATTGTTNAAAGCCTGGGCGCTACCAGAATTGGCGCTAATCGCATCATCAAAGCTGGCTATGGCGCGCTTGAAATCACGCTTGGCATGATAAGCCGAACCCAAGTTAACTTTTGCTTCCACGTAATCGGGGTTTAAATTTGTGGCCAATTCGAAACAAGTGATCGCATGTTCGAACTTTTTGAGGCCAAGCAAAGCCAAGCCGCGTGCGTCATGTGC
Source organism: Rhodospirillaceae bacterium (assembly GCA_002725625.1). Classification (GTDB taxonomy): domain Bacteria; phylum Pseudomonadota; class Alphaproteobacteria; order Rhodospirillales; family UBA2165. Next base: position 19,069 of record PBQI01000007.1, on the reverse strand, counting down.
CTCAACAGCGGATTGATCGAGGCTGATTGCCCGGTCGGCCACCGCCAACGCCTGTCCGTACAGCTTCGCTAGGGTCAACACAAAGGACATCCGGGCTACCAAAACTGCATCGTTGGGTTGAAGATTTAAAACACGTTCTGTAAAAGCAATGGCGTCTTGGTAGAAACCGCTTTCCGCATTGGACTTCGCCGCCGCCGCCAGAGCCTCGATCAGATTCTGTTTAAAATCACCCCGCTCGGGATCAATGGCATAAGCCTGGTCAAACAGCGTCGCCGCGTCGTCATAGCGGCCTTGCTGCTGATTGATCAACCCCAACCCGTTCAGCGCATCGGGATTTTCAGGTTGGGTCGCCAATATTTTGCGAGCCAGGGCTTCGGCTTCGTCCAGTCTCTCATCCAGGCTGGACTCCTGAAAATCCCCTGACAGATCGTCTTGGGCGCCTAATATCACCATGCCACCTGAACTGTCACAGGGAGTGCTCATATTCTATATGCGCCTTTGCGTGCTTCGCGTATCAGGTACTGTTCTTGGCCTCATATATCATCTCACAGATTTCCCGGACAGCGCCATCGCCGCCTTTTTTTTCGGTAACATAAAGCGCCGCCGCTTTAACCAGATCAACTGCATCTGCCACCGTCATCGGACAGCCGACCGACTTCAAAACAGGTAGATCGACCAGATCATCGCCCACGTGAGCGACTTGGTCCAGATCGACCCCCATCTGATCGCACAATTGCACTAATTGATTCAATTTGTCTTCACATTCAAGATAGACGTAATCCAACCCAAGCATTCGCCCACGGTGGGCGATGGCGGCTGTTGAACTGGTGGTAATGATGACTACCGCTACGCCGGCGGCCTGGGCGCGTTTCATACCCATCCCATCCTTGACGTTGAACTTCCTCAATTCTTCCCCGGATTCGGTATAGTAGAGCCCGCCATCGGTGAGCACGCCGTCGACATCCAATGAAAGTATTTTAAGGCCCGCAAGCCGGTCCATCAATTGCTTTTTGCTCAAGCCTTATCTCCCAAAATTGCTTCTACGGCGGCAAGATCTTCCGGCGTATCGACACCGATCGAACCTGGTGCCACGGGCACACAGGCGATCCTTTCGCCCCTTTCCATGAACCTTAAAATCTCAATACTTTCCGCCCGCTCGATGGGGCCACGATCCCATTTGGAATAGCGCTTAAGGGCGGCGCCGGTAAAGGCGTACAGACCGACATGAACCGTTCGCTGCGTGGTTTCCACCATGGGAAAAGGAATAGGAAACCGCGACAGTGACAGAACGCAGCCATCTAGCGTCGGGGCAAGATGAACAACCGAAGGATTGTCCAGTTGATCATCCGCGGCTTCTTCGATGTAACCAGTCGAAACTTCGATATTCCGATCCAAATTATCCAGCAGGCATCGGCCGACAGCGTCGATGGATTCTGGTTCAATCAACGGTTCGTCGCCCTGTACATTAACATAGACATCAGCTGGATACTTTGTAGCCACTTCGGCTAAACGATCACTACCTGTGGGGTGATCGTCGCGGGTCATGACATATTTGAGACCTTCGGCATCGCAATAGTCGGCAATGCGCTGATCGTCGGTAGCAATTAACACCTGATCGACGCTTTTGGCTTTGCTGGATTGATCCCAGACATGATGAACCATCGCCTTACCGGAAATTGCCTGCAACGGTTTGCCGGGAAATCTGGTTGACGCCCAGCGGGCAGGTATGACTGCGACGACATTCATGCTCTACAACACCTGTTTACCACGTGGATTGTGCACGCCTTGATTTATGCCTGCCTGGGGACAGGCTGGCAACTCGTAGCCCATCGATCACTATTTCCTGTCCTGGTTAGCACATTTCTATTCCGCAAAAAACCACTCTCCAGGCTGGATTTCCGCCATCTTGAAAGCATTCAGATCAAGCCCCAATAATTTACCGGCGTCATCCTGACAATACCGTTGGCACCGACATAACCGTCCAGAATTTCAATTTGACTCCGAATCTTGCTTTTATCAAAGCTGCGCCCTGCTCCACGGCAGCCGCGACAATTCGGATAGCATCAAAGGCATGAGCCCCGTTTACGGTTAGTGCGATTCCCCAGCGTTTTTGATAGAAGCTGATATAGGCGTCGAGCGCGCATTTTCCGGATCAGAAGCTGGCAGCTTATCGGCCAGGATCAACGAGGCCACCGGCATGGACCCACCGTCCGCGGCAGCACCGGCAAAATCCAAAAAGTCCTGGCCAGCAGTGCCGTGCGATCGATAAAGCGGCGAACGGTGGATTGCGCTTTTTTGCTATCTATGCTGACATCATAGTCGATCAGTTCCACCCGCCGTCCCAATAGACCGCCCTGGGCATTCACCAGTACAACATAGAGTGTTAGGGTGGCCAGGACCAGCGCACCCAGAAACGCCCCCTGCCCGTTACTGCCAAAAAGAAACCAATTTGAAATGTGCTGGCGACGTCGACCAAAGCGGGCATCATTGTCGCCGCAAATACAACGAGGAATACCGCCAGTTTCAGACGATCAAAAGAGATCGAATATGTTTAAAACTCTTCAGCATGGTTCCGATGATTTCATGGAGCGGCAATGAGGACAACAGATTTAGGCGACTTCCTCGGTGATGGCGGGCGCCTCTTCTTCCCGTTCCTGACGCCACCGCGTGGTTTTCAGAAGCGTATCGATGGTAATCGAGCCAAACGTTGCCCGGGCAATGTCGTCGATTTCCCCCAAAACCAGAAGAAGGGACTGGCCGATATCCGTATCGTCGCCAGGATCGGCCGCACTGGATGCATCGCTGCCGATATCTTCGAAAAGGTTGATGATATCCATCAGCGTCGTTCGCTTGGCGTTGCCGGAAAAGCGGTAACCGCCGCCGGCCCCGCGAACCGAATCGACCAGGCCCGCCCGGCCTAAATCACGCAATACTTTCGCCAAATGATTGGCGGATATCCCGTAAATTTCAGCGATATCGGTAGCTGACAATTGACGCCCAGGATCCTGCGCCAGTTCTAATACAGAATAAAGACCGTACCTGGTTGCTTTTTGCAGCCTCATCTTTGTCTCCTTCTATAAACCGAAAAATGCATCGTGCTGAAAATAATTTTTCATTTAATCAATTGACTTCTCTAATTCGATAAACGGTCCGGCCATCATCCCTTGCGATCTAAAAAAAGACATATTCAATCGATCGTTGCGAGCCGCCATGGTGCGAATTTTATCAACACCATCGTCGCGAAACTTATCTGCTATGGCGTTATAAAGAGATTCTCCGATGCCGCGCACACGATGGTTGGGGCTGACGCCGACAACCATTATCCAGCCGCAGGGGTGTGATCCGAATTCCCACGCCCGCACTTCGCCAACAATAAATCCTTGGACACCGTGCAAATCGCCGGCATCGGACCGGATATCACCGGGCATTTGGGCGACCAGGAAATGACCCTCACTCCGTTCGACATAACGTTGGAACATTTCCTGCCAATAATCGAGCTTATGGAGCTCAGTTATTTGAGCATCTAATTCGGTAATATCATGCAAATCATCAAGGGTGGCTAACCGGATTTCCACGTTTGGAATTCTTGTTTCAGCTAACATAATATCCCTTTATTTTAATAAATTACCCTACCTACTTTAAAATACTTCTATTTAACACTTGACTTAATGGTACGAGTCGCATCATATTTTGTAAATAAGTATTTTGGTACCGTTTTACGGTCACTATAGAAAAAACGGCCCAATTCAGACAAATAACAGTGAATTTTAATCGGGAAAAAATTTTATCCTGGATCTAAAACAACGTCAAAGATGGTGACATGATCGATTTTTCAACGAATCCCAGCCAATACAAACATTGGCAATTAAGTCTTGACGGACCTGTTGCAACCCTGGCCATGGATGTCCAGGAAGATGGCGGCATGGTTCCTGGCTATGAACTCAAGCTCAACTCTTACGATCTCGGCGTTGACATCGAGCTTTACGACGCCACCCAGCGCCTGCGTTTCGAGCATCCCGAAGTCAAAAGCGTTATCATGACGTCGGCCAAGGATCGCGTTTTTTGCGCCGGTGCCAATATCGCCATGCTGGGTACTTCATCCCATGCTCATAAAGTGAATTTTTGTAAATTTACCAATGAAACTCGCAACGGCATCGAAGATTCCACCGGCTGTTCCGATCAGAAATATATTTGCGCCGTCAACGGTACGGCCGCCGGTGGCGGTTATGAATTAGCCCTGGCCGCCGATCACATCATTTTGGTCGATGACGGATCAAGTACCGTATCCCTGCCGGAGGTTCCCCTGCTGGCCGTGTTGCCAGGAACGGGCGGATTGACCCGGGTGGTTGATAAGCGGCATGTGCGTCGCGACCGGGCTGATTTCTTCTGTACCCTGAACGAAGGTATCAAAGGCAGCCGCGCAGTGGAATGGGATCTGGTGGACGAACTGGCCCCCCGCTCCGGTCTGATGGAGAAAGCCAATGAAAGAGCATTAGAGTTCGCCAAGAATTCAAGCCGTCCAGAAGACGCTAAAGGAATCGAGTTGACCCCGCTGAACCGGAAAATTACCGATGACGAAATCACCTATCCCCATATTTCCGCCAAAATCGACCGTGACGGCGCCGTAGCGGAAATCATGATTAAAGGCCCGGACCAAGAGCCGGAGCAGGATGCCGACGCCATTCACGCCGCCGGCGTCAACTTCTGGCCCCTCGCCTTCATCCGCGAGTTTGATGATTTCATCCTCCATATGCGGACCAACGAAATCACCGTCAGCACCTGGGTTTTCCGCACCGAGGGCAATGCGGATTTTGTCGAAGTCGCAGATAAGGCCTTGTTGGACAATGCTGATAACTGGCTGGTCCGCGAAATCACCAATTACATGAAGCGCACCTTCAAGCGTCTCGACGTGTCGTCCCGCAGCATTATTACCCTGGTCGAACCCGGCAGTTGCTTCACCGGCACCTTGATGGAGCTTCTGCTCGCCGCCGACCGCAGTTTCATGCTGGAAGGAATTTTCGAAGGCTCCAATCAGGCCGAGGCGACGATACGTCCGACCGGCATGAATTTCGGTCCTTTGCCCATGTGCAACGGTATTACCCGCCTCGAAACCCGATTTTTAGGCGGCGGCGACAAGATCGAAGACGTCAAAGCCGAAATCGGCAACGATCTGAACGCCGAAGGGGCGGACGTTCTGGGTTTGGTTACCTTCATCCCCGACGACATCGATTGGGAAGATGAGGTGCGCATCGCCATTGAAGAGCGGGCCAGCTATTCTCCCGACGCACTTACCGGTATGGAGGCCAGTCTCCGCTTCGCCGGTCCGGAAACCATGGAAACCAAGATATTCGGCCGTTTGAGCGCATGGCAAAACTGGATATTCCAGCGGCCCAATGCGGTCGGCGAGGAAGGTGCACTGAAACTTTTCGGCACCGGTCAGAAAACCAATTACGATCGCAATCGCGTGTAACGCAAATAGTAAAGAACTGAGTATAAATCATGAACAAAATAGATTATTCCCAATTAATCCCGAATAACGTCAATTTGTCCGATGACCGCCGCCTCCAGAGGGCGCTGGAAAAGTGGCAGCCCGCTTATATCGACTGGTGGAATGAGATGGGGCCCAATGACACCTCCGATTACGAAGTCTATCTGCGGACGGCCATCGATGCCGGCGCCGACGGCTGGGCCCATTTCGACATGGTGAAAATGCCGGAATACCGGTGGGGCATCTTCCTCGCCGAAAACGAACAAGACCGCGAAGTCAATTTCGGTTCCCACAAAGGCGAAGCAGCCTGGCAGGTAGTGCCCGGCGAATACCGCGCCGAACTGCGCCGCCTGATCGTCACCCAGGGCGACACGGAGCCCGCCTCGGTTGAGCAACAGCGCGCCCTTGGCCGCACCTGCCCGTCCCTTTATGATTTGCGTAACCTTTTCCAGGTGAACGTGGAAGAGGGCCGCCATTTATGGGCCATGGTGTATCTGCTGCACGCTTATTTCGGCCGCGATGGCCGCGAAGAAGCGGATGAGATGCTGAAACGCCATGCCGGGGGTGTGGACAAGCCCCGTATTCTGGAAGCGTTTAACGTCGACACCGTGGACTGGCTGTCCTTCTATCTATTCACCTATTTCCAGGACCGCGACGGTAAATATCAGCTAGCCTCCCTGGCTGAATCCGGCTTTGACCCGCTGTCACGTTCCTGCCGCTTTATGCTGACGGAAGAAGCTCATCACATGTTTGTCGGTGAAACCGGTGTCAGCCGCGTCGTTCAACGCTCCGCCGAATTGATTAAAGAGCATGACACCATGGACATCCGCCAGTACGGCGGCATCGATCTGGCGACCCTGCAGAAATACGTCAATTATCATTTTTCCATCTGCTTGGATCTGTTCGGCCAAGAAAAATCGACCAATGCAGCCAATTTCTATTCCATGGGTCTGAAAGGCCGGTATCTGGAAACTAAGATCGACGACGATCATCTCCTCGGGAACGACGTCTATATGGTGCCGGAAGTACAAGATGGTAAGATCATTAAGGTGGAAATGCCGGCTCTGACAGCCATCAACGAACGTCTCCGCGATGATTACGCCGAAGACTGCCAGCGTGGCGTNGACCGCTGGAACAANACCCTNGNAAANGCCGGTGTCAACTTCAAGATCACCCTGCCCAACAGCGCCTTCAACCGCAATATCGGCAATTTTGTCGGCGTCAAAGCAACCCCGGACGGCCAAGTCATCAGCGAGGAGAAATGGAACGCCAATGTCGACAATTGGCTGCCCAACGATGAAGACAGAGCCTTCATCCAAACCCTCATGGTTCCCGTGACCGAGCCGGACAAAATGGCCAGTTGGGTCGCCCAGCCCGCCAAAGGCATCCACGGCCAGGCGACAGACTTTGAATATGTGAAATTCCACTAGGGATTTTACATCACAGAATAAAAAGGATCCTGGTTCGAATAGAGCCGGGGTCCTTTTATAATAAATTTATGCCGAAAACGTAGAGAATTTCCGCAATATTGCCCCCCCCCCGATTCCTACTGAGCCAGCCCCCAGGCGGCTGCGAGGTTGATTACGCAGACGGGCGCTTTTCCGTCTTCATAGCCTTCCCAGGTCGGATAGCCGCCGCGTCTGACATAGCGAATGAGGTCCAGAAACTGACCGGGCGAGAAAATGAACGCGCCGATTTCGACCACACCACCTTTATTTCTCCGGCAGATAATTGTTTCAGCCCCTGCATGGCGGGCGAGAATGGCCTCGCTTTCGTCTCGCCTCTCCTCTCCCGCCAGATTTTGGCGGAACAGGTCAGGTGTTTCAGGCATGGGCCATCGCCGGAACAGCTCTCCCATATAGCCGGTAAAATTAATCCCCTCTATGGCGCCGTGAAAATCGCCAATAGCCGCCGGATCGTTAGAACGATACCCGGCAATCTCCGCCTCGCCAGGCTCCAAGGAGAGTTTCCCCATGACTTGGCAAAAATCGGTGCAATAGAAAAATAAGCCGTCCAGTAACAGCGCGTCGATCTCAATATTGTAAAAACCAAAAGCGATTTCGCCGTGGGAGGTGGATGAATGAAGCAGCGGCATGAAAGTTATCCACTAGTGATATAATCGTAATATACGACACTTTTACACGTTAAAATAAAATATTTAACAACCGATATCGGCTTTATAGTTTCGCGGAACACTGGTTAGGGGGATATGTAACGAGTACGAAGATTGGAGGACCGCATGATCCCCCCCCTCCCCGCCTTAACCCAGATCAATTGACAGGAAGCTAAATTTGAATAAGTTGGGCCGCTATTATGATGCAGTACTATTGTACTTTTTGATCTTCACCCCAACGCTCTGGAGGAAACCATGCAGGATAACACTATTGCCGTGGATACATCGGTAACCCCTGCCAAAATCGAATTTTCTGAGAGTTTTAATGTCGCTGTGCCGTTTATCGACCGGCATTTGGACGAGGGCCGCGGCGACAAAGTTGCGATTACCGTTCATGGCGGCGGCCAAGTCACCTATGCTACCCTGGCGGAACACGTAAACCGGGCCGGTAACGCGCTGACAGGTCTCGGCCTCAGCAAGGGCGACCGGGTGTTGATGGTTATTAAAGACGGCCCGGAATTTCATTATGTTTTTTGGGGCGCCATCAAAGCGGGGATTATTCCTGTCGCTTTGAACACGCTGCTTAAGGCCAAAGACTACGCCTATATGATCGATAATTCCGGCGCGATCGGTGTGGTCTATTCCCAGGAATTTGCGGCCGAGGTGGAATCGGCCGTCAAGCAATCACGCCACAAGCCTGATGTGGTGCTTTTGACCGAGGGCGATGGCGAAAGCCTGGCCAAGCATATGGTCTCGGCCCGGGCGGAATTATACCCCATGCCCGCCGCACCCGACGATGAATGCTTTTGGCTGTATTCTTCCGGCACAACAGGCGGTCCCAAAGGCGCCGTCCATGCCCACAAGGACATGCCGGTGACGTGCATCCACTATGCGGTCGGTATACTGGGCATCAACGAGGGTGATGTCTGTTTTTCGGCGGCCAAGCTGTTTTTTGCCTACGGCCTGGGCAACGGAATGAATTTCCCCCTCTGGGTGGGCGCTTCTGCCGTCTATTACCCCGGCCCGCCGACGCCCGATGCCGTGCATGAAGTGATCGAAACCCACAAGCCCACCCTATATTACGGCGTTCCTACTCTTTATGCGGCGCAATTGAAGGCCATGGAGAAAAAGACTGTGGATATGTCGTCGATCCGCGCCTGCACTTCAGCTGGCGAAGCCCTACCACCCGACATTTTCCGCCGCTGGAAAGAGAAAACCGGCCTGGAGATCCTCGATGGTATTGGCACCACGGAAATCCTGCATATATTCATCTCCAACCCACCGGGCACAGTTAAATCCGGCACCACCGGCAAAATAGTACCGGGATACGAGGCCAAAATCACCGACGACGACGGCAATGAAATGCCCGCCGGTGAGAATGGCAATCTCTGGATCAAAGGTGACTCGTTGTTGAAGGAATATTGGGCCAACCCGGAAAAAACCGCCGCTACCCTTAAAGATGGCTGGCTCAGCACAGGTGACACCTATTTCGTCGACGAAGAAGGCTATTATGTCTGCTGCGGCCGCAGTGACGATATGCTCAAGGTGGGCGGCATCTGGTGCTCACCGGTAGAGATCGAAGGCAAGCTGGTGGAGCATCCCAAGGTCCTCGAAGCGGCCATCGTCGGCCGGGCCGATGACGACGAACTGATCAAGCCGGAAGCCTTCGTAGTTCTCAACGACGCCGGCGATGCCAACGACGAATTAGCCTCTGAACTACTTGAGCATTGCAAATCCGGACTGGCCCGTTACAAATATCCAAGATGGTTCAATTTTGTTGAAGAACTGCCCAAAACGGCGACTGGAAAAATCCAGCGATTTAAATTAAGAAGCCCCTGATAAAAAGCTGATAAAAAACATTAGCAAACAACCATAATAGTTTGAAATGAAATGTAAATTAGTTGACTTAAGTGAGGCAATAGCTGCACTGGTCAGAGATGGGGACAGTGTACAATTGGGGTCCGGTCTGGAGACCGCCATCCCCTTTGCCGCCACCTTCGAATTGATCCGCCAGCGGCGGCAGAACCTTCACATGATCTCCCCTATTTCGGATGCCTCGACCGATATGCTGGTCGGCGGCGGCTGTGTCACGGAGGTTTCGGCATCCTGGATCGGCAACGTCTCTGGCGGGCTTGGCCACAACTACCGCCGGGCCGTGGAAAAAGGCGAACCGCATTCCATCAAGGTCAACGACTATTCCAACCTTTCCCTGGCCATGGCGCTTTTTGCGGGTGCCTACGGACTCCCTTATGCACCTGTGAAATCTATCCTGGGATCAGATATCCTCAAATCTAATGCCAATCTTAGATCGGCAGAAAATCCCTTTGCCGAGGGTAGTGAGCCGGTGGTTCTGGTCCCCGCTCTCAGGCCTGATGTCTCCATCCATGTGGTGCAGCGCGCCGATAAGCACGGCAACAACCACTACTGGGGCTCTTCCGGTGTGGCCAAGGAAGCTGCTTTGGCGGCGGAGAAAGTCATATTGATCGCCCAAGAAATTGTTGAACCGGAAGTAATCGCTTCGGACCCCAGCCGTGTTCTGGTTCCCGGCTTTCGCGTCGATGCCGTCTGCCATGTACCCTTTGGCACCCATCCATCGCCTCTAACCGGATACCTCAAACGGGACAATGAGTTCTTTAACGATTATCACAAAGGCTCCCGCGACCCTGAACATTATGCCGAATGGGCCGAGGAATGGATTTTTGACACCAGTGGACCTGATGGCTACCAGCAAAAACTAGGCAATCGCCTGAAAGACCTGCGTATCAAAGGGGAGCAATTCGGCGCCCCTGCCAACTACGCGTTTGAGTGAGCGACATGAGCGGTTTTTCAACCCAGGAATTGATGATTATCGCCACGGCGCGTGAAATTAAAGACGAAGAAATTGTCTTCGTCGGCATGCGTTTGCCGATTACCGCCTATGGAGTCGCCCGTATGACTCACGCGCCCAGCGCTGTCGGCCTTTTCGAAGGCGGTATTGCCCGCTATGAACCGGCTGCGGAAACCCTCTACACCATGGTTGATCCACCTAACCAGCTGAACGCAGCCTGGGCCACCAGCCTTCTCGATGTCATGGGACAGTTGCCGCGCGGCAAAGTGGATGCGGGCTTTATCGGCGGCGCGGAGATCGACAAATACGGTAATATCAACACCTCCTATATCGGCGGACATGAAGACGTTAAAGTCAAATTACCGGGATCGGGCGGTGCGGCGGATATCGCCACCATGGCCAAGCGGCTGATTGCCATAATGAACCACGAAAAACACCGGCTTGTGGATAAGGTTTCCTACGTAACTTCGCCGGGTTACATAGACGGCGGCGATACGCGCCACCAAGCAGGGCTGGATCAAGGCGGTCCTAGCGCTCTGATAACGGACCGGGCGATCCTGCGACCCTATGGGCCTGACAATGAACTTTATATTGCCTCGGTCCATCCGGGCCACAGCCTGGAAGAAATCAAAGAGAATACGGGCTGGAAAGTGAAAGAAATGCCTGACTGGACCGAAACGCTAGCACCTACAAGCCAGGAAATGGACGCGCTTCACCATATCGATAAAGATGGCTTCTGGCGCTAGCTAGATATCATTCGATTTAAACGGCTGGTTGAACGATGGTTCCGGAAAAGTATTTGAATTCTATTTCGCAGGCTAAACCAAATATTTCCTGAATACCTACTCCCCGGAAATGCGCTACCAACCGGTTGAATTTGGCTGACTGACAGAATTTTACCAGATGGGGGAGGATCTTATCCGCCGACTCCGGTTTGTTCTTGAGATCGAACGCCACACCCTGAAAGTTACAGTTGGCGAACAGTTTGAAATCGATCAGGCTGGAACTAGGCCGTGCCGCATAGTATTTGCAGAACGGAAATACCAGAATGCCCAAGTGATCCAGATAATCGAGGAACAATTTCTCTGCAAAATTAAACATCTCAAATATCAATTTCCCACTGAACTAACTTTCTATTTCCCGGCAGGCCTCGGCAAATTCAGTTGCCATAGCCGGCACACTCACGGCAACCGTATTCAAAGGCACGACGACGAGATTGATTTCTCCTGACATTTCTTCATCGCGCAGAAAGAGCGACACTAAATTTAATACGCTGGTTAAATTTTGGATAGAACGGCTTGGCTGAACACCTGTTCCTTGCCACCAACCATCAACACTTCTTCGCCGGTCATGCAGTGACCATCCGCTAGGAATATCATGGGGTCACAGTGAAAGGCAGCAAGCTCTCCCGTATCGTCTTCCAAAACGAGCCAAAAAGATGCTTCAATTTTTACATCGAAGTTAGCAGGCTGTGGCGAGGAATTCATTTTCACTCTTTAATACAACCTAGACGCACTGAATAGCTGGCCCTCTTACAGGCTTTTTTTCAAGTTTAAATTGAATTTTGCGCCAGTGGAATAGAAAATCTAGACGCCGAGATAACGATGCTGCAATTCTTCGTCCTGGCTTAATTCATCGGAAATACCACTCCACACCACTTTACCTTTTTCAATAATGTAGTGTCGGTCGGCGATCCGGGTGAGCGCATCGACATTCTTGTCAATCACCAAAATTGATTGACCGAATTCCTTCAGCTGTTCCAACACCCGCCAGATTTCCGCCCGGATGAGCGGCGCTAGCCCTTCCGTGGCCTCATCCAGTATCAGAAGGCTCGGGTTGGTCATTAATGCGCGGGAAATGGCTAGCATCTGCTGTTCACCGCCCGACAACTGATTGCCCATATTGGTGCGGCGTTCCGCCAGCTCTGGAAATAACTCGAAGACTTTATCCAGTGTCCACGGATTCTGTCTGTTCTGCCCATTGCCGGCAGTGGCTACGAGATTTTCGTATACGGAAAGATTAGGAAATATTTGGCGGCCTTCAGGCACCAGTCCCAACCCGGCCTGAGCGACCTTGTAGGAAGGATAATTATGGACGGGGTTTCCCTCCAAATAAATCTCTCCTGCATGGGGCTGCATAATGCCCATAATCGTTCGGACAGTGGTGGTCTTACCCATACCGTTTCGGCCTAATAATGTGACCACTTCGCCGACACCGACTTCTAATGAAATACCGAATAAAACCTGGGAAAGGCCGTAGGAGCTTTCGATATTTTCAACACGCAACAGATCCATCAGTCTTCTCCCAAATAAGCCTGACGGACTTCTTTATTAGTGCGAATTTCATCCGGTGTGCCACTGGCAATAGCCTGCCCATACACCAAGACGGTAATGGTATCAGCCAGCGCAAAAACTGCATCCATATCATGCTCAATCAGCAGCATCGTAAATTTACCCTTCAGAGAGCTGAGATATTTAGTCACACGCTCGGAATCCGCGGGGCCCATACCGGCCATTGGCTCATCCAACAATAAAAGTTTAGGAGAGGTCGCCAATGCCATGGCAATTTCCAGCTGACGCTGTTCACCATGGGCTAGATTGGCGGCTAAAACGTTGGCTCGATGCGCCAAGTCCATTTCCTCCAGGATTTCCATCGCAGGCCCTTGCAATGTTTCATCGTTTTGGGCCGCTTTCCAAAAACGGAAACTATGGCCCTGGCGCGCCTGAATAGATAAAGCTACATTGTCGATAACGGAAAAGTTCGTCAAGATACTGGTGATTTGGAACGATCGCACCAGCCCCTCGTGAACCCGGTTTGACGGCGTCATGTGGGTGATATCCTGCCCGTCGAAAAAGACGAAACCACTATCCGATTTCATCATCCCGGAAAGCTGATTAATTACAGTCGTCTTGCCGGCACCGTTGGGTCCGATAATCGCGTGAATTTCACCTTTTTCCACGTCGATATTGAAAGAATCAGTGGCAACCAGGCCACCGAAATGCTTGACCATATCAATGACTTTTATGATCGGTTCACTCATTGGATTTCTCAAACTTCTTGAATAAACCTTCAAGTCCGCCGCTGGCGAACAGGATCACGATAATCAAGAAAGGCCCGAATATCAGATGCCAGGCTTCAGTAATGTTGGAAAGGACTTCTGCTAAAATCCAGTAGAGCAGAGAGCCGCCGACGGGGCCAAAAATGGTTCCCAGCCCACCCAGAACGACCATGAAGATCAATTCACCAGAGCGCGGCCAAAACAGCATGTCAGGACTGACGAAATCTTCAAAGTTCGCTGACAGTATTCCTGACAATCCGCACATCACCCCGGCGATTACGAAAGCCGTCAGTTTATAGCCATAGGTAGGATACCCGATGGAGTGCATGCGGTCGTCATTGGACATGGAACCTCTTAGCACCATGCCGAACCGCGACCTGACCAGGCGTCGGATAAGATAGACACAACCCATCATCAGGAAGAATATCAGGTAGTAGAAAGTCAGTGAATCATTAAGATCAAAAAAGGACAACCCAAAGTCACTGCGCGCGTCGATAGGTAATCCATCATCGCTACCATAGGCGTCAACGCTCAAACTCAAGAAATACATCATTTGAGCAAAAGCCAGCGTAATCATAATGAAGTATACGCCCTTGGTCCGAAGACAGATAATTCCAAATATGAGAGCAAAAAACGCACTGGCTATAAGTCCAACCGACCATTGAATATATGCGTTTTCAACGCCGTGAAACGCCAAAATGCCAACAGCGTATCCGCCTACACCAAAATAAACAGCGTGACCGAAACTTACCATGCCGCCATAACCCATGATAAAATTCAAGCTAATCGCGGCGATCGCCCAGATCATCGTGCGGGCAAATACATCAATAAAAAATTCCTGCCCGATCATCGGCGCAAACACCGGGAGCAAAGCGCAAATCAAAACAACGATAGTGTTGTATATTCCTCGGGCGGATTTAAGAAATTCTAACATTATCCGTCCTGTTTAAGCGCCACGCGGGGGGAATAGCCCCTGCGGTTTGATGGCTAAAATCACCGCCATAAGAATATATATCAGCATGGATGATATTGCCGGACCTGCCGATTCTGCAGCTTCGGGGTGAAGAACGCTCAACAAGGCGACATCGATAAAGGAGCGCCCCATCGTATCAATAACACCGACGATGACCGCGGCAATGAAGGCACCTCGAATTGAACCAATCCCGCCGATCACGATAACAACAAATGCGATGATGAGGACTTCTTCGCCCATGCCGCTTTGTGCCTGAGTTATCGGCGTAACGATCATTCCCGCCAGCCCGGCCAGAACGGCTCCCAGACCGAAAACCAAGGTGAACAGGAGAGAAATGTTAACCCCCAAAGCACCCACCATTTCCCGGTTCGAGGCGCCGGCCCGGATCAACATGCCGATGCGGGTTTTCGTTACCAACAAAAACAGTCCCAGCACAACGAGCAATCCAACCGCGATGATTACCAAACGGTAGTCGGGCACCGTGATGCCGCCGGGAAAATTAGTAAATCCGGCAAGATAGTCAGGCAGTGGAAAGGCCATGCCCTCCGGACCATAAATAATTACAAACAATTCGTTGAAAAATACGATCAGACCAAATGTCACGAGAACCTGGTCCAAATGGTTTCGAACGTATAGTGTCTTTAGCAACGTGAATTCCATAAGCACGCCGACAATCATCATGACTGGTATTGCCAGCAGCATGCCCCAGACAAAGGAACCGGTCCAAAGTGCCAGGGTAGCGGCAAAAAAAGCGCCGAACATATAGAGCGTACCATGAGCCAGGTTGATCAGGTCCATAATACCAAAGACCAACGTTAAACCCGCAGCCATCAAAAACAGAATGATGCCGAGTTGAAAACCGTTAAACAGTTGCTCGACGACGAGAACATAATTCATGATTTTGTAATCTTGCGGACTCAGCTTAATAATTCAAGAAGCGGGAACGATGTTCCGTCCCCGCTTCCGATTGCTGTGCTGCTCTCTCTACCTAGAGCTTGCAATCTTTGACGTAAGGCGTTTCGTGATTGTTAAACACGACGTTACGCAACGAAACCATCCATTTACCGTCCTTATCAGCCACCACTTCCCTCGAATAGAAATTTTGAATGGGGAAATGATTGCGGCCGAATTTGAACTTTCCACGGACGGAAGCATAGTCGGCTTTCGCCATGGCGGCGCGCATGCCATCAGTATTACCGATATTACCTTGGACCGCATCGACGCCGGACTTGATCAACAGGATCGTGTCATAGGCCTGAGCGGCATAGTGCGACGGGTAAGCGCCAGTTTTCTTTTTAAAGTCGGCGACAAAACGTTTGTTGGTAGCATTGTCCAGATCGGGCGCCCAGAACATGGTGTTATAGGTGCCGAGAACGTTGGTCAATTTAGCTTTTTGGAACAGCGGCAGAGTGGCGCCATCCATCGAGAAGACTGTGTATAGCGGAATTTGTTTTGCCAGACCCGACTGCTTAAACTGGGTCAGGAATTTCGGACCCGCACCACCCGGATAAAACGTAAACACGCCTTCCGGTTTAGCCGCCTTGACTTTGGCGAATTCAGCAGACCAATCAGCGTGGCTCGGCCACGGGGTCATATCCCGCCCGACAATTTTACCTTTAAAGGTTGCCGTTACACCGGCTACCATCTGTTTTCCGGCCGCGTAGTTAGCCGCCATGATGTAAAGGGTTTTAACGCCCCTCTGATTGAGAAGTTCACCCAAAGCCCGCGCGTTCTGGCTGTTTTCCCAAGCAGCGTTGAAGAAGTTTTTATGGCACTTCTTTCCGGCATAAAGAGAGTGACCCGCATTGGAACTGATAAAAATCTTACCGGCTTTAAGGGCAACCGGAGCCGAGGCACCGAGAACGTGGGACCAGATATAGCCAGCGAAGATATCCACTTTGTCTTTTTTCAGAAGTTTTTCGGTTTTCTGTTTACCAGTTTTGGGGCTGAAACCGTCATCTTCAAATACAATTTTAGCACTGACGCCGCCCATTTTATGACCGATATGGTCCATGGCGATTTCAACTGCGGCTTTTTGTTGCTTACCAATTAACGAAGCCGGTGTTGTTAACGTCGTAACAAAGCCAATTTTGATATCTTTTGCTTGCACCGATGTCGCGGTGGCCATAGCGGCCAATGGAGCAAGCCACAACAATTTCTTATTCATAATTTGTCTCCCTAGGATACGGTTAACGATGATCGATTAGTACTTTAATTATCTCACATTCCACAATTTTTTGCGTAATACATAAGATATTCACCCTCCCTTATAAAATATCACGTGATATTTTACTGCGATTTTTTTTATATGTATAAATTACTTTGTTGGTACGTCAGTTATTACCACAACAATGTGTCTTTTCAAGCTTTATAGAAGCTATTTTCGAAATCTAGCACCTAGGCAATATACACAGTGCGGGTATCGTCTTCCTCCGAACGCGCTTCAATTTCAGTTCATTAATCCAGCCACCGCTGCGATTCCGGCGACAATAAATAATACACCTCCCCCTGCCATTGGATACTGCTGAATTTTTTGCCCCGTCAAGAATTTGGTATCGGCAGCGATCAGCAATTTGGACAAAATGCCCAGCAATACAATTATTCCCAACAACAAAAGGGGCAGGAACGGCATATGCATGATCCAAAAAACAGGCCCCAATAAGCCGGTCTCACCATTGACAGAAAGACCAATCATGACATTAAACAGTTTCTGCGCCGCCATTTCTGAGAATATTTTGGGTAAACCCAGATAAACGAGAAGCAAAGAGAAGGCGCAGGTCGCCAGCACCATAACGACCAATCCCGTTATCAGCGTTCTGTTGGAAAGTCGCCCTTCCTTTCCTGGATTGAACATGAAAATGGTCAGTGCGAAGCTGAGACCGGTGAACATCAGGCTACTAATCAGCAACTGCCAACTATGAATTGACGGCTGTTGCGTGGCTGCGAAGTGCCCATAAAGAAAGGTGCCGAAAGTCACTAAATAAGCCAAAGGAATAGAAGCCGATAATGTGCGAAGTACCCGATGCCACTTGTCGCTACCTTGTACGACAAAAATACCATTAGCCAACAACGCCACTGAATGGCACAGCAGGTAAAGTAATGGCGTGACCAGAACGCCGCCGATGGCGGCATGTCCGACCGGCATACCCAGGATTAGGTCGGTAAATGAAATTACCACGTATCCCGGCACGAACAGAAAAATTGCACCAAACAATAGGGCGGCCAAGGCAGTCGCAACCAGCGAAAGGCGCCTGATTTCTCCGACGACCAGCAAAAGAACGAATACAACAAATGAAATCAGGAGAACGGAAAGCAGGAAACCCGATCCACCCCGCAAATAATTCAAAAGTGCTGCCAGCGGGATGGCGATCAGCACGAGAAACAAGAACACGCCGCTGGTAACAACGTTTTTTTCCGATTGGCCAAACCAGTAATCAATTATTTTGGCGACGCCTGCGACGAAGCTGCCGATTGCGTGGCCCGGTAGGTGACGCCACGGACAACCGTCTAACTGCGACCAAGTGGCGTGCATCCAATGGCTACTGCGACTGGACGATTGAAAACTTTCATCCAACCGATTTCCCATTTCGACAACGACCAGTGCAACACCAAATATAATGCTGAGTACGGCCAATGACGTTAAGGCATTGACAGTGAAGGCCAAGCCCTCAAATTCCATTGCCAAAAATCCAGCTTGTTGATCGAAACGACAGAGCTCTGTTTACTTCCCGGTGAATTCAATCTCGCCATCTGGAAGAAGATAAAGCACTATAGCGTTACCGTCGGTTACAGTGGGTCGATGGGCGGTATCCGGACCATAGACGAACCAGCCCTCACCATTGTCGTCGAATTTGGCATCACCTTCAATGGGCATGATCATGTTAATTTCACCTTTGGGATGACGGTGATGGGGACCAACGACGTTATTCATCTCAACAACATCGACGCTAAAACCATCCAAGTCATTGATAATACGTCCGAATTTGATGCCGCGGTGTTCCTGATTACACATCCATCCATCGGCAATCGCCTGATCGCAGGCACCGCGAATACTGTTGAATATATTGCTTTCCGGAGGATATTTCTCATTCAATTCCGCCGACAAAACATGGTCAAGCGGTTTGCCGGAGATGACGCTACTTATCTCTTGAACCAATTCCTGAAACTCTTCTTTTGTCATTTTAATTCCTCGTTACTTTTGCTGCTGTCTATTCTTTACAAGCCGCCAGGTAGGCTTCCAGGCTTTTTCTGATCTCATCAGGAATGGGAACCGATGCAAATGGCTGGTCCGTCACGAAACAAGAAATGTGTTCCACGGTAAAGCAAAGTACGCCCTGCTCATTGATACATTGCACCTCAAAGGTAACAGATGAACTCCCCACCTTTTTTACCCGAATTACCAGATCAACGACAGCCCCCACCCGCAATACATGGGAGAAAATCGTTTGTGTGCTGACCGTGGGACAACCGAGACCTTGATCCCGGATCTGCAGCCAGTTAATCCCCGCCTCCTCGATCAACCAGTTTTCGATGACGTCGATGGCATACTCCGAGGCGCGCGGCGTATAAATAACGCCCTGGGGATCGCATTCGCCCCAATGGACGAGACG
>PBQI01000006.1 GCA_002725625.1 Rhodospirillaceae bacterium | reverse complement strand
TACTGCCGTTGAAGCTACGAAACATATCAATGAACAGGTGCAGGGCCTAGCTCAGGCGGCACAGAAAATTGGTGAAGTCGTTGGCTTGATCAATGACATTGCCAGCCAGACCAATCTGCTGGCTCTCAACGCAACCATTGCAGCGGCCCGCGCTGGCGAGGCCGGCAAAGGATTCGCCGTTGTGGCCTCGGAGTTCAAGAATCTGGCCAATCAGACGGCTCGTGCCACCGATGAGATCTTCGGCCAGGTGACCGCCATTTAGGGCGCCACTTCCGATTCGGTCGAGGCCATCGGAAAAATCGGAGGTACTATTAACGAGGTCAACGAGATTATTGCGGCGATCTCAGCGGCGGTTGAGGAACAAGGTGCTGCGACCCAGGAAATTGCCCGCAATGTAGAGAATGCATCTGCCGGAACGACGGAAGTGATGACCAATATCGACGACGTTATGTCGGCGCCGAGAATACCAAGGAAGCATCGGTCGAAGTCAATGTCGCGGCGGCCGAACTTTCTAAAAACGCCGAATTGTTATCGACCGAGGTCGATTCGTTCTTGATCGAAGCCAATAAGTTGATCTAACGGCGAACGTTATTAATTGCGCGAGATTACCCTGGGCCGCAACTGGCCCGGGTTTTTTCGGCCGAAATACTAGAAACGTCTAAATTACTTGAGCTTAGACGGGATTTTGTGCATTCTCCGGCGCTTTCCTGGGTTTTAATGAGTTGAGCACAATGAGTGGCACAGAGAGTGATCGGCGGATATATCTTTTTGATAGTACCTTGCGGGATGGTGCCCAGACCCAAGGTATTGATTTCAGCGCCGCCGATAAAACGGCGATAGCGCTGGATTTGGATATGTTGGGTGTGGATTATGTGGAAGGTGGCTGGCCAGGCGCCAATCCGACCGACGACGCCTTTTTCAAAGACCCGCCGCAGCTGAAAAACGCCAAACTAACAGCATTTGGCATGACCCGGCGGGCCGGCAGAAGCACCGGCAATGATCCGGGCCTCTCTGCATTGCTTGATGTCAAAACCAAAGTCGTCTGCATTGTCGGCAAAACCTGGGATTTTCAAGTTGATGTGGCACTTGGGATCGATCTGGACGAAAACGTCAAAATGATCGGTGAATCCATCACCCACGCCAAGGATGTCGCCGGCGAGGCACTTTTTGATGCTGAACATTTTTTTGACGGCTACAAGGAAAATCCAGAATATTCGATGAAATGTCTGAACGCGGCAGCCGAAGACGGCGCCCGCTGGGTTGTCCTGTGCGATACCAATGGCGGAACACTGCCGGATGAAATCGAGCGAATCGTATCCGACGTCATCAAACATATCCCCGGCGACCGGCTTGGCATTCATTGCCATGATGATACCGGCAATGCGGTGGCCAACAGTCTGGCTGCAGTGAGGGCCGGTATCCGGCACGTTCAAGGCACTTTGAATGGATTGGGTGAGCGGTGCGGTAACGCCAATCTAATTTCGTTGATCCCAACCCTGATGTTGAAAATGGGATTTGAGACCGGCGTATCGCCAACCGATCTGACCCGATTGGCCCAAGTTTCCCATGCTCTGGATGAACGGCTCAACCGCGCGCCCGACCGGGGGGCGCCTTATGTCGGTGAATCGGCGTTTGCGCATAAAGGGGGCCTTCATGTTTCGGCGGTCGAAAAAGACCCCAAATGTTATGAACATATCGCGCCGGAGCTGGTCGGTAACCGACGTCATATTGTCGTGTCGGATCAGTCCGGGCGGTCAAATATATTGGCCATGTTCCGGGATATCGGCCTTGACGTCGATGCCGATGATCCCAAGGTTACGCGCATGGTGGAACAGGTGAAGGAACTGGAATTCTCCGGCTATGCCTATGACGGCGCCGAGGCCAGTTTTGAACTGTTAGCCCGGCGGGCGCTGGAGACGGTGCCCGAGTTTTTCCGCCTGAATAGTTTTCGGGTCATCGACGAGCGCCGCTGGAATGCCAAGGATGAACTGATCACCATTTCGGAGGCCACGATTAAGGCTCAGGTTATGGGACAGGAGTTTATGACGGTGGCCGAGGGCAACGGTCCGGTGAACGCACTCGACTCGGCGCTCCGGGAAGTACTGGTACCTATTTATCCGGAACTGACCGATCTCCGGCTAGTTGACTATAAAGTGCGTATTTTGACACCGTCCGATGCCACCGGTGCGGTAACGCGGGTGATGATCGAGAGCGCCGACGATCACGGCGCCCGCTGGTCAACGGTTGGCGTGTCGGCCAATATCATCGATGCTTCTTATGCCGCTCTCAGGGATTCAATTGTTTTCAAGCTGCTGCGTGACGGCGCAAAAGTTGGCGGTAATTTGAATGGTGCTGCTTCGAATTGATCCCTCTAACCAGAACTTTCGGGAGCTAAACCCAATGGCCGGGACCAACAGGATCCCAAAACCGAAGCTTCAGGCCGTCGCCTTGGCTGAAAACGGTCCGGCGGTTATCTTAATTGAACCTCAACTAGGAGAAAATATCGGCATGGTGGCGCGGGCCATGCTGAACTGCGGATTAACCGATCTCAGATTAGTGCGGCCTCGGGTCGACTGGCCCAATGAAAAGGCGGCACGAACTTCTGCTGGGGCCGATTTAGTGCTCAACCAGGTGCGTCTCTTTGACCTGACTGAAGAAGCGATTGCCGATCTTAGCCATGTCTATGCCTCGACTGCCCGCCGCCGCGATATGACCATGACGGTGCTGACGCCCGCCGAAGCCGCTCGAGAAATGCACAGTCTCAGTGCGGAGAATACCCCTTCAGGAAGCATTGGCGTTATCTTCGGCGGCGAGGCAATGGGCTTGAACAATGATGATGTCGTTTTGGCTGATAAAATAATTACAACCCCGCTCAATCCCGGTTTCTCTTCATTGAATTTGTCTCAGGCGGTGCTGATCGTCGCTTATGAATGGCTTATGCTTATTGATAAAACGCCCGCCCGCGAACTGGTTATGAGTGAAACCCGGCCCGCCAATAAAAGTGAGATGGCCGGCCTGTTTGAGCATTTGGAACGGGAACTCGACAATGGCGGCTTCCTGCGAGTCCGTGAAAAACGTCCTATTATGGTACGCAATCTACGCATCATACTGCAACGCGCCGACCTGACTGAACAGGAGGTCCGCACGCTCCGCGGTGTCATCAAATGCCTCACCGGGACATTTGCCAAAAAAGTTGATCAATCGGCTGTCGATTAATTAGCGGACGGTATCGACGCCTTGACGAGCCAACTGGTCGGCGCGTTCATTTTCGGGATGATCGGCGTGACCTCTGATCCAGTGCCATGAGATATCATGATTGCCGTTCAGTTTATCCAGTTCCCGCCAGAGATCATGGTTGACGCGATAGCTGCCGCCTTTGACGCGGTAATCTTTGGCCTTCCATCCTTCCAGCCATTCGGTCATGCCTTTCTGCACATACTGGCTGTCCGTATAGACCTCGACCCTGCAAGTTTTCTTTAGAGACCGTAACCCTTCTATAACTGCCTGTAGTTCCATGCGATTATTGGTGGTGTCTAGCTCACCGCCGTATAATTCTTTTTCTTCGCCGCGCCACCGTAAGATAGCGCCCCAGCCACCGGGGCCGGGATTACCGCTGCAGGCGCCGTCCGTATAGATTTCAACAAGGGAATTCGCATCAGACATTTTCGCCTTCTAGCCGATGGCTGCTCCTGATACAAGAGCCGCCATTCTCAGAGGCGGCATTTATCTTGCCACGAAAGTGTACTAAGGGTAATTCGAAGTGTATATTACCATCATAAATCTGCATGATCTTGGAAGCTCGCGGAATTTATTGGGTGATTTGGGGAACAAGATGAAATTACCCCATTGCGGTTTGATTGGTCAGCATCGTACATCTAACTTACTGTGCTGTTTATTTTATTGCTATTGTTGTTTTGTTGATTGGAGCCTTCGTTCTGTCGGCAGATGNGATGGCTGCGCGGGCGGGAAACNAGAACCCCGGGTTGAAGAATTTGTTCCAGCCAGTGATCTGATCTAAAATATCCAGACCATGCTGACCAATATGGGATATTACGGCGGTGCTCAGGACGGCCGGATAAATGCCTCACTTCGCACGGCGATCAAAGGCTATCAAAAACACCTTGGCCGGAAAGTCGATGGCGAGATATCTGAAGTCTTGGCCAAGCATATGGAAACCCAAAGCAAAATCGGCGCCATGTTATTGCACATCGATGAGGTGCGTGAGCGTAACATCAAGGCGGCGAAAAAGGCTCCCCTTGGTAACGAGGCAACACGTAAATTATTAACTCGGTCGACCAGCGACGAGGTGGCTGATTCGACCCACGATGCTTCACCCTGTTTTCGCAATCCCGGCAAAAAATGCCTCCTTGAAGAAGCCGTGGAAAACGGCAAAGCTGTCCACAAATCTGAACTGAGGGATTGGGCTTTAGGCGAAATATTGGTGGCTCAGGCGAAAGCCGGTTTTTTTCGCCAACGCCATTTCTACGGTTCGCAGAATTGGTGATGCCAGGCTGATCATTGTTGCGTTACGCGATATCGCCACCGAAAATATTCAGGCGGGGTAAATTAAAAGAGCGGCTAAAGCTTTCGAGAGGGGGATCACCATTGCCGAATCGATTCAAAATGCGTGGAGTTGGGCCCGGGCGCTGGCTAAAATGGCCATAACCCTTCATGATTTTACTTGAAAATCTGGGTTTTTCTCGAGATTATTTCTTGATTCAAGTCGATTCACGGTAAAATTGGCCCGCGCACGCTTGATTCTCTTGTTCCCTTTGGCCCTCTCCACTAGAGTCCGGATTCCAAAATAATATAATCGACTAATAGGGAGAATTCAGAGATGGCTGATCCGATTATTGTGCAAAAAAAACCTTATCATGTTGAAGTCACCGAGGGCAAAAAATACGCTTGGTGTACCTGTGGTCTGAGTGAAAAACAACCATTTTGCGACGGTAAACACAAAGCGGACGAGAATTTCAAACCCGAGGTTTTCACAGCTGAGAAAACCGAAGAGCTTCATCTTTGTGGCTGCAAGTATTCAAAGAATGGCCGCAATTGCGACGGCACGCATAAATCTCTTTAAAAAACTAGGGGGCCAACGGGCACATGAAATGGGGCGGCTGTAAATGATGTTTCGATTTGACCGGCGACCTTTCCGGTTATCCATCATAGTTCCCCTGTTTGCCGTCTCGGCAATACTTTCGTTAACCGCCTGCAGCGCGGTGGATGAACTGACCTCCATTGTGGAGAAAGAACCGCCACCGCCGTGCCCGCGAATTAAGCTGCTGAAGGATGCTGATATTATTACCGTTTACCGGCCGGGCTCGGGTCGGGACATTACAGACATTCGCTACGAGGCTGAGCTAAAAGGCTTTTTCGGCGAATGCGACTATGTCGGTAAATCCCGGGTTTATTCGAAAGTTAATCTGACGCTGCGCATATCCTATGATATTTCCCGGGGACCGGCGGAAAGAGGCAATTTGATTAAGGTGCCTTATTTTATTGCCATTCCAAAATACTATCCGCGTCCCGAGGGCCGGAGCGAATTTGTCAGCACGGTAAAATTTATTGAAAACAGAGACAATATGGTGGTAGTCGATGACGAAATCGCTATTTCGCTACCCCTTGGAAAAGGTCAAACAGGCCCGGAAACGAACGTATATATCGGATTTGTTCTGACCAAGGATCAACTTGATTTCAACCGTGAGAACCGCCGTGCCACGGGTCTAAGCAATCCATGACGGCGGACGGTACGAAAAAAACGGCGTTGTATGATCTTCATGTGCGGCTTGGCGCAAAAATGACACCCTTTGCCGGACACGAGATGCCGGTTCAATACCAGGATGGAATTCTAGCCGAACACGGCCATACCAGGGCAAAGGCCGGGCTGTTCGATGTCGGCCATATGGGGCAGGCCGTGCTGCGTGGCGCAGACGTAGCGGCCGCCTTTGAGGAATTGGTGCCGGGCGATATCAGTGGGCTTGCCCAGGGGCAGATTCGCTATACCCAATTAACCAATGATCAGGGCGGCATCATCGACGATCTAATGGTGACCAACCGGGGTGATCACTTGTTTCTGGTCGTTAATGCTGGGTGCAAGGGAAAGGATTTTGGTCACATCAAAGAGCATCTAGGCAGTCGATGCGATCTCGACATTCTTGATGACAGGGGTCTTATCGCCTTTCAGGGACCCGCTGCCGCCGACGTCTTGAGCCGCTTTGCGTTTGGCGTGGCAAGCTTGCCGTTCATGACCATGCAGGAAATCGACATCAATGGTATTTCCTGTCTGGTCTCGCGTTCCGGCTATACGGGCGAAGACGGGTATGAGATTTCCGTGCCTGGAGAAAATACCGAATCATTGGCGGAATTGCTGCTGAATGAAGCCGAGGTAGCGCCCATTGGCTTGGGCGCCAGGGATTCATTGCGGCTGGAGGCCGGACTTTGCTTGTACGGCCATGATATTGATGATGATACGACACCAATTGAAGCCGGGCTTCTTTGGTCTATCGGCAAGCGCCGGCGCCAGGATGGCGGATTTCTGGGCGCCGATACCATTTTGCAACAAATTTCAGACGGCGCGCCGCGCAAAAGAATAGGTATCAAACCGGTCGGAAGGGCACCGGCACGGAAAGGCACCGAAGTCACTGATACCAATGGCACTGCGGTCGGCAGGGTTACCAGCGGCGGATTTGGTCCGACGGTTCAAGGACCTGTTGCCATGGGCTACGTAATTGCGGAAAATGCGATGCCCGAAACGTCGGTCGAATTGATCGTCAGGGGAAAAAGTTTACAAGCGAATTTGGTCAGGCTGCCATTTGTAGAACATCGATATTTTAGAGGTTAAAACTTTAGGAATTAACGAATGGCGACATTAAAATTTACCCAAGACCACGAATGGCTGTCGATTGCTGGCGATGAAGCGGTCGTAGGAATTACCGAGTATGCTCAGGCGCAGTTGGGCGACATTGTCTTTGTCGAATTGCCTGAAACAGGTAAGTCCTTTGCCAAAGGAGATGAGGCCGCGGTGGTCGAATCAGTGAAGGCGGCGGCGGAGGTCTATGCGCCCCTCAGCGGCGAGATCGCGGACACCAATAGCTCCTTGGACGACGACCCCGGATTGGTGAATTCGGAGGCTGAGACAGGCGGCTGGTTTTTCAAATTGAAATTCAGCGATCAAACAGAGCTCGACGGTCTCATGGATGCAGACGGCTACAAGGCCTTTATCGCGGATCTCGGCTAATGCGCTATCTGCCCCTGACGGATAACGACCGCCGGGTAATGCTGGACTCCATCGGTGTCGACGACATTGATGCGCTTTACCGGGATGTGCCGGCCGACAAGCTGCTGGCTAAAGCGGTCGATTTGCCCGCTCACGGGGGCGAATTGGAGGTTGAACGGATTATCGCCGGTATGGCGGCCAAGAACACCGGTGCCGGGGCGGCGCCGTTTTTCCTCGGTGCCGGAAATTATCATCACCATATTCCGGCTATTGCCGATCACCTGGTGCAGCGAAGCGAATATCTTACGTCGTACACGCCCTATCAGCCGGAGGTTTCGCAAGGCACGCTGCAGGCCTTGTTTGAATTTCAGACCCAGGTGGCGCTGATTACCGGCTTGGACGTGGCCAATGCCTCACTCTATGACGGGGCCACAGCTACGTCGGAGGCGGCCATGATGGCGTGCCGGGTTACGCGGCGTAGCCGCGTGGTGCTCTCGGGCAACCTACATCCCCATTACGCCGAAGTTACTCAAACAAATGCCAAGTTTCTTGATCTGGTCATCGACCGGGCTGCTCCGGAACCGGAGGGCAGGGAAGATTTGGCGGCGATGATAGATGACGAGACAGCTTGCGTCGTTATCCAGAATCCCGATCTATTCGGTAACCTGCATGATTTATCTGAACTGGCTGAAGCCTGTCACGCCAAGGGCGCCTTGCTGGTTGCCGCAGTCAACGAGATCGTCTCCTTGGGCGCCATCATGGCGCCTGGCGATATGGGTGCCGACATTGTTGCTGCAGAAGGGCAGTCTCTAGGCAATGCGCTTAATTTTGGCGGGCCCCACGTGGGCCTGTTCGCTGTCCGGGAAAAATTTCTTCGTCAGATGCCGGGCCGGTTGGCCGGGGAAACGGTGGATAGTGATGGACGGCGTGGCTGGGTGCTGACACTTTCCACGCGGGAACAACACATCAGGCGCGAAAAAGCAACTAGCAACATCTGTACCAATTCGGGCCTGTGCGCTCTGGCTTTTTCCATTCACATGACGTTACTGGGAGAAGCCGGTTTTAAAAGGCTCGCTGATCTCAATCATGCGGGTGCGGTGAAACTGGCGGACCAGCTGGCGGAAATCGATGGCGTTGAGGTCCTCAACGAAACTTTCTTTAACGAGTTCACCCTGCAGCTATCCAAGCCCGCCGCCCGCGTGGTCGAACAGTTGGCCCAAGAGGGCATACTTGCCGGCGTGCCGGTTTCAAGATTTTATCCCGATAACGACGCGCTGGATGAACTTTTGCTGGTGGCGGTAACTGAAACGGTGACGGATGAGGATATGGCAAGGCTGGCTGGCGGATTGAAAGGGGCGTTGTCATGACGGATACAGTCTCGGGCAATCGTGGCCTCACCATCGAAGAAAAAATGATTTTTGAGCAAGATTCGCCTGGTCAAACCGCGGTTGATCTGCCCTATCCTCCCAAAGTTGAGAACCGGCTTGGCAAAATTGCCCGAAAGGAGCCAGTCGGATTGCCGGGTCTGTCAGAGCCGGAGGTCATGCGCCATTATTTGCGTATGAGCCAGAAGAATTTCGCCATCGATGCCGGGATATATCCTCTAGGCTCCTGTACCATGAAGCACAATCCAAGGCTCAATGAAAAGCTGGCGCGTTTGCCGGGTCTGGTCGACCTTCATCCCCTACAGCCTGTCAACACGGTTCAGGGCGCTTTGGAGTTAATGGATGTGTGTGCCCATTGGCTTAAGGAATTGACCGGTATGCCTGCGGTTGCGTTGTCGCCGGCCGCCGGTGCCCATGGTGAACTGTGCGGTTTGATGACCATCCGGGCGGCGCTTGAAGATCGCGGTGACGCCAGGGAGCGCGTGCTGGTGCCCGAATCGGCCCACGGCACCAACCCCGCTAGCGCCCACATGTGCGGCTATAAAGTCGAAGCCGTACCGGCTACTGACCGGGGCCGCGTTGATCTGGCGGCGCTCAAAGATAAACTCGACGACACGGTGGCCGGGATAATGGTTACCAATCCCAATACCTGCGGTCTGTTCGAAGATGAAATTATCGAGATGAACCAGGCGGTGCACGATATCGGTGGCTTTGTTTACTGCGATGGCGCCAACTTCAACGCCATCGTCGGGCGGGTGAGGCCCGGTGATCTCGCCATCGACAGCATGCATCTCAATCTGCACAAGACATTCTCGACGCCTCATGGCGGTGGCGGACCGGGCAGCGGGCCGGTTGTATTGTCGGAAGCTCTGGCTGATTTTGCGCCTTTGCCGTACGTGGTGCATGGTAAAGACGGCTTTAGATTAGTCGAACATGCAACGGACTGCGACGCCAAGCCTTTCGGCCGGATGAAGGGATTTCACGGCCAGTTCGGCGTCTTCGTTCGGGCGCTTTCTTATATGATGAGCATGGGTTCGGATGGTCTCCGCCAGGCGTCGGGCGATGCCGTTCTCAACGCCAATTATTTGATGACCAAACTGAGCGATCTTTTGACGCCATCCTATGACGGACCCTGCATGCATGAGGTGCTGTTCGATGACCGCTTCCTCAAAGATACCGACGTTACCACCCTGGATTTTGCCAAGGCCATGATCGATGAAGGTTTCCACCCCATGACCATGTATTTCCCGCTGGTGGTGCAGGGCGCCTTGTTGATGGAGCCGACGGAAACCGAAAGCAAGGAAACCCTGGACCAATATATTGAAGTCGTACGATCCCTGGCTGACAAAGCACAGGCGGGCGAGGCGGAAGGCTTCAAGGAGGCACCCCAATATACCCCGCGCCGCCGTCTCGATGAAACCACAGCAGCAAGAAACCCCGTTTTAACCTGGCGCCCTCCGGTTGAAGAAGCGGCGGAATAAATCGGTCTCCTGACGATGACCGCTACCAATGCGCCGCTGGGTATCACTCTTCTCGTAACCGCGATGTTCTTCAATTCGACCAAGGACGGCATTGCCAAACTATTGGCGGCACAGTATCCACCCTTCATGCTGCTGTGGTCACAATTTCTTTTTATGGTTTTGATTTTGGCGCTGATCATCATCAAACGCCACGGTGTTTTATATTTACTGCCGAAAAATTATTTTGCTCAAATGATGCGCGGCTTCTGCGTTACCGTTGGTGTAGGCCTATATTATTGGGCCATTAATTTTATCCATATTGCCGACGCGACGGCGATGGTGTTTGTCGCGCCCCTGGTAGTGACGGCGTTGTCGCCGGTTTTTCTGGGTGAACATCTGGGGATGCGCCGCACCGTTGCGGTGATCATCGGATTTATCGGCGTGCTGGTTATATTGCAGCCGGACCTGGAGGGAGATCGTCAGGGTTATTTTATCGCCCTGGCATCGGGTGTTTTTCTAGGGTTTTTCTATATGTCGAACCGCAAGCTCGCCGACGGCACGCCGCATGTTGCGTCATCCTACTATACCGCGCTTACCGGTGCCGTGATCTTGATTCCCTTTGTGCCTTTTTTCTGGACCGAGCCGCGGCTGACTGATTTCACGCCGTTGATCGCCTTTATGTCCCTTGCCACCGTGGGGCAGGTACTGATGGTGGCCTCTTTCGCTTACGCTTCGGCCAATATCATTGCACCTTTCGTCTATGCCCAGATTATCGCCGCCACAGCGGTCGGCATGATCATGTTCGATGCCTTTCCCGATGGCGTAACTTGGCTGGGGATTACTATTGTTATCGCCGCCGGTCTCTACATCGCGGTGCGGGAAAGCCGGATTGGAAGCTAGAGCATTTCCGGATTATGGTGACGCATATCCGTCAGCGATAAAGTATTTTCGCTTTCTCCTCCTAGAGATTGCACGGCCTCCGTCAGTTTATCCTGGCAGTAATCCACCAGCATGACTTCGGCGCCTTCGCCCGAAGCGCAGTAGTGCTGGCCAGCCCGATACTGCCGCCACCGCCGGTAATAATACATACGCGGCCATCCATTAGTTCCATTTTTACCTCCCACTTTTTTATTCTGCGGATGCAGCTAGGCGACCGGACTCTCCAACGTGCCGATCGGGACGATAGTCACAGAGACGACGTCGCCGGGTTTGAGAATTACCGGCGGCTCAAAGCCAATGCCGACCGGCGTGCAGGTCGCTATAACGGCACCCGGCTGCAAAGTAATGCCAGCCGAAATGGTCTCGATCAGGGTTGGGATATCGAAAATTAAATCGGCAACTTTGGCGTCTTGCCATGGCTCGGCGTTGACCGTGGTAACAAGATGAAAGTCGTTTACATTGCCCGCTTCGTCAGCGGTCAGGAGGAACGGCCCATAGGGCAGAATCCGTCGAGGCTTTTGCCGATGAACCATTGCTTGTGCTGTAAGGTGCGAGCGGTAACGTCGTTGATCACCGTATAGCCGTAGACGTAATTGAAGGCGTCTTCCTTGGTGATACCTCTGCCTTCTCCGGAAATTACGACTGCCAGCTCGCCTTCATAGTTGACCGATTCCGTCGGACCCAGATATGACGGTATCGCCGCTCCTGGTCCGATAACGGAACTCGGCGCTTTGGTGAAAATAATGGGGTCGTCCGGGACCGCCATCTTGCAGGCAGTGGCGTCAAATCCCGAATCGTGAGATTCCTTGGCATGTTCGTGGTAATTTCTCTCCGACACACATGATGTTGCACTGCGGTGTCGGGATGGGCGCTAAAATTTTTACGTCGGACGACGGTATATGCGCTTCAGGAAGGGCAGATTGGACAACCGCCAACGCCTGTGTCAACCCGGCGGAATCCAGGCAAATTAACTCGGTCATGGTGGCGGGAAAGGTGGGGTCCGCCACGGAAAAGTCCGTGATAACGCCGGACTTACGATTAAGCGTACCAATACCTTGGCGGCCACTATGTAAGAAAGTGATGAGCCGCATGCTTACAGATAATTTTCGTCATCGGAGCCGAAGAGCTTTTCAACGTAGGACATTTCTGATCGCAGACCCTGGCGGCCGATCAGTTTGCCCTGAGCGCCTTCGGCAGGTCGGTGAAGGAAATGACACCCTTATCGATGAGGATTTCAATCAGATCCTCCGTTACCCGGGTAAGAGCCAAGTCAGCCTGGAGCCTTTCGTCGGCGGCTATTATGGCGCCGCTATCTGCGTTATGAAATACGGCCTCAATCTGACCTTCTGCATTACGCCTGACGAAGGACATGAATAATTCTCCTCCACATATTCCATTCTTAGTATAAATCTAGTGTCAGCAGAGCCTAATTTAAAGAAGAAACGAGATAAGCGGGGCAATAAATTACTGGCAGGTTATTAAACCCGGCTTTCATCAGCCTTCCCGCCGCTCAAAATAATCTACCGGCCCTCCTGCCACCAGGACAGTATGATGCCGCCGCCTGCCAAGAGCAGGAACAACAACGCCGGAAGCAAAGACACCTGGCGGGCGCCAGTGACGACATAGGCGCCGTTTTTAACCAGGCCCATCCAGCCGTTACCTTTGGTATTGCGGCCCGGTTTGGTGCGGCGGAAATCGGGAACGCCGTCGGCGATCCATTTAACGCTACCGCCACTGGCTTTGATCATCGGCGCCAGCAAATCGGACGAGGCCCGCAAATCGGCGAGTTCAGGTGGGTTTAACTTGCCGACTGCTGTCAGGATTCGCTTGGTGCCGTCGCTGATCTGGTATAGCCCGGTTTCGTCCGTTCTTAGGGTTGTAGTTGCGCCGCCTTGATTGTTGGGTTTTAACTTGACGATTGTTTTTTTACCTGAGGGCGCCGTCAAAGTGATGGGCGGGTTTTCCGGACCGAGACTGCGCCGCTCAATGGTAAGAGTTTTGCCGTCGACCTTGGCGCGCAAATCCTCCTCTTCCAGATCAGGTTCCTTCATCAGCCAATGGGACAATCGCCGCAGCAGTTCCGCATGAGGGCCACCACCTTCAAAACCTCGCGCCCACAGCCAAACATGGTCGCTCATGAACTGGGCAACCCGGCCCTTGCCGATCCGGTCCAGAAGCAGCAGCGGCTTTTTGTCGGTGCCGGTGAGCAGTGTATGGCCGGCCTTGGGGTTGGCTTCGATCAAACGAAACCAGCGGCCCCATTTTTCCGGTAATCCGGGCAGACCCGCTGTTACCGGATGGCGGCGACCTTTCTCGGTCAATTGGGCACGGAATGGGGTTTCGATCACCGAATCCATGGGCTGTCCGGGGAGGATTTTTCCTAAAGGCGTGTGATACAAGCTGCGCAAGCCAGAAAAATCAGGCCCCACGGCCGTCAGGATAGCGCCTCCGTTGCGGACATAATCCTCAATATTCTGAAAATAGTTGGGCGGCAGAACAAAGCGGACCACATACCTGTCAAAGACGACCAAATCAAATTCATGAAGCTTGATTTCGAACAGCTCGCGAATGGGGAAAGAGATAAGAGCCAGCTCGTTCAGCGGGGTAAAATCGTTCTTCTCCGGCGGGCGTAGAATGGTGAAATGTACCAGATCCACCGACGGATCGGATTTGAGTAAATTGCGCCAGGTGCGTTCACCGAGATGGGGTTGTCCTGACACCAGCAGAACCTTCAAACGGTCGCGCACGCCGTTGATGGTAATGACCGCCCGATTGTTGGCCAGTGACATTTCATTGGCGATGGGTTGAACGACAATCTCGACGATGCTAGCGCCGCCGTGCTCAACGGGC
>PBQI01000005.1 GCA_002725625.1 Rhodospirillaceae bacterium | reverse complement strand
TAAATGGCGAGACCAGACGTCACGACGCCGCCCGGCGAATTTATGTAAAAGGCAATATCCTTTTTGGGATTCTCTGATTCCAGAAACAGCAGTTGGGCGCAGATCAAGCTGGCCACATGGTCCTCGATAGGGCCGGTTACGAATATAATCCGTTCCTTCAGAAGGCGAGAATATATGTCGTAAGCCCGTTCACCGCGATTAGTCGTCTCGACCACCATAGGAACGAGTGTATTATTATATATTTCGACAGGATCAGTCATAATACCTTAAATTGGTTGTTAGTATTCCAGATTCAACTGTTTACGCGACCATAGCTGGCTCGGACAAGCAACCTTTTTCTCGCCGAGTCAGTCGTCAGATTTTTTTGCCGCCTTTTTAGCAGTCGCCACTTTTTTCTTAGCAGCGGCTTTTTTCTTGGACTTAGCCTTGGTTTTTTTCCCGGTCTTTTCGCCCGGATCTTTCATCAATTCTTCAACAGTAACGTCCTTTTCGTTAACGTCGGCCAATTCAAGAATGAAATCAACTACCTTGTCTTCAAGCAGCGGTGCCTGCAACGACTGCATAGCTTCAGGATTCTTTTTGTAGTAATCAAACACCTCTTTTTCGCGGCCCTGGAATTGCTGAGCTTCTTGAACAATTGCTCGGTTCACTTCTTCGGGTGAAACGGTAATTTCATTTTTTTGCCCGATTTCCGTCAATAATAGGCCGAGGCGCACCCGGCGGGCTGAAATTTCGCGATATTGCTCTTTCAGTTCATTGTCGGTTTTACCTTTGTCATCCTCGTCGATCTGATCAGGATGATCCTTGCGCTGCTGATCGAATTGCTCCCAAACAGTGTTGAATTCCGATTCGACCATACCGTCGGGCAGATCAAAAGTATGTTTGTCGTCTAGGATATCCAGCAATTCCCGTTTTACCCGCATGCGCGAATAGACGTTCAGCTCCTGCTCTTGATTCTCGCGCAGTTTGGCGCGCAAATTTTCTAAGTTCTCAGCGCCCATTTTCTGGGCGAACGCGTCGTCAATATCAGCCGGAATGGATTCCCGTAACTCTTTGATTTTGACGGCGAAAACAGCATCTTTTCCAGCGAGTTCGGAAGTGTATTCCTCGGGGAAAGCGACATTTACATCAAATTCATCACCCACGTCGTGACCGATAATCTGGTCTTCAAAACCCGGAATAAAGCTTCCGGAACCGATATCCAGGTTGTAATCGTCGGCCTTGCCGCCGGCGAATTCCTCACCGTCCACGGAACCCGTAAAATCAATCACCGCAACATCGCCAGACGCAATGGGTCGGTTTTTCTCCACCGGTTTGGTTTCCTTCTGACCACTCGCCATTTGATCAATTATCTGCGAGACCTGCTCTTCGTCAGCAGGAACCTTCAGCTTTTCGATTTTGATTTTGGCGAAATCGGTCAGCTCAATGTTCGGGAACACTTCCATTTCCATGGTGTATTCCAAATCAACGCCTTCATCGAATTTATCAATTCCAATTTTCGGCTGGACGACCGGCCGGAGTTCCTTTTCCAGAATCGCAGACTGAGAGCTTTCGTTCACCGTTTGCTCTAGGATCTCCCCCATGACGGCGCCACCATGAAGTTTTCGGATCATATTGACCGGCACTTTCCCCGGTCGAAATCCCGGCATGCGAATGGTCTTGGCAATCTCGGTCAAGCGAGATATGAGTTTTTCTTCGATATCAGAGGCTGGCACGACAATTTTATAAGCGCGCTTCAGTCCTTCATTGTTTGTTTCCGTTACCTGCATTGGTAAATCCGTTCAGTCGTTAACTTTAATCATTGATCCAGAAGCTTCCTCAGTTACGGAAGCTATAATAACTATAATAAATGGTGCGGGCGGAGGGACTCGAACCCCCACGGCATAAGCCACTGGTACCTAAAACCAGCGCGTCTACCAGTTCCGCCACGCCCGCCAAAAGTCTTCCGGCCCAAATAGTCAAATTTGGCGGGCCAAGTATGACGGTCCAGTGGTGACAATTTGGGCTGGAGCGCGCACTCTAGTAAAAAAGTCACTCCTGTCAATCAAGGGATTGGAATTTTATTTCAGCAAGCTGTGCACGTTGGACGAGGCAATGACTTCCTTACCGCTTCGGTAGGATTCGTGATTGGCCTCAATGTCATCAACTTCATACAAATAATTGAGCATGACACTGGCCGATTGCGTCAAACCTTTGGTCGATAAATCTGCAGCCCAGTTAAGCTGTTCAACCCGGGCGCCATTGTTAAGGTGGAAATGGGCAACAGAATCCAATGCTGTGCCCTGCCGGCGTTTCTCCTTTAATAGATAGTGAGCACTGAGTTGAAGGATCGAGTCTTTCAAGGCTTCCATCACTTTTTCGTCCTCATACCAGCGGGGCCTGGCAAGCAATTCCCGTAAAGCGGTTTCCGGTGATCCCTGCGCCGCGGCTTCCATCAATTTTTCACCATTGGCGGTGGACAGATTTCCCGACAGTTCTTCCGGCCGCAGGCGATCCAGCCATTTCATCAAACCTGGAATTGGCGACAAAGTCGCGAACCGTTTCAATCCCTTGAGCTCAGCCGACAATCTGCCGACCACTCTTTTGATCAGGAAATTGCCAAAATTAATCCCTTTGAGCCCGTCCTGGGCATTCGAAATAGAGTAAAAGATCGCCGTATCGGCGCTCTCGGCATCCATGATGGGCGCACCTTTATCGAGCAGTTCCTGGACATTGGCCGACATGCCCTTAACTAGGGCAACCCAGACAAAAATTAACGGTTCGTCAGGCATGCGGGGATGAAAATAGGCAAAACACCGCCGGTCAGACGCCAACCGGTTTTTGAGATCGTCCCAATCTTTGATCTCGTGCACCGCCTCATAAACAAAGAGCTTTTCTAGCAAGGCCGCCGGCGCCTGCCAGGTAATCTGCTTGAGCTCTAAAAATCCAACATCAAACCAGGATGCCAACAAGGCTTTGAGATCAGCTTCTACCTTCACCAACGACGGTTCGGCCCGGGACCACCCGATCAACTCGTCGCGCATATCCACCAGAAATTTAACCCCCTCCGGCAAGGCATTGAACTGGGTCATCAATTTCAGTCGCGGCGCCTCCAACGCTTTACGCAAATTTTGTTCAGCCTTGAAACGGTCCGCTGGATCGCCGCTTGCAGCCAGTGCCTGGACAGCATCGTCCACCTGCGCGTTATCAACATCGAATTCGTCGGCCATCACAGTGAGGAACCGTTTGCGGCCGGTTTCATTCAACGCGAGATAAGCATGACCGAGCGCTGCCGCCCGGCTTCTTGCCGATACTTCCCCTCCGCGCGCTTCCAGGCAGGCCTGCATCTGCTCAATTAACTGTTCCCGGTCATGATCGGAAAGGTCCGGCGACAAAGACGCTGCCGAAAAGTTATCTTCGGCAGCGGCAATCTTCTCCCAGGCACCCCGCAAATTTCTAAGAGCGCGGTCCCAGAACCCCGTTTTTTTTATTTCCGTCATTTATCTGTCTTACCGGCGTAAAAGCTTATTAATCTGCCATCCTTATCACATAATAGGATGAACACATGAAGTGGTTCATATTTTGCGGTTCTCTATTGAAGGCAAAGTCTCTGAATATGCAGCAATCACTGACCAAGTCTTTATCCCTGTCTTTAGATGAGCATATTTCCCTGTGGCGAACAAGATGCGAAACGCTTGTCTGGCTGGTTACACTGATGATTTAAAACGGGAGCGTCAGTCTCTGGCGTCTTGCAGGATATGTTGCTACGCTAGCTCAAACATTATCCGTCCACCGTCATCTTGAGCGCTTTTTTAAACATGTCCATCTTGACGAAGCCAGTGTCGTCCGACTGATTATCCACATTATGGCCTTGTCTGGAAAACCATGGCATCTGGCGTTGGATCGTACTAACTGAAAGTTTGGACTCTGCCATATCAGTATCCTGATGCTAGGTGTCATCCATGAAAAAATCTGTATTCCACTGGTTTGGGCCTTGCTGGACAAGACCGGCAATTCCAACGCCCATGAACGCACCGACCTGATGGAACAACGGAACACGATTCTCCCGAAACAGCCGATCTCCAGCATGAGCGGAGACCGGGAGTTCATCGGCGAAAGGTGGATGAATTGGCTATGGAAAAGTGAAAGTTGATCGTTTTATTCGAAGCATATTTAATTCTCCCATACACCGCCGGTCGGAATTGGTGTAAAGAGTTCAGTGCACGCTCGGTGCGACGATCTCCTTTAACGAATTATGAGAATAACTCTCAATGGATGAAATAACGAAGAAAAATCTTACCGGGATTGAGCGTCTTCTCTATATCATGGCGCGCCTGCGTGACCCAGATGGTGGATGTCCGTGGGATATCGAGCAGGATTTTTCCACGATTGTCCCCTACACAATTGAAGAAGCCTATGAAGTCGCCGACGCAATCGAACACCAGGATATGACTGCGCTGAAGGACGAACTGGGAGATTTGCTGCTCCAGGTCGTTTTTCACGCTCAAATGGCGGAGGAAAATGAAGAGTTTAATTTTCAGGTCGTGGTCGATGGGATCAGCGAGAAAATGATTCGTCGGCATCCGCATGTATTCGGATCTGAACAAATGGCTTCAGTGGATCAGCAAAGAATTGCCTGGGAAGATCAAAAAGCGCGGGAACGCGAAGAAAAATCAGACGCTTCATTAAGTGCCTTGTCCGGTGTGGCGAAAGGAATGCCTGCCCTACTACGTTCCTTTAAACTACAAAAGCGTGCTGCCCGCGTTGGCTTTGATTGGCCTGATCCGCAAAGCACCATGGATAAACTCGGTGAGGAAATCATTGAACTGCAAGATGAAATCATCGC
The DNA here is from genome assembly GCA_002725625.1 of Rhodospirillaceae bacterium. Taxonomy (GTDB): domain Bacteria; phylum Pseudomonadota; class Alphaproteobacteria; order Rhodospirillales; family UBA2165. The sequence goes on along the minus strand of PBQI01000005.1, from coordinate 23,644 downwards.
TGAAGATTTGGACCGCGACAAATTGATCGATGAACTTGGGGACGTCCTTTTTTGTGTCGTCAATGTCGCCCGCAAGCTGGATATTGATCCCGAGGCGGCCCTCAGACACGGCAACGCTAAATTTGAAGACCGGTTCGGGAAAATGGAGAAATTTTTGAGTGAAGAAGGTAAGGATATCAATCAGTTAAATCTAGGTGAAATGGAAGTGCTTTGGAAAAAGGCGAAAGGACAGTCATGACAATACCACGAAAAGCGTTGATAGGACTGGTTCTATGAAAAGAGTCGAGTACTATGGTCAAAGGCTTCAAAATTATTTGCCGGATGGTATTAATTTTTAGTCCCTTTTCGGCTGTTAATTAACCGGCGCAAATCCAGTTTTTTTACCTTGGTTATTAATTAATAATCATTGTCAGTAGTTTATTGCGCGATATTTAATTAGGGCTATACTCATGTTCTACGAAAGCAATCGGTTATAAAAGACAGCATTCAAAGCGTTCGGAAAACCCGGACCTAATTACAGGGTAAAAAAACAACTATCGGGAGGTAACACCTATGAAACGTCGTGACTTTATCAAAGGCGCAGGCGTAGCCAGCGCAGCAACAGCAGCAGCAGTTTCTTTTCCCAAACCAGCACTATCGCAAGGCATAAAACAAATAAAGATGGTGACCACCTGGCCCAAGAATTTTCCGGGTCTGGGTACGACGGCATCGCGCCTGGCGAATCGAATCACCTCCATGTCTGGTGGATCTCTTACCGTTAAGGTATTTGCAGCTAACGAACTGGTGCCAGCATTTGAATCATTTGACGCTGTATCCAGTGGTACCGCTGACATGTATCATGCTGCCGAGTATTATTGGCAAGGCAAATCAAAAGCCTTCAACTTTTTCGCAGCCGTACCATATGGATTAACGGCCACCGAGCAGAGCGCTTGGATTAACCATGGCGGCGGTCAACAATTATGGGATGAAGTCGGCAAGCAGTTTGGCATTAAAAGCTTTATGGCCGGCAACACTGGCGTCCAAATGGGTGGCTGGTTCAACAAGGAGGTGAATTCGCTTGAAGACTATAAGGGATTAAAAATTCGTATGCCGGGTTTGGGCGGTGAAGTTCTTCGTCGCATCGGTGCGGCGGCGGTATCCCTGCCAGGAGGTGAAATCTTCCCTGCTCTTCAATCCGGCGCAATTGATGCGACCGAGTGGGTCGGGCCGTGGAACGATTTGGCCTTCGGGTTCTATAAGGTGACGAAATACTACTACTATCCCGGTTTCCATGAACCCGGTACAACGCTGTCTTCCAGTATGAATCTGAAAACCTGGGAAGGTCTTTCGTCAGAGCATAAAGCCATCGTTCAGGCGGCGATGTCTGCTGAAAATGATGTTGCCCTGGCCGAATTCAACGCGCGCAATAATGGCGCCCTCACAACATTGATCAACAAACATAAGGTTAAAGTCAGGAAATTCAGTAATGGAGTCATGAATGCCATCGGTAAAGCGTCCGGTGAAGTCGTCGCCGAAGCCGGTGCTAGCGACAAAATAACGGGTAAGGTTTACGATAGTTTCCGGAACTTTCGTAAAGAATCTATTGCCTGGTCAAAGTTATCCGATCAAGCTTACTGGGAAGCCCGGTTACTGCCATTTAAATACGGCAAGTAATAACACCAAAAAAACGGCCCGTGCGGCGATCAGCGCGGGTCGTTTTTTTTATTATTTGATAACTATTAGGCATAAATTTAGAAAGTGGACTCTCTTACCGCACTCGCCAGAAAAATCGATTCATTCAATGATTGGATAGGCCGGGTGACCGCTTGGTCGGCGCTCTTGATGGTAATCATTCAATTTGTCGTCGTTGTTATGCGCTACGTATTCGGTATTGGATCAATCATGATGCAGGAATCGGTCGTCTACCTGCATTCCTTACTGTTTATGATCGGTGCCGGTTATACCCTGCTTTATGGTGGCCATGTCCGTGTGGACGCCTTTTATCGAGATGCCTCGGAAAAAAGAAAAGCGCTGATAGATTTTATTGGCGTTATTGTTTTTCTTGTTCCGGTTTGCGGCGTGATTTGGTGGTACTCGTGGCCCTACGTGGCTTCCTCCTGGATGGTCTTCGAAGGATCGAAGGAAACCAGTGGAATCCAGGCCGTTTTTTTATTGAAAACCACTATTTTGATTTTTGCCCTGTTGGTTACGCTGCAGGGAATTTCAATGGCCATCCACGCCCTTCTGGTGATGTTGGGTAAAAATGAAGTGCAACAGTCTGCGCCATCCGTTGAACGGTGATACAGGGACGGGTGTCATAAATGGAACTAGCTGAAATACTTGTATTTTTAATGTTTGGCGTCGTTTGCGTGATGCTTATGGGCGGCTTTCCGGTCGCTTTTACCCTTGCCGGCACGGCTTTGCTTTTTTCGGTTATCGGCTGGAGCGTAAATCTATTTGAGTTCTCTCTGTTCGGTGCTTTGCCCTCGCGCATCTTCGGCGGCGCCATGACCAACGAACTGCTCATCGCCGTACCGCTGTTCGTATTCATGGGTGTCATGCTGGAACGTTCGAAGGTGGCGGAAGAACTTCTCGATACAATGGGTCGGCTGTTTGGCAATCTGAGAGGTGGCCTGGGCATCTCCGTCTCCATCGTCGGGGCACTCATGGCGGCATCAACCGGGATCGTCGGTGCAACGGTCGTGACCATGGGCCTGCTGTCACTTCCTTCTATGTTGCGCCGGAAGTACGATCCCTCGCTCGCCTGCGGCTCCATTGCTGCTGCCGGTACATTGGGGCAAATCATTCCGCCCTCTATCGTCCTCGTTCTGCTTGGCGATCAAATATCCAACGCTTATGTCGATGCCCAACGCATGGCGGGAAATTTTTCGCCCGACCCGGTTTCAGTTGGAGATCTGTTTGCCGGCGCCTTGCTGCCGGGGCTTTCTTTGGTTGGCTTGTATATCCTCTATCAGATAATCGTTGCCTGGATTAAACCGACCGTATCACCGGCGATCCCCAAAGAGGACCTCGATGACGGAATTCCACTGCTTTGGCGGGTTATCCACGCTTTGATCCCACCCATAATTTTAATCGTCGCCGTTCTTGGTTCGATCCTGGCCGGTGTAGCAACGCCGACCGAAGCGGCGGCTGTCGGATCCGTAGGCGCTATGTTGTTGGCGGGATTGCGGCTGGATGCGAAGCGCGGTAACGCTCTTTATGCTGCGGGCGGTTGTCTGATCGTCATGCTGATCTTAACCAACACCATGGACCTCAGGGTATCACGTAACGAAATTCCAGCTGGTGATTTTTTTGGCATAATCCTCGCGGGTATTTGCACTGTTGGGTTGGCCTGGGGCGTGCTGGTCAGTCTTCAACGTGCCGAGCAGCACAATATTCTCAAAGAAGTGATGCGGGAAACCCTTAAAGTTTCCGCCATGGTATTCGTTATTTTGATCGGCGCCTCGGTCTTTTCTCTCGTTTTCAGGGGATTGGGCGGTGACGACATGGTTAGCGATTTCCTTAAAAACCTACCCGGAGGAGAGTTCGGAGCCATATTATTGGTAATGGCCGTGATGTTCTTTCTCGGTTTCTTCCTTGATTTTATCGAAATCACTTTCGTCGTCGTTCCTATCGTCGCACCAGCGTTGCTGCAAGGGGATATCAGCCCGGTTTGGCTTGGCGTGATGATGGCGATGAACTTGCAGACATCATTCCTAACACCACCGTTCGGCTTTGCTTTGTTTTATTTGCGGGGTGTTGCACCGCCTGAAATTTCGACAATACACATCTACAAAGGCGTAATACCGTTCGTGATCATTCAGATTATAGGTCTCTGTGTTTTGGCGTTATTCCCCCAACTGGCCACGTGGCTGCCCAAATTGATCTTCGGCTAAAAATTACGAAAAGCGGTTGGCCTTGGCGAAACCTTTGGGCGGCAGCCGTCCGGCCTGCGACCGTTTTCCCTGCCAGGCTAAGAGATCGGTTTCAGTGCGGGTGCGGTCACCCGTTTTCCAGCTTAGCCCTTCGGCAAAGGTAAAGGTTTTGACATCGGCCAGCCCACCGTCCTTGTAGCGCTGCAGAATGACCCCCCGGCCCCGGTTCATTTCCGGAAGTTCGTCCAGCGGGAACAATAGCAGCTTGCGATTGTCACCAATTACAGCCACAAAATCGCCTTCGACCTTGCAGCAGGCGGTTGCTTCGTCTTTGCCTTTGACATTCAGCACCTGCTTGCCACTTTTGGTCTGGGCCATGACATCGTCGGATTTGACGATAAACCCACGCCCAGCACTCGATGCGATCAGCATCTTTTCCTCGGGCTTGAAGAGCGTCAGGTAGACGATGTCATGCTCGTTACCAAGATCAATCATCAGACGTACCGGTTCGCCAAATCCACGGCCACTTGGCAACCGGTCGCAGGGAATGGTGTAAAAACGGCCATTGGTGGCGAAGAGCAGAATCTTATCGGTGGTTTCCGCGTGCATCACGAACTTGCGCCGGTCGCCATCCTTGTATTTTACACCCGACGTTGTTTCGAGATGCCCTTTCGCTGCTTTAATCCAGCCCTTATCGGAACAAATGATAGTCACGGGCTCTTTTTCGATCATCGCTTCAACGGGAACGTCAATAACCGGCGGCGCTTCACCAATCGCCGTGCGGCGCTTTAAGCCGACCTCTTTGCCGCCGAACGCTTTCTTAATTTCCTTGATCTCTTCAGAAATTGTTTTCCAGCGTAGGTCTTTGTTTTTAATGAGTTTATTCAACTCCACCCGTTCCTTTTTGAGGCTGTCGTATTCACTCTTAATCTCAGTTTCCTCGAGTTTGCGCAAACTGCGTAAGCGCATGTTGAGGATTGCTTCCGCTTGAGCCTCCGTCAGTTCGAAGGTTTTGATCAAACTTGCCTTGGGATGGTTTTCCTCTCGGATAATGCGGATAACCTCATCGAGATTGAGATAAGCCATCAAATAGCCTTCGAGAACCTCCATGCGGGTAGCAATCTTGTTGAGACGGAACTTAGTGCGCCGCAGCAGCACAACATGGCGATGATCCAGAAAGGCCGCAAGGACTTCCCGCAAATTCATCACCCGCGGCGTATTGTCGGCATCCAGCACATTCATGTTGAGACTGAACCGGGATTCAAGATCGGTTTGTTTGAATAGCTGCTCCATCAGCATTTCCGGCTCGACGGTTCTGTTTTTCGGCTCCAGTACGATACGCACCAGTTCTGTAGACTCATCGCGTACATCTATGAGTAACGGGAGATTACGCTGCATCAAAAGGTCAGCAATTTTTTCGATTAGCCGTGATTTTTGTACTTGGTAGGGAATTTCCGTAACGATAATTTGATATTGCCCACGTCCAATTTTTTCTTTTTCCCATTTGGCCCGCACTCGAAAACCACCCCGCCCCGTTTTATAAGCAGCCACAACGACATTCCGGTCTTCCACCAAGGTACCGCCGGTGGGAAAATCGGGACCGGGAATGAACTCCACCAATTTTCTGATAGTTGCTTTGGGAAACTTGATAAGATGCAGCAAGGCGTTACACAGTTCACCAATATTATGTGGTGGAACACTAGTGGCCATACCGACGGCAATCCCGGCGGCGCCATTGGCCAGCAAATTGGGAATTGCGGCCGGCAAGACGATGGGTTCGCTATCTTCCCCATCATAGGTTTCCCGGAAGTCCACGGCATTTTCGTCGATACCTGCCAGCAAGGCTTGGGCGACGGTGGTTAATCTGGCTTCGGTATACCGCATGGCTGCCGCGTTATCGCCGTCCACATTGCCGAAATTGCCCTGGCCGTCGATCAGCGGATAGCGGACAGCAAAATCCTGCGCCAGCCGCACCAGGGCATCATAAACCGCCTGATCGCCGTGCGGATGATATTTACCGATGACGTCGCCGACCACGCGGGCACATTTCTTGAAACCTTGATGGGGGTCCAATTTAAGCTGCCGCATAGCGTAGAGAAGCCGCCGGTGGACCGGTTTTAGACCATCTCGTACATCAGGCAAAGAGCGCGACATAATGATTGACAGGGCGTAGGACAGGTATCGTTCGCTAATAGCGTCGGCGAGGCGCGTATCCCGGATATCGCCTGCCGGTAGAGTGGTCGTGTTCATAAAGTTTTCCCACAAGGAATCGGTCTTTAACTACCAGATATAGTAGACAATTGTATCACCCGGTCAATGAGTCGTGTCCGCGCCGGTGGTGCACCAGTGCGGCTATGAATAAAAACATGGCGATCGAGAAAGTAGCCGGTCAGGACCAGCCCTGCTTCGATATCCGTGTTTTCAATTGCAGCGGTCCCGTCCATTAGAAAGAGTGGTAGTCTTAAGAGCTTGTTTTTATATGGTTCTCCTGCGCCGATAGAGACCGCTTGGCCGGATTTGGGTGAGACATAAATCAGTTCCTCCAACTGTCCGGTGGCCACACATGAGGTCAGGTCCAGGCCGAAACCTAACTCCCTCAGCAAGTCCAATTCCCAGACGACATAGTGCGCCAGCCAGTCCTCTGCTGCCAATCTGCCGAGCAGAGCGGTTAGCGATTCGTACAGGGCGGGATGGGGTTCCCGTTCCGGTAGCGCCACTTCCGTCACGGCACAGGCCGCGCTCAATACCGCTAGTCGAATCTGATCATCGAAAACCAGAGCCGCATGAGCCTTAGTTAACTCACAGGTAAATGTTCCGAGATGTTCTTCAAGCCGCGCTTTCCAGGTTGCCGAGACCAGATTGCCAGGCTCATAAATACCGCGCGCCCTTTTACCTGAGCCACCCTTTACCAAGCCGGCATGGCGGCCGTGTTCCTCTGTCAGCAATGAAACTATCGCCGAACCCTCCCCATGCTTTCGGGCGGAAAGCACAATACCAATATCAGTCCAATTCATGGGTGGAGTTTAACAAAATCAGAATACCGGGTCAGGTCCTAGTTTCGGGTCCCATTTTACGCATTGAAGTCCCAACCCCAATCCCGGTAGCGGGCCGGGTCGTCACCCCATTTTTCGCGCACTTTGACAAACAAGAACAAATGAACGCGTTGTTCCAGGAGTTTTTCCAATTCAGCGCGGGCATCGGAGCCGATTGTTTTTATCTGCCGGCCCTTTTTACCAAGCACAATTGCTTTTTGAGAATTGCGCTCAACGAAAATTACCTGTTCGATGCGGACACTGCCATCGTCCTCTTCCTGCCAATTTTCCGTCTCGACCGTCGTGGCGTAAGGCAATTCCTTATGGAGTTTTAAATAGATCTTTTCCCGGGTGATTTCCGCCGCCAGAAGGCGCATCGGCATATCCGATATCTGATCTTCGGGAAACAGCCAGGGGCTTTCTTTCACGCTGTCTCGCAAATAATCCACCAAATCCACTACACCGTTGCCCTTTTCTGCCGAGATCATGAATATCTCATTGCAAATACCGGTCTCATTTAACTGCAACGTTAACGATAGCAGATCGGTCTTTTGCACCAAATCGACTTTGTTCAGAACCAGATCAGTCTTCTGATTGCTGCCGGCCATGCGGTCGATGATCGCTTTCGTGTTAGTATCGAAACCACGCTCTGAATCCACCAGGAGAAGAATCCGGTCGGCGTCACCGACGCCGCCCCACGCCGCTGCCACCATAGCCCTATCCAACCGCCGCCGCGGCGCGAAAATACCGGGTGTATCGATAAATATCAGTTGAGCGTTGCCTTCGATGGCAATACCCAGAACCCGGGTACGAGTGGTCTGCACCTTGGGCGAAACGATCGAAACTTTGGCGCCTACAATGCGGTTCAGCAATGTCGACTTACCTACATTGGGCGCGCCGAGGATCGCAATAAAACCGCATCGAGTGTCAGTCGACTTCATTTTTAATGACCCCTAGCAATATCTTGGCGGCTTTCTGTTCGGCTTCGCGTTTAGAAGAGCCATCAGCAGTCGCCGGCGGTAAATCCTCCACCCGTACCTCTATTTTAAACACTGGTTGATGGTCGGGACCCTGACGGCTGATTTCGGCATAGACAGGTAACGGCAGATTGTTTGACTGGGCCCATTCCTGCAGCGTTGTTTTGGGGTCTTTTGGCGGCAGCAGATCCGCTTCCAGCATAGGCCGCCACTTGTCTTCAATAAAATTCCGCGCGGCTGCCAAGCCGCCATCAAGATAGAGAGCCGCGACCACGGCCTCACAGCAATCGGCCAGAATACTGGCATTCTGCCGTCCGCCCGTATCCTCTTCACCCAGCGACATAGAGATATAATTGCCGAGACCAATACTCTCCGCGACCAGCACCAGGGCTTCCTGGCGGACCAGGGCCGTGTGGCGTCTCGCAATATCACCTTCGTCCTCGTTGGAAAACTGCGTTAAAAGAAGATCGGCGATAACCAGTCCCAGCACCCGGTCACCTAGGAACTCCATTCGCTCGTTGGAACCACCAAGGCCGCTGTTTAGGTTGGAATAGCTTGAATGTGTCAGCGCTTTGGCCAGGCGCTGATTGTCGGAAAATTGATGGCCGAGAATTTTGGTCAGTCGATGGGCGTTGTCTACTGGCAGATTACCAGCCATCGCTTCAGGTAATACCCTGAAAAAATCGTTTAAAGCGTATGCTTATCGGCCATTTCCAAACTTCCCAGAATCGCCCTGCGCCATTGGTGGAAAAGAAGAGGACTTCCGCCCGTCCAACCAGGTTTTTTTTCGGCACGAAACCCACTTCGCTGAGAACCCTGCTATCCTGCGAATTATCTCGGTTGTCGCCCATGGCAAAATAATGTTCCGGCGGCACAGTATAAACAGAAGTGTCATCAAGCATATCGTGATCGGATTTTTCCAAAATAGGATGCACCAATCCGTTGGGTAAAGTTTCCAGAAAGCGGGCCTGGCGCCGGATATTACCGTTGCGGTCCGTCTGCACGAAATCATCAATACGTTCCCGTTCTACTATTTTGCCATTGATGTACAAACGACCAGACTTCATTTGAATACGATCCCCAGGCAGGCCAATTAGCCGCTTGATATAATCAGTTTCGTCATCGGTAGGCAGTTTGAAAACGGCAACATCACCGCGTTCCGGTTCGGAAAAAAAAATCCGTCCTGGGATAACCGGCAGGCTTAACGGTATGGAATGTTTCGAATAGCCATAAGAGTATTTCGACACAAACAGGTAGTCACCGATAAGCAGCGTCGGGATCATCGATCCCGAGGGAATGTTGAACGGTTCAAACGCGACGGTTCGGACGAGAAGTGCAATCAGGATGGCATAAACGAATGTTTTTGCGGAATCCCATATGCCGTATGTCTTCTTGTTTTGCATCAATTAAGACAGGTAATTCATTGTAAAGTATTAATTTATTTTATTCTTAATTTTTTTAGTCCGGTTAGGCGGTGATAGAGCCAGTGTCCTACCCTTCTGTCAAGCGACATTCCGCCTGTTCAAGACACAAACAGTCCATCTATCTGGCCTAATAAACTGGAAATCTGTCTCGACCACGTGAAATTTGTCATGTAAATCGCCGCCGCCTTTCCCCGCCCAATTGCCTCTTCCCGGTTCTGGTAAATCTCCTCCAATCTATCCAAGGTTTCCTCAACCGACGGTTCCCGCCATCCTTCCACGCCCTTATAGGGTGGATAGGCTGCCACCGGTGACTGTTGTTCAAGTGGATAGTAATTGCCTTGCACTATCAGATCTAGCTGTCCGGTATTAGCGGCAACGATTGACGGCAGACCGCAAGCCATAGCCTCCATGGCGACCAGATTCGTTCCCGGTTCACAGCGGTTGGGAAATACGGCTGCATCAGCAGCGGCTAAATGCCCGGGAATATCTTTATTCGGTGGCATTCCCAGATTGATAAATGCCTCTTCCGGCACGCCGTTTTCCATCAGCCACTCGTCGATCAGTATATTATTATCGCCAGTGACCTCAGGGGCTCCCTTCACAAAGGGCGAATTGGCAATGGTAGGCATAATGCCGGGCCATTGATTGCCCCAAGCAAAGATCAACAAGGCTTCGGGATGACGGGCATGAAACTCACGAAAGGCGGCAATGACAACGTCCTGTCCTTTGCGATATTCCAGTTTGCCGCCGGAGTAAATCACAAAACGATCCGGATACCGGTCAATTTTCGGACGCGGATAAAAAATGCTGTCATCGATACCTTGGAACACGTTGACGACATTGGTAAGCCCTCGTAATTCCAATATTTCCTTATTCCAGCTGGATCCGGTCACGATGAGGTCATAAGCCTCCGCCCGCGCAAGACCTTCAGTGGAAAATTCGGTATCTTCAAAAAAAATCACGCCAATATTCTTGGTCCCGACGGCCGACTGTTGTTGCAGCGGCGGTTCGAAATCGTTACGCAGCGCGTGGAGAACAGGAAAATCGAACTCCAAAAACCCAATTTTGTCCAACAACTCGCCGAGTTGGACCTGGCGCTGCAAAACCGGTTTAAGTATTTCGTCTATTTCGGGGGATACATCCAACATGTGCGGCGCTAGATAGAGAATCGGGTTTCGCCCCAACGCTTTCAATTGAACGGCTAAGTTAAGGCCATAGACCCCCCACCCCGAAAGACTGCTTGGCCGCCATCCAATAACGACGCTGTCAGGCTTCATCTTCTGACCCAAAATCCGGAAGGCCGGAGATGATCACGATTGCCTGGGCCAGAGGAAAATCATCGGTGATGGTAAGATCGATTTGCGGGTTCATGCTTTCGGGTGTGATCTCATTCAATCTTTTTAAAGCGCCGCCCGTAAGCGCCATAGTAGGTTTTCCCGATGGTAAGTTGACCACACCCATATCGCGCCAAAACACGCCGCGGCGAAATCCGGTTCCCAGGGCTTTGGAACACGCTTCTTTAGCGGCAAAACGTTTGGCATAACTGGCNGCCCGCAGACGCCNCTTTTCCGATTTGATGATCTCGGCTTCGGTAAATATCCGTTGGATAAANCGATCNCCGAAGCGCTCTAGCGTTTTTTCAATACGCGTGATATTGATAAGATCGTTGCCCAGTCCCANAATCACAGAATTATGCCCTCACCAGATTACCTAGGCTGATCGTCTATCGGATATATCGGCGCGCGCGTTATCCATAAGTGACCGCATGCGTTTGATGGAACTCTCCAGTCCGCCAAATATTGCTTCACCGACGAGAAAATGGCCGATATTCAACTCTACAACCTGCGGAATTTCAGCAATTGGCGCAACTGTATCGAAGCCCAGTCCGTGACCGGCATGACATTCCAAGCCAATTTCCGCAGCATAAGTCGCTGCTTCTCGTATTCGCTGCAACTCGTCATCTCGTTCTGCGCCAAATTTGTCGCAATAGGCACCGGTATGAAGCTCAATAACAGGTGCACCGAGGGACTTGGCAGCATCCAGTTGCCGCCCGTCGGCTTCAATAAACAGGGAAACCCGTATCCCCTTTTCCACCAACGCCGCGACAATAGGTGCCAATTGATCATAACCGCCGGTTGCGTCCAAACCGCCCTCGGTTGTCCGTTCCTCTCTTTTCTCCGGTACAATGCAAGCCGCATGGGGGCAATGTTTCAGCGCAATTTGCAGCATTTCATCGGTCGCTGCCATTTCCAAATTCAAAGATAAGTCGATGTCCGCGATTAGCCGCGAAATATCGATGTCGGTCATATGGCGCCGGTCTTCGCGCAGGTGAGCGGTAATACCATCAGCGCCGGCTTTGGATGCTACATGAGCTGCTCGTAACGGGTCAGGGTGATAGCCGCCCCTGGCATTGCGAATGGTGGCGACGTGATCAATGTTTACACCAAGCCGTAAATAATCGAATAGTTCCGTCATGGGTCAGAATTATCCTTCTCTAAAGTGGGTGCCAATTGCTGCTCGTATCCTCGTTCAGATTCCTGATGTTTTTTAATAATCCGTCTAATTCTTGACTGTCGGTAAGCCGTAACAATGTATTTTATGCCGTAATAAAACAAAATCCAGGTAACGATTGTGGTGGGTATACTGCCAACAAGCATGGGTCCGAACACGGGCCAAGCGACTTTCGCTAAATAGGCTAAGTCAAATTTTAGCGCAAATTCGATCATATGGCCAAACAAGGCGGCAAAATCCAAAGCTTCTTCATCATGCGCACTACCGCTAAATCCCAGCCGTACGCCCACATTGTAAACCCAAACCCAAATAAAGGGAAAAGTCCAAGGATTGCCGACGGCGGTCCCAATGGCAGAGGCAATAATATTTGCCCGCATGAGCCATGCCCAGATGGCGCCCAGGATAAAATGGAGACCAACGAATGGGGTGAAAGATACAGCCGCACCACAGGCAAACCCGGCGGCAATAGAATAAGTCGATCCTGGCAGTCGACTGACCCTGTGGGCCCAATAACTAACCGTTCTTCGCCAGCCCATCGCAGGCCAGCAAAAATCTACGATGCGTCGGTGAATGGGTTTTTCTTCTCTACGACGAAACATTCAAACTATCCACCTCTCTCCCCGAAAACTAGATGTAGTTTTATTGGCAAAGGTTTTCAAAGATCCTGTAAAGCCGGAATATCACAATATAGGGTTAACCGCGCGCTCTTTCCACCGTGTTGATTACCGATAAGGCACGCAAAGCGGCGATAATATTGCGCAAATGCTTTAGATCCATGACCTCGATATCGATGATCATGTCAAAAAACTCCAGGGTCCGGTTAGTGATTTTCAGATTGCTGATATTTCCGCCGTTTTTGGCGATAACCAGGGATAATTCGCTCAAGCTGCCGGGCTCATTGGTAACCACCAGTTCCACTCTGCCGACGTGATTGTCGGGTGTCGCAGCTTCATCCCAGGCGACGTCGACCCACCGTTCTGGCGTATCGGAAAATTCTTCCAAGGTTTCGCAGTCGATGGTGTGGATGGTTATGCCCCTGCCCTTGGTAATGATGCCGACGATGCGGTCGCCGGGTAAAGCGTGACAGCAACCAGCAAAATGAAGGGCCATTCCCGGAATAAGTCCCTTGATCGGAACACCTTTGTCTTTTTCATCTTTCTTCTTTTTCTTACCCCTGCGGCGGAAAAGGCTAATCACTTTGTTGGTGTTGTTGTTCTCCTTGATCCCAGGAAAAACCGCTTCCAGGACCTCCCGGCTGGTGATGTGGCCGGCGCCGACTTCGGCACAGAGGTCTTCGGCGCTTTTGACCTGGAAAACTGATAGGACCTCGCCCAGCGCCTTGTCTGAAAATTCGTAACCTTCAGATTGAAAGGCACGCTCCATAATGGCCCCCCCCAGATTTAAATATTCCTCTCTCTGCCGCTGCCGGATAAAGCGCCTGATTCGCGCCCGGGCCTTGCCTGTAACGGCGAAATTTTCCCAGGTCGGCGACGGTGTCTGTGCTGGTGACGTAATAATTTCTATCTGATCTCCGTTTTCCAGTTCTGTACGCAAAGGCATGGGGCGGCCATTGATTTTCACGCCGACGCAGGTATCGCCGAGTTCAGAGTGCACGGCATAGGCAAAATCAATCGCCGTCGCGCTGCTTGGCAAGGCAATCACTTCGCCTTTGGGGGTAAAGCAGAAAACTTGATCGGGAAACATCTCAAGCTTGGTATTTTCCAAAAAATCGTCAGGACTGGCCGCATGGTCGAGAATATCAAGCAGTTCGCGCATCCAGCGGTATTGCCGTCCGGTTTTGTGGTCAGCGCTTTGTTTATACTGCCAATGGGCGGCAACGCCATATTCTGCCCTCTCATGCATTTGTCGGGTTCGGATTTGAATTTCAATACGGTGCTTCTGAGGGCCGATGATGCTGGTGTGAATAGCACTATAGCCATTGGGCTTGGGGGTACTCATATAATCCTTGAAACGGCCCGGTACGCTGCGGTATTTGCCGTGAATAATACCAAGGGTGCGGTAACCGTCTTCGGCTGAATCAACAATAATACGGAAGGCAATGATATCGGCGACCTGTTCGAAGAACACCTTTTTCTTTTGCGTTTTGCGCCAAATCGAATACGGCGTTTTCTCGCGGCCAACGACTTCGGCCTTCAGATTGTTTGTCAGGAAGGTTTCCCCAAGTTCATCGATAATCATTTTCACATTATCTTTGCCATCCCCCCTGAGGAAGTCGAGCCGCGCGATGATTGAGCTACGGGCATCAGGATTTAATTCAGCAAAGGCCAAATCTTCCAGTTCATTCTTCAGTTCCTGCATGCCAATCCGCTCAGCCAGCGGCGCATATATCTCCATAGTTTCCAGGGCAATACGGCGACGTTTAGCTGTTTTGGAAATATAGTTGAGGGTTCGCATATTATGCAAACGGTCAGCTAATTTAACCAGCAGTACGCGAATATCTTCCGACATTGCGAGAACGAGTTTCCGAAAATTTTCCGCCTGATCAGAGAATTGCGATTGCAGTTCAATCTGGGCTAATTTTGTGACGCCGTCGACCAATTGCGCTACTTCCTCGCCGAACTGACTTTTGACTTCTGCCGATGTCGTCTCGGTATCTTCGATGGTATCATGTAGCAGAGCCGTAATTATGGAGTTGCTGTCAAGTTTGTACTCCGTCAGTATTGCCGCTACTTCAAGTGGATGGGAAAAATACGGATCGCCCGAGGCTCTGGTTTGATTGCCGTGGGCTTTCATGGCGAATACGTAAGCGCGGTTCAACGCATCTTCATCGATGCTGGAATCATACGATGAAACTTTTTCGACAAGCTCAAATTGACGAATCATGATAAATTTCCCATAACAGGGATTTTATTTAGATCGCCCGTATTCGCCAGCTTTAATTGGTAAATAGACAAAAAAATACGTTGGAACCGTATTTAATGGTGCTGGATGGCGGTGGGCTGGTTGTCAGTCTGCGTCGCCACCCATTTTTTCATCACCTTCAAAAATATTGTCGGTGAATGCCAGAATTACTTCTTCGCCTTCTTCAGCTTTGGTGGCCGCTATATTCTGGGCAAAGGTTTCAGAGGATTCATCACCCGCGGTCAGCATATCCATTTCTTCTTCGTCAGGCTCATCGGGCTCGACATGGGTTTGCAGACCTTTAATCAGGTTTTCCTCCAGCTCATTCAACTCGACAGTTTCGTCGGCAATTTCACGCAGGGCGATTACCGGATTTTTATCGTTGTCCCGTTCGATAGTCAGTTCCGCACCGGACGAAAGGCTACGGGCGCGCTGGGCCGCCAACATGACCAATTCAAAACGGTTTGAAACTTTTTCAACGCAATCTTCAACGGTGACGCGGGCCATCGAGTATCTCCTACAGCCGGAAAGGCTTTAATATGCGGAATTGAGAGCAGCGAATATATAGGCCTGATTACAGAAAACGCAAGCTTTTCAATGAATTTTTTGAATATTTCGGTTGTTGGGCCAAAAAATTATCCGATCTTTCGGATTTCCTGCGCTTTATGGACCTTTTTGAGCATATCATCCAGCTTTTCCCCCGAACGCGGATGACGCCAATCAGGAGCGATATCGGCCAGGGGACGCAGGACGAAAAGACGCGTATGTAGGCGTGGATGAGGCAATATTAAATTAACCGTTGCCATGCATTCGTCATCATAGGCCAATAAATCGAGATCAATCGTCCTGGCCGCATTAGATTCCGATCGGACGCGCCCCATCACACTTTCAATATTGAGTAGCATTGGCAGGATTTTGGCAGCGGACAGCGGCGTCTTAATTTCGACCACGCCATTCACGTACCAGGGTTGGTAAGAAACCGGTACGGGCGCCGTTTCATACCAGGGCGAGCGCGCAACTATTTCAATGCCTTCCGAAATCATTTGATCGACAGCTTTTTGGCAATTGGTTAGAGGCGCCAGACCTTCTTCAGATTTAAGATTCGAGCCGATTCCAACAAAAATCACTTAACTTTAGCTCCGAAAAAATTATTCATGTAAGTCAAAAAAATCCACAAAGTTGTAATTGAAGAAATAATCATTTAAGTATATATTCTTTAATGATTTTAATTTTAATTCAATGTTACAAACCGTAAAATAATTGAAAAAATAGACCTAATAAATATTCGATAATTAATATTAAAAATGCACTAGAACAAATTGTTATTAATGGAATAAATTATGGTATTTCAAAAGAACGAACGAATTGCTCTTTTCATTGACGGATCTAACCTTTACGCTGCCGCCCGCGCCCTTGGTTTTGACATCGACTATAAAAGAATGCTCGAAATTTTCGAGGGAAAAGGTAATCTGGTCCGTGCCTTCTACTACACCGCCTTGCTGGAAGAACAGGAATATTCTCCGATCCGCCCGCTGGTCGATTGGCTCGATTACAATGGCTATACCATGGTGACGAAACCCACCAAAGAATTTACCGACCCATCAGGTAACCGGAAAATTAAAGGCAATATGGATATTGAACTAGCGGTTGATGTCATGGAAATGATGGAACATCTAGATCATATCGTGCTGTTTTCCGGTGACGGCGATTTCCGCCGCCTGGTTGAATCTGCCCAGCGAAATGGTAAACGGGTTACTGTGGTCAGCACGGTAATATCCAAACCACCCATGGTGGCCGATGAATTGCGCCGTCAATCTGATTACTTTTTAGAACTACGCGATCTTAAGGATGAAATAGAGCGAAAACCCGGGCAATCGGATTCACCCGCTTATCCCATGCACGACGATGACATGTTGCAAATCCAGGACAGCGACGGATATATTGCCTCCGCTTAGTATCAATTAGAACGATCACTGTTGTGCCTAAAAGCCCTAGTTTACCTGCCCCGGACTGTAAACTATGTCCGCGCCTTTGCGATTTTAGAAGGCAAAACCGAGATGCCTATCCCGGCTGGTTCAATGCTCCCGTCCCTTCTTTTGGCGACGTCACGGGCGAAATGCTGGTGGTTGGCCTGGCACCCGGTCTGAAAGGCGCCAACCGGACAGGCCGCCCGTTTACCGGCGATTATGCCGGTGATCTTTTGTACGACACATTGCTCCGCTACCAATATGCCGAGGGTAAGTACGGCGCCGATCCTAAAGACGGCTTACGATTGATTAACTGTCGGATCACCAACGCCGTCCGCTGTCTGCCGCCTCAAAACAAGCCGACGGGAAAAGAAGTTGCCACCTGCGCTCCTTTTTTGGCTGAAGAAATCCAATCCATGAAAAACTTAAAGGTGATCCTGGCGCTTGGCGGATTGGCGCACGGCGCCGTTTTTTCTTGCCTAAAAGAGAAAAAAAGCCGCTGGAAATTCGGCCACAACCAGTTCCACAAACTGCACAACCTAATTATCGCCGATAGCTATCACTGCTCTCGTTACAACACCAATACGGGCCGTTTGACGGAAGCGATGTTCCATGACGTATTCGATGGAATTCAGGTCAGCCTGGCAAATTAGTGCATTTTTAGTTCCATAAAGGCTTAATAGCTCTTTCCCCGGTGGACTGGTGTGCTATATCCGGCGCTGAATTTCATATGAGGAGATTAAAAGTGGAAGTCGCCTGCCTCGACTTGGAGGGTGTTTTGATTCCGGAGATCTGGATCGGCATGGCTAAAAAAACCGGCTTTGACGAGCTGCGCGCAACCACCCGGGATGTATCGGATTATAACGAGCTGATGCAGCAACGATTACGGATCATGGACGAGAACAACCTTGGCCTGCCGGACTTGCAGGAAGTTATCAACAGTCTCGAACCGCTGCCCGGTGCCCTGGATTTTCTCAATTGGCTACGCGCCCATTTTCAAGTCGTCGTTCTTTCCGATACGTTCTACGAATTTGCCGAACCGTTAATGCGCAAGCTGGAATGGCCGACTTTGTTTTGCCATCGTCTGGACACGGCTCCGGACGGTCGGATCACCGGCTATCATCTCCGGATGGATAATCACAAACGGGAAGCGGTAAAACATCTTCGGCAATTGAATTTCACGGTCTATGCAGCTGGTGATTCCTATAACGATACTGCAATGTTAACCGAAGCAGACAAAGGCTTTCTCATTCATGCACCAGATTATATCATGACTGAGTTTCCACAATTTACCGTCGCCAGAAATCATGCAGAACTGCGCGCCGAACTGGAAAAAGCCAGTCCCCGCTTTTAGCCTATCAAGCTGTTATATTTTTCTGACGATAGCTTTGGCCTTTCTTGAATTCGTCTTGCGGATTGTCTGGATCAATCCTCCGATTCAGGTGAACAATGACGTATTTATAATGGGCTTCATCAACATGTGTGTGACTGGCGCCTTGCCACGTCCGCAAAGCCTTATCGTAGCTGGGATAGACACCAACAACATCAAGATTGTCGGGATCAATAAATTCGTTACCGCTCAGGTCGGCGACCTCTCCTCCCATGACCAGATGCAACAAATTTTCCGACATATCATTGTTCCTTTTTTCAAAATATCTTACCGGTATGTAGGGACTTTTTTTATTATACGCCCGTGATACAAATGCATCCAACTTGCCTCGAAATCAAGGAAGCGGACAAAATGATCGATTTATATTCCTGGCCGACACCCAATGGTCACAAATTGCACATCATGCTGGAAGAAACCGGCCTCAACTATACAGTCCACGCCGTCAATATCAGTGAAGGAGAACAGTTCGATCCTTTTTTCCTGAGCATCAGTCCCAATAACAGAATACCGGCTATGGTGGATAGCGATGGTCCCGACGGCAAATCCTTCTCGTTATTTGAATCGGGCGCCATGTTGATTTATCTGGCGGAGAAATCAGGCCAGCTTCTGCCCACCGAAGCAGGAACGCGCTATAAGGTTCTGCAATGGTTAATGTTCCAGATGGGCGGTATCGGACCGATGTTTGGTCAGTCCAACCACTTCATTAATTATGCACCCGAAAAAATTTCCTACGCCATGAACCGATACAAAAATGAATGTATTCGTCTTTACAACGTCATGGAAACGCAATTGGGCGACGAGGAATATATGGCCGGCGATTACTCCATCGCCGATATTGCCATCTACCCCTGGGCTATGAACTGGAAGCGGCGGGAATTACCTTTGGACAACTATCCCAATCTTAAGCGCTGGCTGGATGCCGTCGCCGCCCGGGCTGCTGTCGAAAAAGGTATGAAAGTTCTGGCCGATAGGCGCCGTAATACGGATAAATCGGGATTATCGGACAAAGAAAGAGAAATTTTGTTCGGCAAAACCCAATTCGAAAAACATTAAGCAGCATTTGCTAGAAACCAAAAACATGCTTGCAGGCTCCGGTAAAAATCTGCGCGTACTGCCGCCGGAGGAATATTTCTAGCTGATCAATCAGGTCTGGGCACCATGGAGCTCAAATTCAGACAGTATTATGCCATCCACGGTGAACATGTCGACGATGACATTGTCTATTACTTCTTTCCTCAACCTAACTGCAATTACGTTTTCGGCGCCATTCTGTGTGCCTACGATATGAAAGAGGCAATGAAGCAAATCAGCCTAGAATGGCGTGCACGCAAAACTGGATGAATGAATTACGCCTCAATATTGACCTAGATGAGGGCCAGGAATGGTTTGGCGCCTATCAGACACCGACGTACCGGGAGTTCACCTTGTTAGGCAATACCATTAACAAGGCGGCGCGGCTCAGCGATTTCGCCCGCAACTACTCCATCTGGGTGACCAAGAATATATTGGCGACCGTGAATTCTAAAGAATGCGAGAAAGTGACCTGCGAAATTAGGCGACAAAGTAAGGACAGGCAGGAAATTTTGGAGCCTTCGACCTATGGTCACGTCAACAATTTGAAAAACCTGGAAGATCCCACCAACGTTAAATTACATGATATCGGCGCTCTGCCGGTGACATAAATCAACGAACTTAAGGATTAGTTCGAAAATCAAGTAGTGATTTTAAAGCAGTTTAATTGAATCGCCGATGCGGACAACGCCGTCGGTCAAAATTCGGCAATTGAGACCGCTGCGATTAATCAGGGCTTTAAACAGGCTTTTTATTTCAAGTAGGTCTTCCAAATATTGGCAGGGAACACTTAACCGCATGCCTTCCAAAATAACATCCGAGCCAACTTTAAACTTTCGGCTTACCAGATGATTAAGCGGAACGCCTTCGCTAACCGCATTACGTCGCGTTTGTTCCGGTCTAAGGTCAATATTCAAATCCCGTCTCAGCGCTTCCAGCGTTTCGGTCTCGAAGAGGGTAAATTGCCGCCCTTCCTCCGGACGTTCTGAGTAAGTACCGGTCCCCAGCGTATAGCGGTCGCCTTCTATTCCCCTTCCCGCTAGGCAGGTCAGTTCGCTCATGGTCTCCATCGGCTGGGCCTTTCCAGAGCAACTGTGCAGCGATAATATTTTACCGTCCCTCATCGTCATACCTGTTCAACACCACGGCCGGTATAGCGTTCGGCTATCATTCGCCGACATAAGCCAGAACTTCAATCTCGATCAAAGCCTTTGGCGCCATCAGTGAAGTACAAACGGTGGAACGGGCCGGCGGAGGTGTGTTACCGAAGTACGCTGCGTAGGATTCATTGAAGCCGCCAAAATCATCGGTGGAGGTGAGCCATACCGTTGCCTTGACGATATCATTCTTACTCCAGCCTGCCTGACGCAAGGTGGCATTGATATTTTCCAATGTCTTGGTGGTCTGTTCCAGGATACCTTCGCCTTGGATCTGGTTTTCGGCATTCATGGCTAATTGGCCGGCAGCAATAAGAAATCTCCTGCCTGCACGGCGCCTGATAGCGGCAAAGATTTACCATCGGGTCTAATTTTCGGACCGATGACGTGATTAATTGGCATGGTTTAACTCCACTTACGTAATGATAAAGAATAATACACCTTCATCCTTGGCGGATTAATAATCACCAAAGTTGCGACTGAAATCAATAGTCAAAAATGCGATCTGGATAAGGTCATCGATCCCGCATGATGCGGGCTTTGTCACGCTGCCAGTCGCGTTCTTTCATGGTTTGACGTTTCTCGTGCTGGCGCTTGCCTTTGGCTACGCCCAAATCGACTTTCGCCATGCCGCGGCTATTGAAGTAAATGGACAGCGGAACGATGGTCATGCCTTCCCGGTTTACTGCATTGAACAGTTTTGCCAGTTCTCGCTTGTGCAGAAGAAGTTTGCGCGGTCGCCTAGTTTCATGTTGATCCCGGGAACCGGCCTGATATTCAGGGATATAGGCGTTGATAAGGAACAGTTCCCCCCCCGACTCTGCGGCATAGGCTTCTTCAATACTGGCACGCCCTTGGCGCAAGGATTTAATTTCGGTTCCCTGCAACATTATGCCCGCTTCGAGGTTCTCCTCAATAAAGTAGTTGTGGCGCGCCTTACGGTTACGGGCCGCCATATTGTCCGGAGATTTCTTTTTTTTCTTGGCCATTGGATTTTATCTCAGCCTTGGCCAACAGTGATTGGGCCAATGGCGATTAAGAAAGTATACCGGCTCCGGTCAACGCCTGAAGGACAGCTTCTTTACTCGAATCGGCAATTTCGCAGATCGGTAAACGGGCATTAGCCGAGCACAATCCAAGCAATTCCGCCGCATACTTTACCGGCCCCGGACTGGTTTCACAGAACATCGCCATATGTACCGGCATTAATACCGCCTGAAGTTCTATTGCTTGCGCAATATCGCCGTTCCGCCACGCTTTTTGCATATCGGCACACAATCTCGGTGCGATATTTGCCGTCACGGAGATGCATCCATGGCCGCCAGCCGCATTGAACGGAATAGCGGTGCCGTCTTCTCCTGATAACTGGCAGAAATCTTCGCCGCAAGCCGGCGTGGTCAAAATGGGCCGGTTGAGATCGCTGGTGGCATCTTTCACGCCGGCGATATTGGGCAAATTAGCCAGGCGGGCCATTGTTTCCACCGACATATCAATGACGCTTCTTCCCGGAATATTATAGATAATAATCGGAATATCGACGGCGTCCTGAATGGCTTTATAGTGACGATACAGGCCTTCCTGCGTCGGTTTATTATAATACGGTGTCACCACCAGAGCGCCATCGGCACCAGCATCTTTAGCATGTTTACTAAGCGCCACTGCTTCTTCCGTGGAATTAGAACCCGCACCGGCAATGATGGGGACCCGGCCATTCGTGACTTCGATACATATTTCTGTCACCCGCATATGCTCTTCATGGCTCAGCGTCGGAGATTCACCCGTCGTACCACAAGGGACCATCCCTTCCGTACCTTCACTGATTTGCCATTCAACGAATGATCGGTAAGCCTCTTCATCGATTTTACCATCTTTAAATGGCGTTATGAGGGCTGCATAGGATCCCTGAAACATTTTTAAATTCTCCTCTAATTCGACCGCCGAACATAAACCCAGGTGAAACTGACAGCAAGACGAAGAAGCATTTCATTTAACAAATTTCAACGATTTGGGTATTCAATTCGTCCTGCGGCACAAATGTTGTGTTACTTTTCCTACCGAAAGCCAATTCTTGATTGATTGCCAGGAGAGAATTAGAATCATAGGTCAATGAATACTACCAAGCCCATAGGGTCCATATTTGGGGAAGATACGAGGAAGAGCGGAGACAAGCTCGTCGCTGTTCTGCTGCTTGCCTCCATGTTTCTCTTTCAGGAGCTGCCACCCGTCCGCGCCGACGTGCAAATTGTCAGCAATGAAGAAAGGAGAACAGTTCAAACCATCCAAAAACTCGTTAAACGGAACAAATGGCCTAAAATTGATCGTTTAACCCGGAAAATTTCAAACCCAATTTTAAAGAATATTATTTTGTGGCAAAAACTGACCACGCGAAATTCCGGCGCCAGTTTTGACCAGATTGCGGCCTTTATAGACAATCACCGGGACTGGCCTAAAGTTCGACTGCTGCATAAGCGGGCGGAAGAGGCCATGACGCCCCAAATAGCCGATGAGATTGTTCTGGACTGGTTCAAGGGCCGCCGACCTTTGTCGGCTGACGGTGGTATCCATTTGGGCCGCGCACTGTTGGCACAGAACCATAAGTCAGAAGCCGTCAGGATTCTACGGGATACGTGGGTGAACGGAAATTTCGGCGTCAAACAGGAACGCTATTTTTATAAGCGATATCGCCGCTACCTGACCCGCGAGGATCACATCAAACGCCTGGATCGCCTATTGTGGCTGGGCAAATATTATCCCATTCGGAGAATGTACCGGCGGGTCAACAAGGATTATCGCGCCTTGGCCGAAGCCAGGATTACGCTCCGGCGGTTTCGCGGAGGTGTTGACCGCGCCATATCCAGAGTACCGGATAAACTGCAGGGTCACCCCGGTCTGTTGTACGAACGGTTGCGCTGGCGCCGCCGCAAAGGCAGGGATATCTCAGCGCGGGAAATACTTGAAAAACCACCAGATGATTTGATCAGGCCAGATCTTTGGTGGCGGGAAAAAGCTGTTTTATCTCGACGTGCGTTGCAGGATGGCCATTTCAGTGAAGCCTATCGCTTGGCGAAAAACCATCACCTGAAAAACGGCAGCGGTTTTATTGAAGGCGAATGGTTGGCAGGCTGGATCGCCCTGCGCTTTTTGAACGATACAAAGGTCGCCTACGGGCATTTCACGGAGTTATTTAGAAAAGCTAAATACCCGATCAGCCTCTCGCGCGGCGCCTATTGGGCCGGACGGGCGGCAGAAAAACAGAATGATAAAAAGCATGCCCGGTTTTGGTACAGCACCGCTGCGCTCTATCCCATCACCTATTACGGGCAATTAGCGGCTGCAACACTCAAGAAAAAAGCCATAGAAATTCCACCAAATCCGCATGTAACAGCTGAGAAAAAACTG
>PBQI01000004.1 GCA_002725625.1 Rhodospirillaceae bacterium | reverse complement strand
CGGCGGCTTTCAGTTCTCAAACAGTTTTTTCAGTTTCTCTATGCTGAGCGTTTCCGTGATAATGACCCCTCGTCGCGCATAGACGGACCTAAACTGGGCCAGGCTTTACCGAAATATTTGACCGAGGAGGAGGTCGACCGTATTATAGCGGCCGCCCATTCCCGGCCCGGCCCGGAAGGCGCCCGCCTGACGGCTTTGGTGGAACTATTGTACGCCACTGGCCTCCGGGTATCCGAGCTGGTGAGCCTGCCGCTAGCCGGAGTATCGCGGGACGGTCAGGTGGTGATGGTGCGGGGCAAGGGCGGTAAGGAACGGATGGTGCCTCTCAGCGATCCGGCCCGGGAATCTATCGCCGATTATCTGGAACTCCGGCACGTCTTTGTAGCTGAGAACAAGAGTTCAACTTTTATGTTCCCTTCGTCGGCAAAGGACGGCCATTTAACCCGGGCAGGGTTTTCCGGATTTCTAAAAGAACTGGCGCTGGAATCAGGGATCGAAGCCAAGCGCGTTTCACCCCACGTGCTGCGCCATTCGTTTGCCAGTCATATGTTGGCCCATGGGGCCGACCTAAGGAGTCTCCAGAAACTTCTTGGCCATGCCGATATTTCAACGACGCAGATCTATACCCATGTGCTGGAGGATCGCCTCAAAAACCTGGTAACCCGTAGTCATCCGCTTGCTAAGAAGTAAATATATTTTATTTCGCTGGTTGAATAGCGCCCGCCACTTCTTCTTCCGACTCAATCTTAGCAGTCCAGCCGAAGTCGTCGAAAATCGTATACATCGCCGGCAACATGATCAGCACCAGCAAGGTTGACGTCAGCAGTCCAAAGGAGAGGCTGGTCACTAGCGGGATTAATACCTGAGCCTGCAGGCTGGTTTCCGTCAACAGCGGCAGTAATCCGACGATGGTCGTTGTTGATGTCAGCAGGATAGCCCGAAAGCGCATACGCGAGGCATGCTTGGCGGCTTCGACCACGCTATCGCCGGCGCGGCGCTGGATCTTGATAAACTCTACCATCAATATAGCGTTGTTCACCACCACTCCAGCCAGGGACGCAAAACCCAAAATGCTCGGCATCGAGAGATCGAGGCCCATCAGCATATGTCCCCAAATAACACCGATGATGCCCATTGGAATGGTGATCATGACGAGGATGGGTTCGACATAGCTGCGGAACAAGAAGCTCAGCAGCATGAAGACACCGATCAATCCGATGACAAATCCCTTACCAATGGAACCCCGGGTTTTGGCGCCTTCATTAACTTCTCCGTGAAAATCCACCGTAATGCCTGGATATCGTTCATACAGCCCCGGCAGGTAATTCTTAATGGTGTCGCTGGTCAGCTCGGCGACGTTGGCTTTGTCGGTATCGACTTGCCCCTGGATGGTCACTGTCCGCCGCCGGTCCACCCGGTTGATACGGGCGAAGCCGCGTCCGCTTTCCAGCTTCGCGACGGCACCCAGGGGAATCTGATCGCCCGACGGCGAAGTGACGGTGAAGTATTCCAGGTCCGTCAGGCTGTTTTTATCTTCATCGGCCAACCGTACATCTATTTCATAGGATTCGGAGCCCACCTGAATTTCACTGGCGGTTTTGCCGAAAAAGGCGGAACGCATTTGTGAAGCGATGGTTTGTGCCGTCAGCCCCAGCACAGTCGCTCCGACCTTCAGGCGGAGGCGGATTTCAGGCTTGCCGGGGCGCAAATCGTCGGACAGATCGATAACACCCTTATAAGCGTTCAACCACGCCAGCAACTCGATGGAGGCGGATTTTAACACATTCAAATCCTCTCCCTTTATTCTAATGTCGATAGCACGACCTGCGGGACCAACTGTGGGCTCGGTGAATTTCAGGCTGATGACATCGGCCGGGTTGCCAACCAATTCCCGCCAGCGGTTGAGAATCGTGTCCATGTCAACCGTTCTTTTTTCGCTGTCCAGGAGGTCGACGGTCACAGTGGCGATATGAGGACCGGCTTCGTAGGCATCGATATTTTTGTTGAAGCGAATATTGATATTGCGCACCAGGGCTTGGCCGCTCGGTTGATCCTTTGCCATTTCGTCGTTGACCTTTCCCATGGCTTCGGTGATGCGGGAAACAATGTCGGTCGTCCGGGAAAGTGGTGTGCCTTGGGGTAGCAATATGCGAGCAACTGCAACGTTGCCTTCAATGTCCGGAAAAGCCCGGAATTTGAGAATGCCGCTGGCCGGCATGCTAATTGAAAGTAAGAAGATCATCAGGGTGAGGCCAAAGGCGAAGTAACGCCATTCGATGGTCCAGGTGATTACGCGCGCTAAAAATATGTCGCGAAGCCAATCGTTCCCGGCCTCTAGTTTGCGTCGGAACGGTTTTGGTTGTTTTCCCAGATTGTGCTCGGTCGATTTCATGATGTGGTGGGGCAGTATCAAAAAGGCTTCTACTAGGCTGACGCTTAAAGTCACTAGCAGGATAATCGGCATAAATTTAAGAATGGCGCCAATGTCGCCCTTGATAAACACAAGAGAGCCGAACACACAGATAGTCGTCAAATACGAGGATAGAACGCCGGGGGCCACCTGTCTGGCACCGTCGACAGCGGCCTTAAGCGGGGCCGATCCTTTACGCACATGGGCGGCTATATTTTCGGCGATGACGATAGCGTCGTCGACCAGCAGTCCAATGGCGATCAATAGTCCTACCATGGTGATCATGTCAAAAGAAAACCCGGCAAAGGCCATCACTGCGATGGTGCCCATAAACGAAACCGGAAAGCCCATGGCCACCCAAAAAGAAAAGCGAAAATTGAAAAACAGCCACAGGGTCAGAAACACCAGGAGCAGACCTTGAAATCCATTCCGTGTCAGCAAGTTCAAACGATCCTGCACGATTGAGGATACATCGCGGGTGATCTCAAAAACCACACCCGGCGGCGCCGATTGTTTCTTTGTTGCGATGAATTCCTTAACCGCGCCGATAACGTTCAGGGTATCCTCTGCTTTGGTTTTAGAGACTTCCAGAACAGCCGCCCGTTTGCCATTGAAAATTATTTTTTCTTCCGCAAGTTCAAATAGATCGGTGATCTTGGAAATATCACCCAACCTAATTTCAGCGCCGGACGTCGCGCTAACCACTACCAAGTCATTGAATTCTTTTGGGTTCCTTCGCTGGTCGCTAAATCGTATTAGGACATTTCTATCGGAGGTCTCAATGGTCCCGGCAGGTAGGTCGATACTTTGGTTGGCGATGGTGGCAGCGATATCGGAAACGCTCAGACCATATTGCCTCAAGGTCTGGGCCGGTATCTCAATGCGGATTTGATGATCGGAAAATCCGGTGACTTTGACCTGCGAAATAGTTTCGCTCTCCAGCATTTCGTCTTTCAGAAGTTCCGCATAGGCTTTTAAATCGGTCGGTGACATAGGACCGGTTAAGGCCAAAGAAGCGACAAAATCAATCTGACCCAATTTTCGGACGACCGGATCCTCGGCGGCATCCGGGAAAGTGTCGACGGCGTCTACTTCAGTTTTGATGTCATTGAGAAAATCATCGAAGTCCTTACCTTCGGTCATTTTTACCTTAGCGGTACCGCGGTTCTCTTTCGCCTCACAACTGATCTCTTCGATATTCTTGATAGATTCAATGGCGTCTTCGATGCGCTGGCAAATTGCTTCTTCAACTTCCTCAGAGGTGGCGCCCGGATAGATGACCGCCACTTCCACGTGTCTCGCCGGGATGTCCGGGAAAGTTTCACGCTTCACTGTAGGCGCGGCGATGATTCCGATAATGAGAAAGGCCGCCATTAATAAATTGGCAGCAGTGGGATGAACTGCAAAATAACGGATCATTTCAGAGACCCTTCGCCAGCCGCTTCCTGCACTAGTGCCTGGACCGCTTTTTGATCCTCCTCAGGGCTTAGCAGCATACCGTCGATTGCCGGCACGAGATCGCTGATTGCAATTCGTTCACCGGCTTTGAGACCTGATTTGATAACCGCTAAACCTCCTTGTAGAAAGTGGACGGTGACCACGCGGATTTGAAGGCGATTTTCACTATTGGTGACATAAACTTTGCTGCCGGTGTGCAGTGCCTGACGAGGGATTACGATTTTATTTTTTTGCTCCGACCCGCGCAGTTCCACTTCCACATACATGTTTTTAGTAAGCGGCGGACCTGTTGTGTCCTTGTTTAGGTTATAGGGATTATCAACGGCAACGATGACACCGACGGTGCGGGTACGGGGGTCCACTTGGTCGCTGATACGGGCTACCCGGCCTTGCCACGCCGCATTTAAATTACCGCTGTTAAATCTGACGATTGGTTTCAGGTCGAAATTTTTTTCGATATTAGCCATTGCCGAGGCGGCTGTGACATTCTGCAATTGCCGGGAACTTACTAGGCGCTGCATTTTTTCGATGGGGACTTGTGCCGAGACTTCCGCAATGTCGATGCTGTCGGCAATAATAACGGTTTGCCCCAGCTTGGCGAACTGGGACTGCTCAATGCTAACTTCGGCAATGCGGGCGTCGAAAGGCAGGGTGATAGTCGTGCGGGCCAAATTACGTTTGACGGTTTCCAACTGGATGTTTAGGGCCGCCAATTGGGCATTGAGCCGCTCTTCCTCTGCCGGCAGCAGGTTCAAGGTGTTTTTCAGGGACTGAGCACTTTGGCGCCGGGCCAGCAGGTTGCGTTCCTCCTGATCAACGGCGGCTTGGCTGACGGTCTTTCGGCGCAACAGGGTTTGTTTCCGTTTAAGATCATTTTCTGCCAGTTTGAGACTTCTATTGTCGATAGCCAGCGACGCCCGGGTGTTTACCCGGCGCTCCTTAACCTCCGTAATCTGCGCTTGAAGAGCACGGATATCCGCTTTGGTTTTCTGTAGGTTAAGTTGGTAGTCGGTTGGATCAATCTTTAAGGCAACGATGCCTTTGGGCAGGATAGCGCCCTTTTTCAGTTGCGGATGAATTTCCACAATCTGTCCTGATATTTCGGTAACGGCCTGCCAAATCATACCGGGGGCGACATTGCCAAATCCCAGCGCTCTCGGCACAACAGACATCTCAGCAACAGTCATGACCCTGACCTTTTTGGCCGATTCCTGTACCGGCTCCTGTTGCGGCCCTTGCTTGTTATTTACTTGCCAGATGACCACGGCGATGCCGATGATCAGAGGAGGGATGATCAACAGTCTTTTCAGAAGTTTTTTACGTTTTTCGATCACTGAACGGTCCCTTCATTTAAGCCAAGCGAGGCCAAAATTGACTTGGCTACGGTTTTGGTGACAAGCGCCACTCTTTCCGGTGTATTAAAAATCCCAATCGAGGCGCTAACATAATACGGTCCGGGCAATTCCGAAAACGAAAATATGGCCCATTATGGCTTGGGCGCATATGGCGCATTCTGGATCCTCGGCTGATTTATTTAAGATGGCTGCCACCAAGGCCGTCATCATTTTATGAATGGGTTCAATCCGCCCCTTATAAATAATTGAAAAATCTTCAGAGGGAAGAGAGTATTCGCGCATGACCAACGGCGCACGCCAGCGCATAAGAACGTCTTCCAAAAATATTGAAATAATACTTTTTGCCAATTCGGTTAAGATGATCTTCAATTGTCCATGGTCGTTATCGGCATCTTGAATCTGCTTGCCATCCCGGCAAAAAGTGCTGCCGATTAAGAGTTCCGTATCGGCAACTAATTGGGTCAGGACCGCCCGGTAAAGTTCCCGCTTACCACCAAAATGATAAGTAATGGCCGCACATTGACCCTGCTTTTTTCGATAATTGCTGGGTCGAAACGCTTTCGTAGCCGTGGACGGCAAAGAGTTGCAGGCCGTGTCCAACAACATTGAACGGGTTTCGTCACCACGGGTTATCGAGGTATCAACAGATTGATCGGGCGCGATTTGTTTCTCCGCTTTTCATCGGCATTACAACCTAGTCAAACGGTTAAATCTTAAGTTTGATGTAATCAAGATATATTGGGCCGATTAACGAGTTAGAAGGCTTAAAAATAAGCCCTAAACCAGTGCAGTAAATCAGTGCTTGAGTAGCCCAGGCAGGTGAGAGAAAATGCATGGGAAAATCACATATAACCAAAATCACGTCGTTGGATATCGGCGGACGTGGTGTCAGTATCTTAGGGTGGAAAAGAAATGCGCACTTACCTTCAAATCAATCTTGAAGACCAATCAATTGAAACCGAAGAACTCAGTGGTGAAGCACTGGTTCGTGCGGGGCGGCATCTGATCGCCAAGACCTTGTTGGAGAGAGAGATCGCCAAGATCGATGCCTTGTCGCCGGAGAATCCGCTGATTTTTTCGGCTGGTCCGTTTGCCGGATCAAATTTCTCTAACGCCAACCGCTTGAGCGTCGGCTGCAAAAGCCCGCTCACCGGCGGCGTTAAAGAGGCCAATACGGGCGGCACCTTCGCCTTTGCGTTGGGCCAGTTGAAAATTGCCGGTTTCACCTTGAACGGCGCTTCATCCGACTGGGTGGTCATTCGCATTCCCAAGGAAGGCGACATTATGTTTGAAAGTGCCGAACCCTATATGGGAAAGGGCAACATGGAAGCGGCTGAATTGCTGTTTGAAAAATACGGCGACAAGGTAAGCCTGGGCATTTGCGGACCGGTCGGAGAATATCTGGGGCTTTCTGCTGGTATTTCCTTCACCGATCCCGAAGGCCGGCCGGTACGTATCGCCGCCCGCGGTGGTGTCGGCGCCGTCATGGGCAGCAAGAAAGTCAAAGCCATCGTGGTCGACAAGGACAAAATGCCGCCTTTCCACGACCGCAAAAAATACATGGGGTCGGTGCGGCTATATGGCGACCGCTTGGGTAACGATCCAGCCATCGAAGCCTTCCAGAAATTCGGTACCGCCATGGTGGGCGATTTTACCAACATGATTGGCGGATTGCCGACCCGGAATTTTAGTTCCGGCACAATTGTCGCTAAAGGCGAGGGGGTTCTCGAACTGGGCGGTTCTCATATCGCGGAAATTAACACCGCCCGCGGTGGTGACACCACCCACGC
This sequence comes from Rhodospirillaceae bacterium, assembly GCA_002725625.1. GTDB lineage: Bacteria > Pseudomonadota > Alphaproteobacteria > Rhodospirillales > UBA2165. The sequence continues at coordinate 92,444 of PBQI01000004.1, read as the reverse complement.
CTGCATGCCCGGCTGCATGATTAAATGCAGCAATATTTACGTGGACGAACAGGGCGAGGAAATTTGTTCGCCGCTGGAATATGAAACCCTCGGCCTGATGGGCAGCAATTGCGGCCTGACCGACCCGGATGATGTGGCGCGCCTCAACCACGTGGCCAATGATCTGGGCGTGGATACCATTGAAATCGGTGCTATGCTAGGTGTGCTGATGGAAGCCGGTGAAGGCGAGTTCGGCGACCATGAATTTATGGCTAAGGCGCTCCAGGATATCAGCGACGGCAATGAGCGAGGCAAGATCCTGGCACAGGGTGCCGCCCATGTGGGTGAGCACTACAACGTGGCGCGGGTGCCGGTGATCAAGAAACAGGGCATCAGTGCCTATGATCCGAGAGAGATCGAAGTGACCGGAATTTCCATGATGGTGACCGCCATGGGCGCCGATCATACGGTCGGCAACATTCCAAATTTCAAATGCGAGGATAAGACCACCGAGGAACTGGTTGAAAGCAGCCTCGATATTCAGATCGCCTGTGCGGTCGCGGATTCGTTGGGCCTTTGTTTGTTCGGCCGGTCGGTGACCAATGTCAGCGGCGAATTGGTGGCGGCGGCTCTCAACAACGCCTGCGGCACCGATTACGACGAATCATTCCTGGAAGAATTGGGGCTCGAAACGTTAAGAATGGAATGGGAATTCAACAAGGCAGCAGGCTTCACCGAGGAAGACGATGAGCTGCCGGACTTCTTCTACGACGAAGGTTTGCTGCCCAAAGGCAAAAAAGCCCGCCACCACGCTAAAGAAGTCAATGCCAAGCTGCGGGAAATGATCGGCTAACCAAATTCGAGATCGTTACCAAAATTGATTAAAGGGGACACGTAACGAGTACATATCCCTTAATTAATGCGGTGACCGTTATCGAATTCTTTAAGCCACCTCTTTGACTTGGCCCTGCAGGGTGAATTCTGAACCGACGTAATCCATCAGTCGGTAGACGCTCTCTAGCACCGAATCTTCCGCCGTGTCGATCACCAGTTCCGGGTTGGCCGGTTCTTCGTACGGGGCTGAGATTCCCGTGAATTCTGGGATTTCACCGGCCCGGGCTTTCTTGTAGAGACCTTTAGGGTCGCGCTGTTCGCAGACCGCCAGATCGGAATTTATGAAGACTTCGTGGAACAGGTCCGGTCGGAGGGTACGGGCGATCTGGCGGTCCTCTTCATAGGGCGAGATGAACGCGGCGATGGCGATCTGGCCGGCGTCAGAGAACAGGGCGGCGACCTCGGCGATGCGGCGGATGTTTTCCGACCGGCCTTCCGGTGAGAAATCCAAATCCCGGTTAAGGCCGCCCCGGATGTTGTCACCGTCCAGCACAAAGGCCTGGTAGCGGTGCTTGATCAGCTGGCGTTCCAGTTCCAGGGCCAAGGTGGTTTTGCCCGATCCGGACAAACCGGTGAACCAAAGGATGCCGCCCTTGTGGCCGTTGCCGTCCCACCGCTCTTCCAGATCGACCCGATGGTCGACGGCGAAAATGTTTTTGGATTTTATATTGTTGTTAGCCGAGTTTGTGCTCACGACGTGCTCCTATTGAAAAAAAATAAAATGAGTTTAGATGTTGGCGCCATACCAGGGCGCTTTGTGGATACCGCATTCGGTTTTTGCACTGTCCGGCCAACGGCCGGACCGGGTGTCTTCACCGGGATCAACGGGGCGGGTGCAAGGGGCGCATCCAATCGACGGATAGTTTTGAGCTGCCAACGGATGCTCCGGTAAATTGCGTGTGCGGAACTCCGACCTGATCTGATCGGGAGTCCAATGGGCGAGGGGGTTAATCTTGAATTTGCCGTCGGTCCATTCGACGGCTTCGATGCCCGATCTGTCGCTACCTTGGAACTGCTTGCGGCCACTGATCCAGCTGTCGAAACTCTTGAGCGCCTTGGCCAGGGGAGAAACTTTGCGCACCTCACAGCAGGTGTCGGTGGAACTCTGCCATAATTCGCCATCGAGATCGGAATGGCTTAGATCACGGGGATCGGGACCGATCAGCCGAACCTCCATAAGGCCCAGCTTGCGGCGTATGGTTTCCACATAATCGAGGGTTTCCGGAAAATGTTTGCCGGTTTCTAGAAAAATAACCGGCACCGACGGGTCGACTTCGACAATCAGGGAGAGCAATACGGCTGAATCCGCGCCAAAGGAGGAGACGGCTGCGATCTCGCCGAATTGCTCAGCGCCGAGAACGGCGGCCAGCAGTTCAGTTCCTTCAAGATTCCTGTACACATCGGTGATATCGGTGCGCGGGGTCACCTCCAGGAACGTTGAGTTTACATTTTGGCTTACGGTTTGTCCCAACATGGTCATATCGATCTTTAAATTATCAATTGTTATATTTTAGTGTATTAAAACAATAAATCAATTATAATATTGTAAAATAATTTTATAATACACTAAAAATTTTGTAAAATTATTTAAAGCATTAGTATTCGGGTGAAGCGGACTCACCGTTGAACAAAGGAATTCAGTTGAAAGAGGCCGGTGAAAAAGACTTAACCGTCAGAATTTTCGTCAATTTTAGGCAGTTTGTTGGCCAGAACCGGAGCGCCGATGCTGATTGCCAGGACGGTGCAGATGCCTAAGGCAATCGCCCAAATGGGCGGTGTTTTAGCGGTATCCCTGCCAAAAGTCATGCTGCCGTCTTGAATGCTTGAGCCATCTGACATAGCGGTAGAAACTACTAGGAAACCGATTGCCAGGACCAAACAGACTGTCCCCCAAAGCCGCTTTTTCCATAATGAGGTTGGCGGGCCGAAGTCTTTGACCAGCGGGGCGTCTTCGAGTTCATCCATATTTTAAACTGCGCCTACAGCTTGCCGTGGCACTGTTTGAATTTTTTNCCNGAGCCGCAGNGGCAGGGCGCATTGCGACCGACTTTTCCCCAGGTTGANGGATCGTCGGGGTCAATCACANNAGCGCTTTCGCGGAAAACCAGNGGCGTGGTGGTCAATTCATTGAGGCCCTTGCCGCCGGCCAGTTCGGCGTCTTCATAAATCGATTCAGGTTCAGCGTCGATAAAGGCAGGATCCTTGAAGTTTTCGAAGGTTTCGCCTTGCTGCCTCTCAAACATATCAGCGCCGTTTTCATCGGTAAATTGCAACTGCATATGACTGAGGATCATGGTTATGCGTTCATCAAGCTCGGTCAGCATACCGTTAAAGGTTTCAAATGCTTCGCCCTTATATTCGTTGAGTGGATCCTTCTGGGCGTAGGCACGGAGACCAATACCCTGGCGCAAATGGTCTAGGCCCAGAAGATGTTCCTTCCAGACTTGATCAAGGACTTGCAAAAGTAAATTTTTCTCGACGTTGCGCATGACCTCGGGGCTCCAGGTGGCGGCCTTTTCCGCCATCTTACGATTGGCCGCATCGGTGATGCGTTCCTTGATTTCGCCGTCGGCAACGCCTTCTTCCTTGGTCCAGTCGGCAACCGGCAAATCAAGACCGAACAGGCGGAGAATTTCCTCATGCAGGGCGGCTGTATCCCATTGTTCTTGATAAGCTTTTTCCGGAATGCAGCGGGCGACTACGGTATCGATGACATTGTGGCGCATGTCCAGAATGGTTTCGGAAACCTCTTCGGCCGCCATTAGGTCTTTGCGCTGTTCATAAATTACCTTGCGCTGGTCGTTCATGACATCATCGAACTTGAGCAGATTTTTTCGAATGTCGAAATTGCGGGCTTCGACTTTCTGCTGGGCTTTTTCGAGAGCCTTATTGATCCAGGAATGGACGATGGCCTCACCTTCTACCAGACCCAGCTTTTGGAGCATACCGTCCATCCGCTCGGAGCCAAAAATGCGCATTAGATCATCCTGCAGAGACAGGTAAAACTTGGAAGCGCCGGGATCACCTTGGCGGCCCGAGCGGCCCCGCAGTTGATTGTCAATACGACGGCTTTCGTGGCGCTCCGTTCCAATGACCAGCAAACCACCGGCCTTGATGACCTCCTGCCTGCCTTCTTCGACCTGTTTGCGAAGGCGTTCCTCGATCTCCGCCAGTTTGGCTTTGTCCGTCACGCCCTCCATTTCCTCGCGCAGCATCATATCGATGTTGCCGCCCAATTGAATATCGGTGCCGCGCCCGGCCATGTTGGTGGCGATGGTGACGCTTCCTGGCGCGCCGGCCTGGGCGATAATATGGGCTTCCTGCTCATGGTAGCGGGCGTTGAGAACGCTGTGTTCGATATTATCCTTTTTCAAAAAGTTCGATATAACTTCTGATTTTTCAATGCTGACCGTACCTACCAGCACCGGCTGCTTGCGCTGCTGGGCTTTCCCCACCAGGGTTATGATGGCGTTTTGTTTTTCCTGCTCAGTCCGGTAGACCTCGTCATCCTGATCATCGCGAATGCAATCTAGGTTGGTGGGAATTTCCGCTACTTCCAACTTATAAATTTCCGAAAACTCCCCTGCCTCGGTCATTGCTGTGCCGGTCATACCGGCCAACTTCGGGTACATGCGGAAATAATTCTGATAGGTGATAGAGGCCAGGGTCTGATTTTCACTTTCCACCTGGACGCCTTCCTTGGCTTCCAGCGCCTGATGCAGTCCTTCGGAAAAGCGGCGGCCTTCCATCATGCGGCCGGTGAACTCATCGATCAGTATAACCTGGCCGTCCTTCACGATGTAGTCGGTATCCAGTTCAAATAATTTGTGCGCCCGGAGAGCCTGATTGACATGGTGAACCAACGAAATATTTGCGATATCGTAAAGGGTGCCTTCGGACAGCAGACCGTCCTCGGCAAGTAGGCTTTCGGCATGTTCGTTGCCTGATTCGGTCAAGGTAACGGCTTTGACTTTTTCATCCTTCTCATAATCCTCCTCGATCAGCCGCGGAATTATTTTATCAACACTGTTGTAAAGTTCTGAGCTGTCTTCCGAAGCGCCTGAAATAATCAGCGGTGTCCGCGCCTCGTCAATCAGGATAGAATCGACTTCATCGACGATGGCAAAGCTGAAAGGCCGCTGAACCATTTCTTCCAGGCTGAATTTCATATTGTCGCGTAGATAATCGAAACCAAATTCGCTGTTTGTGCCGTAAGTGATGTCACGGCTATAGGCTTCGCGGCGTTCTTCGTCTGAAAGACCCGGCACGATGCAGCCGACGGTCAGACCTAACATGTTGTAGATTTTACCCATCCATTGGGAATCGCGAGTCGCTAGGTAATCATTGACCGTGACGATGTGGACGCCTTGACCGGTCAAGGCATTAAGGTAAACAGGCAGGGTGGAGCAGAGCGTTTTGCCTTCACCGGTTTTCATTTCGGCGATCATGCCCCGATGGAGAACTATGCCCCCTACCAATTGGACATCAAAAGGACGCTCTCCTAAGGCCCGCCTGGCGGCTTCGCGCACCGTGGCGAAGGCTTCGGGCAGGATATCATCAATCGTTTCGCCGTCGGCGTAAAGTTCCTTAAATAGATCCGTACGGGCGCGCAGTTCGCTGTCGCTCAATCCTTCGACGGAAGATTCTAGGGCGTTAATCTGATCAACAATCTTCGATAGGCCGCGAACATAGCGGTCATTCGCAGTACCAAAAAGGCGCCGGGCAATGGCGTCAAACATCCAATTTCCTCAATAAAATAATTCTCAAATGGGAATGCCGGGGGGCTTCCTCTTAGCTTGGCAAAGAGATAGAACCCTGGGTGCGGTCTGTCAACGACCACCGGCGGTTTGAAGGCCCGAATACACATTTATGTCATCTGGCGTGACATTAGAAAATTAGGTCTTTTGGCCCGGCAGGGGAGAGTATATGACTGCTGATTAACGAAAGGCAGGAAAGCATGAATACTATTAAACTGACGATAGCAACCGCGGGTGTAATGGCTCTGGTTGTGGGGTACAGCAACACGCGTGCTCTGGCCGACGGAGACGACAGCGTAGTAGCTGAAGTCAATGGGTATAAATTTTTCCAATCGGATTTGGACCGCGAACGCAATCAACTGCCGCCTCAATCCCGGTCCTACCCGAAGCATGTGATTGAAAATTTTCTCATCAAATCTTTAGTTAACACGCATTTACTGTCTGAAGAAGCGCGTAAAAAGGGTTTGGAAAAAGAAAACAGCGTCAGAAGACGAGTTGAGCGGTTCGAAAAGCAGGTGTTGGAACAGGCGTACCTCAACCGCCGTACGAAAACAGAAGTGACAGATACGAAACTGCAGGTAGCTTACCAGGAAATGGTTAAAAACAGTCTCGGCGGCGAAGAAGTGCGTGCCCGGCATATCCTAGTGGAGACTGAAGAACAGGCCATGGAGGTAATCGCCCGGCTGAAAAAAGGCGAAGACTTCGCGGCACTTGCGAAATCTGTGTCAACGGGACCGTCTGGAAAAGTCGGTGGTGATTTAGGTTACTTTACGGTGGATAAAATGGTGCCGCCATTTGCCAAGGCAGCCTTTTCGACCAAACCCGCTGAATACACCCCGAAGCCGGTGAGGACCCAGTTCGGCTGGCATATCATAAAAGTCGAAGATAAGCGTCAGCAGCAACCGCCATCCTACAACGAGGTGAAAGCTGATCTGCAACGGTCGATGTCTCAGGATATCAAAGGCAAATTAATCGCTGAGTTACGTGAAAAAGCGGATATAACGGTCAATATTGAAAAGGCCAGTAAATAACCCGGTAAATAACAAAGCAGCAATACCATGATTGACGATACGCCCCAAACCTCTCCTTTGGCCCCGGATGCCTTTCCCGCCATGTCGTCGGTGGACGGTGTGCGGATGGCGGCTGCCCAGTGCAATGTGCGCTACGTCAATAAGACGGATGTCATGCTGGCCGTGATGGAACCCGGTACCACGGCGGCAGGTGTTTTCACCCAGTCCAAAACGGCTGCCGCGCCGGTCGACTGGTGCCGGGATATGCTGAAGGGCGGAAACTACCAGGACGGCACTATCAAGGCGCTGATCGTCAATTCAGGAAATGCCAATGCTTTCACCGGCAGAGCCGGAATCGCCGCTGTGGAGAAAATGGCGGCAGCGACTGCGGAAGCTGCCGGTTGCCGGCAGGAAGACGTGTTTATCGCCCAGACCGGTGTGATCGGGGAGCCCATTGAGGTGGATAAAATCACCGCCAGTTTGCCTGGACTGAAAGCCGATCTGGGATCGAACTGGGAGAACGCCGCCCAGGCAATCATGACCACCGATACCTACCCCAAGGGCGCTTCCGCCACTGCGGATATTGGCGGCACCAAAGTGACTATCGCTGGCATCGCTAAAGGCTCCGGTATGATTGCGCCCGATATGGCCACCATGCTGGCCTTCGTCTTTACCGATGCAGCGCTACCTCGGGAGGTTCTACAAAACCTGTTGGCCGATTCCGCAGATAAGAGCTTCAACGCCATCACCGTGGATTCCGATACCTCCACGAGCGATACGGTACTGGCCTTTGCCACCGGCCGGGTGGAAAACCCTGAGATCGCGTTCTACGATGACCGCGCTTTGCAGGATTTCCGAGCGAAGTTTGACGGCGTCATGACCGACTTGGCCCATCAGATCGTCAGGGATGGCGAGGGCGCTAAAAAATTTATCACCATAAAAATTACTGGTGCTGAAGATGATGGCGCCGCCAAAAAGATCGGCATGACCATCGCCAATTCGCCCCTGGTTAAAACCGCCATTGCCGGCGAGGACGCCAACTGGGGCCGGGTCGTTATGGCTGTCGGCAAGTCCGGTGAAAAAGCCGACCGGGACAAGCTTACCATCGCCATGGGCGGTATCACCATTGCCGAACTGGGCCAAATCGCCGACGGTTACGATGAAGCCCCGGTGGCTCAGCATATGAAGGGACAGAACATCGATATTGCCGTCGATGTGGGCATCAGCGCCGGCAAGGCCACCGTCTGGACTTGCGACCTGACCCATGACTACATCTCCATCAACGCCGACTACCGCACGTAATGCGGTAATTAAGTAAGCTGTCACCGAAACCATCTATTACGGTGACAGCTTACCTAATTATTTTTCCAAATAATTTAAGAGGCTGACATCGATAAGTTCGAAGTATTCACATTTTGACCCATTGTAGTAATACCTTCAACAGGTTAGCGGTTGGCCGATAATTGAAGCGCCATTCGCACTCCTTGAGATAGAAATGGAAATGGTGTTTTGGCATGCCGTTGTAGCGCCGCAGATGACGTTTGGCCTAGTTCCAGAAATTCTCAATTCCGTTGATGTGATCCCGGTCTTCGGCAAATTGTTTGGAATGATTGATGCGGACATGATGGAAGTCCGAGATATCAAGGATGTCATAGGCCTTGAAGCTATCCGTATAGACGATGCTGTCGGGGCGTATCTTGCTCTCGATGATAGGGATAAGTGTTTCTGAGCGGGCGTTTGGGGTGGTGCCTGCATAAACGCGCCCGCCATATTAGAGCAACCCAAAAACGGGTATCTTGCCAGCAGCTCCACGGCCTCGTTTGCCCCTTCTGACACCGCCAAAATAGCTTTCATCAACCTCAATNTNCCCAGCCATCAAATCGAGTGCATCGGCCGCCAGATTCTCTGCGATCAGCTCTCTGAGCTTGTGAAAATACNGGATCGCGGTATTNCGGTTCACCCCACACAATTCAGCCGCAGATCGGACANAGGTACCAGCCACAAAATGACGAACCAATTCTTGCTGAATACCGCCAGGAAACCTACTTCTTCGTCTCTTGCTAACCATCTGACATTCATAATGAAAATTCCTTATATATGTTAGCCCCTTAATTTATTACTTGCGTAGGTTGCCGATCACGCGTGACATCATTATTGCATCCATGCGGCCCTCTTTCATATTGTAGTAATGCGGCCTGATACCGGTTTGTGCGAAATCATGCCGGTGATAAAAGGATCTAGCGGCGTAATTGTTTTCAGAAACCTCTAAAAATATCCTGTTGACGGGTACTTCATGCGCTTTTGACAGCACGGCACCCAGCAATCTGCTAGCGATACCGGCTCGGCGGAATTCCGGAAGTACGCCGAGAGTCAGAATTTCACACTCGTCGCCAACCGTTTGTATCAGGATAAAGCCCAAGGGCGCCAAACTGGTTGTAGCTGGTCCGGGTTCGGCCGCGCCCGCTTCAACCGTTAAAAATCCGGTGACGGCTGAGCTTGATAACAGATCACCGAACGAGGCCACCAGCCAGGGATTATCAAAACACCGGCCATGAATCGCAGCCAGTATTTCGCTATGAAGCGGCCGGCAATTAATTTCCTGAAAAATTGTCATCGGTTACCGATTGTCCGGCAAATTGACGTCTGGCGGCCGCAGATAAAAAGGTTCCGGGGCGGCAAAGCTTGCCCCCTCCTTCGCTCCCAGATGCCACCTTTCCAAGGCGATTGCCGCGATGGTGGCGGGATCCGGGTAAGGATCGGCCTCGCCGAGCTTGAAATCGCCGCTGCTTGCTGTCAGCACGGGCATGACTCGGTGGCCAGCGTCACCGGCAATCAATGCCGGGCCACCCTGGGTTAGTTCAGGCAGTATATCGGTAAGAGCCTCCGGCAACACTGCCAGCGGCACGCCAACCGGCGAAAGGTCGCCGGCGAACATTTGCCCATAGACGTCAGCGCGTTTGGTCTCCAGGGCAACAAATACGTAACGATCCCCCCTCTCTTTTTTATCAATTGAATGGGCAACTGCTTCAAAACTGCCCACACCCAGCAGCGGCAAACCGCTGGCCAGGGCAAGACTGCGGGCTGCAGCCAGGCCAATCCGAATACCGGTAAATGCCCCCGGTCCCACCGTCACCGCCAGCAGATCAAAGTCGTCATAGGCGCAACCGGCATCAGCCAAAACCTGCTCGATCATGGGAAACAAGCGTTCGGCGTGGCCGCGTTTGCGTATCTCTTTTTGAAACGCCAATATCTGACCGTCTCGCCAGATAGCAACGGAACAAGCGGAGGTCGCCGTATCAAAAGCTAGTACTTTCACCATGCAATCAATTGCCTTATCATTTGTAGCGCCAATGTTAGCATTCCCAATGTTGGCACTCTGGATCACCGGGGTTATAAAGCTTTTTCAAGAAAAACGCACCCCACCACGGATAAACCCAATAATCGACCGGACCGATCTTTTATGACCTTAATTAAGATCACCCCAGAAACCCATAATGTGGAGCTGGAGATTGCCTACGGCACCGCCGATAATTTTACCGGCCAACCGGTTTACGCTAATCCCGCCTGTTACCTCAATCCTGAATCAGAAGAACTGCTGCGCCGCGCCATAGAGCTAGCCGCCGAGCTTGGCCTCCGGTTTAAAATTTTTGACGCCTTCCGACCGACGGAAGCCCAGTGGGTTCTTTGGAACCATACACCTGATTCCGATTTTCTGGCCGATCCGAGGCGGGGCTCCCCGCACTCCCGCGGGGCGGCTGTGGATTTGACACTAATTGATGACGCCGGGCGGGAGCTGGATATGGGTACGCCATTCGATGCCTTCACGCCCCGCTCCCATCACGGCAACCTCTCCATCGGCGTTGAAGCGCAGCGAAACCGGGCGCTGCTGATCGGCTTGATGACGACCGCCGATTGGGATTTCTATCGCAATGAATGGTGGCACTATCAGTTGTTCTATGCCCGGCGGTATCCGGTGTTAAGTGATTCTGTATTACCTGATGGAATGATGTAGAGTACTGCCAAAGGGGATAAGGGAACCAACGTCGAATAGGGAAAGCGTGGTGAGGAAAATTTCATGAAGACTTTCTTACGGATTATCGTCGCCGGCATGATCATCTGGACCGGCTTGGTGATTGCAGCGCCGGTGACGGGGGCGTCCATAAATAACGGCGCGGTAATACTTATGTATCACCGTTTTGGGGAAGGCGACTTTCCGTCAACCAACATCCGCCTTGATCAGTTCGAGGCTCATTTGAAAGAGCTGGCCGAAAGCAAATACACCGTTTTGCCGGTGGAGAAAATTCTGGCCGCACTCAAGAAGGGCGAGACTCTTCCTGATCGAACCGTCGGCATCACCATTGATGACGGCTACCGGTCGATTTATGCGGAAGCCTGGCCGCGACTTAAAAAAGCCGGCTTTCCCTTTACGATATTTATCGCCACCAACGGTATCGACCGGGGCCGCCAAGGCATGCTGAGCTGGGATCAAATTCGGGAGATGCATAAGGCCGGTGTTACCATCGGAGCCCATACGGCATCGCACCTGCACATGCCGGCGGCCGACATGGGGCGCAATCTGAATGAACTGACAAAATCAAACAATCGCCTAGCGATGGAATTGCAGAAAATACCCAGTCTGTTCGCCTACCCCTATGGCGAAACCAGCTCTGCTATTCAGAAACTCAGCCGTGCGACCGGCTACCAGTTTGCATTCGGCCAGCATTCGGGCGTGGTCAACAGCACAACCGATATCTTCTACGTTCCCCGGTTCGCCATGAACGAAAGCTTTGGCCATTTGAACCGATTTCAACTGGTCGTAAATGCTCTACCCTTGCCGGTCAGCGACCTGACCCCAACTGATCCTTTGGTTACCAGCGTTAATCCCCCATTATTGGGATTCACGGTAACGGCCGAAGTCGGACATTTGAGACGTCTGTCCTGTTTCTCTTCCAATGAAGGCAAGGTGAGTGTTGAAATACTCGGCGCAATCAGGGTCGAGGTGCGCATGACCAAAGTGTTCGGCAGGGGCCGCACAAGGGTCAACTGCACACTGCCTGGTCCCGGCGGCCGCTGGCGCTGGTTCGGGACTTTATTTAATGTGGTTCGTTAGTGCCCCTCAGGCGCGGGCTTCAAAAGTCCAATTGGACTTTTGGACTAAATATTTGATCAATAGCCTCCAAACCAAAGTTCATTTCTGAACTTTGATAAGCGCAAGTGCGCGCCGCGCCTTATAGCGCGTATGCCAAGCTCCCGGAGGGATCGCCCGGCATTTAAGGGACATAAAAAGTGTTAAATTACGGGCTTAGCACTGACGCTAACCCGTTTGCCGCCGAGGCGGGCGTTGTCGAGACTGTCCAGCTTATTGAACGAGATGATCGACTGGATCGACTGGACGTATTTGGCGCCGCGTTCGGAATAAGAGGTCAGGGTGTCGGTCAGTTTGCGGCCCGACAATCCGGTACCCTGCTGGCGCATGACCATCCGTTCGCGGCGCAGATGCAGGTAGGACCGGTGAGTATTAAGATTACGGGCATAAGCGCGCACGGCGTCAATCAAAGTCGTAAATGCTTTAATGCGGTGGTCCCGCCCCAAATCCCGTTCGGCCGGCACCAGACTGTTTTCCTCCGCGAAGGTCCATTGACCGAACAATGCATTACCCTCAAGAACGAAGCGCGATGTGCCCCAGCCGCTTTCTTCAGCCGCCTGGGCCAATGCTAAAGACGGTGGGACGATGTCGACACGGCGAATGAGTTCCGTAATATTGTAGCGGCTGGTTTTATAGCGCTCGGCGATAGACGCCAGCCACAAACGGTCTGCCGCCAGCAGGTTGCCATACTTGGATTTCTTGGTCCTAAGGCTCAACAACCGGCGTCGATCCTTGAGGATTTCATCATTAACGCGGAGCACAAGTGGCAACACGGTCTTGAAAAATATCGCTTTGCGGTGCGCCGGCACCCTGATGCGCGAAATATCCTGGGGCATGGCCGCAACGAACAGGCGCGGGACAACCGCACGGCCTTCCCGTATAATATCGAAATCATAGTCCAGCGTGGTAAATGTTGCGGACAGGGAACTGACGGTCACAATCGGCAAGCGGTTGTTGCGCGCTGCCAGATCATTGAGACCGCCGGACGCCGTTTCAATTTTCGCATCGGGTAAATTAAGTATGGCTTTGGGTGACTTGGTCACACCATTGAATGGTGTCGAGACCGCGGCCGCCAACAGTGTTCCAGTGCAAAGGCCAATGAAACCTATCAGCGCCCTATCGAAAACCTTCATGTGATGTGAATCCGTTCCGCCATCTTTACAGTAAACACTAGCTTTTTTCCTTTTCACCGAAACAAAAAAACCTGCGAATAACAACAGCAATCGTTGCTGCACGGAAACACGGCCGGTGGCGGATTTTAGCGAAAATGACCGGGGTGGAACCAGCCGTTTTATTTTTATTTTTCCAAACACAAATTATTCTTCCAGGGCAAAGGGTTATTCAGAGCGGTTCCATTGATGCTTGAACGCGGTAGTGTGATAGTGTGTGAAAATGGCAACTGTTTGGCGCGAATCACCCGGTTTTCCAACGAAGAATGGTTCTTGACTGGAAGCAAAAATCAGCTGAATCCCGAATTCGGTGCGCTCCTGTTACGGCCGTAAAAACCCGACGATATCGTAGACATCGTCTAATATAGGGTTGGCAATGGCTTTCGCCCGTTCGGCGCCGGTCCGCAAAACCGAATCCAAATAGCCGGGGTCTTTCACCAGCCGGGCCATCTCCTCGCCGACCGGTCCCAAAACGGAGATTGCCAGTTCGGTCAATTCCTCTTTAAAGGACGAGAACTGGGCCCCTTCGAATTTGGAGCAGACATCGGCAGTGGACTGGTCCGAAAGCGCCGCATAAATATCGATCAAGTTAGCAGCTTCAGGCCTGCTTTCCAGCGCCTTCCGATCACCCGGTAACGGCTCGGGATCAGTTTTCGCTTTTCTAATTTTGCGGCTGATGTCATCCAGCCCGTCGGTCATATTAATGCGTGAATTTTCCGACGGATCCGACTTACTCATTTTGTTGTTGCCGTCCCGCAGCGACATTACCCGCGTCGCTTCACCAAAAATCAACGGTTCGGTCAGCGGGAAAAAATTCTGGTTGTAATCATTATTGAATTTTTGGGCGATATCGCGGGTCAGTTCTAGGTGCTGCTTCTGGTCTTCGCCTACCGGCACATGGGTGGCCTTATAAACCAGGATATCGGCGGCCATGAGGTTGGGATAGGCGTAGAGCCCGACCGATGCATTCTCTTTGTTTTTACCCGCCTTTTCCTTGAACTGGGTCATCCGGTTGAGCCATCCTAGCCGGGCGACGCAGTTGAAGACCCAGGCCAATTCCGCATGGGCGGGTACGGCGCTTTGATTGAACAGAACGTTGTGATCCGGATCAAGCCCGGCGGCGATCAACCCGGCAGTCACCTCCCTGGTGCTGGCGGCCAGTTCCTTGGGGTCCTGCCAAACGGTAATGGCGTGCATATCAACCATGCAATATATGCACTCGTATTTATGCTGCAGAGCAACCCAGTTACGCAGCGCTCCGAGATAGTTGCCGAGATGGAGATCACCGGTTGGCTGAATGCCCGAAAAAATGCGGTCCATGCGCCCGTTCCGTTCCCACTGTTAAATACGTTGACTCAGAAGGGCGGTGTTATGGCGGCGAATGGTGAAAAGGTCAAGCGATGTGAGTGTGTTAGGCTTTAGAGCGGTTTAGTATGCGGGCCAAATCTTCTTTTGTTGCCGCCCCCGTCAGCAAAGCCGTCAAACCGTAAACGGCCAGCCCACCTACCACCAGCAGCGCCACGGCCATGATTCGCAGTCCAATACCGGCCTGTAAAAGATCGTTGAGAGCGATTGTTGACCCATAGAGCGCGGCCCCCATGACAACACTTGCCACCACCATACGCGGCAGGCGGCGTTTGAACCGCTCATCCGGCCGCCAGTGGCCGCGCCGTTTGAGGACCCAAGCCAGCAGCATGGCGTTAATCCAGGAAGACGCTGCCAGTGCCGTGGCGATGCCCAGATGCTTAAAGGGGCCCATCAGGGCAAGGCTGATGACAACGTTGGCGACCAGCGCGACGACGGCAATTTTAACCGGCGTCACCGTGTCTTCCCGAGCGAAATAGCTGGACGCCAGACCTTTGACCAAAACGTAGGCCGGCAGACCGACGGCGAAGATCGCCAGCGCCCCGGCGGTTGCATCGGCAGCGCGGGCATCAAACGCCCCCCGCTCGAACAGGACCGAAATAATCGGTCCGGCAATCACCATCAGGGCAACTGCTGCCGGCAAGGTCAGGAACAGCGAAAATTCCAGTGCTCGATTTTGGCTGTCCATCGCCGCCGCCTCGTCACCGCTTCTGATCTGGCGAGACAGCAACGGCAACAACGCCGTGCCGACGGCAACACCGACGACACCGAGCGGAAGCTGGTTAACGCGATCGGCAAAAAACAAATAAGAGATCGAACCCTCCGGCAGGAACGACGCGATGATGGTATCGATCCAGAGACTGATCTGATAAACGCCTGCACCAATAGCCACTGGGATAATGCGCCGGATCATGGTCCGTACGGCCTTGGTCATGCGCGGCCCGCGCAGCCGCAGCCACATTCCCTGGCGGCCGCAATGGACCAGCAGCCAAACAAACTGAACCATACCGCCGATGGCCACACCCCAGGCCAGTGCGTGGCCGGGGGTTGGCGTATACCGCGCTAACAGGGTGATGGCGCTGATCAGGCATAAATTGAGCAATATGGGCGTCGCCGCGGCGGCGGCAAATTTGCCCAACGAATTCAATACGCCGGCCATCAGCGAAACGATAGAAATAAATAATAAGTATGGAAAGGTAATCCGGGTAAGCAAGACTGCCAGATCAAACTGCGCCTGATTATCAACGAAACCCGGCGCGAAACCCAGCATGGCAAACGGCATGGTGATCTGCACCAGTATGATGAATATCAGTAACACCCAAAGCAGCACCGCCAGGGCCTGTTCAGCGAACAGTTTAGCTGCTTCTCGGCCGTCGGATTCTAATAGCCCGGCGAATTGGGGTACGAAGGCAGCATTGAAGGCGCCTTCGGCAAACAGGCGACGGAACAGGTTGGGAAACTTGAAAGCGACAAAAAAAGCGTCGGCGATCCAGCCGGTGCCGAGAAAGGTAGCCACCAGGATATCCCGGATGAATCCGAGAATCCGGCTCCCCAAGGTGAACCCGCCCACCGTCGCAATCGACTTCAATAGCGCCATTACCGAGACTTCTCTCTACACCATTATTCCGCCGCCAATCTATTGGCCCGGCTCATAAAAAATGGTTAATACGGCAGGATTGTGGCCTAGTTGAACGATTTTATTCAGCGGCTTCGGTTTAAGCCGCTTTCTGGTCCGGATCGCGCTCCACCGCTTCGAGCAGACGGCGGCGAATTTGTCTCAATTTATCCTCGTGCTCGATTTTAAGGCCGAAGACGTCTTTAACATAAAACGAATCAACCACATGTTCGCCGTAGGTAGCGATATGGGCGGAAGATATCTGCAGGCCCAGTTCGGTCAGGGCCGCCGTCACGTCATAGAGAAGGCCCGGCCGGTCGCGACCGTTGATTTCGACCACCGAGTGGGTCCGGCTGGCAGCGTTGTCGATCAGCACCCGGGTGGCCACCTGGAAAACTTTGTTGCGGTCGGGCAAGCCGGTGTTACCCCGGGCGGTTAGTTCCTTGCCGGGATTCAATTCACCGGCTATCGCCAGTTCAATGCGTTGCCACAGGCGTTTTAATTTTTCTTTATTGTCAAAGGCTTTGTCGCTGGGATCCTGGATGGCGAATGAATCCAGCACCATGCCGTCTGACAGAGTCACAATCTTTGAATCCCGGATTGAGGCGTTGGAGAGCGCCATGGCACCGGCGATGCGGGAGAACAGACCGGGGTGGTCGGGGGCATAGACGGTAATATCCGTGTAGCCGAATTCCGCATCCTTGCGGGTCTCGATGTGGAGATTGAGGTCGCGCCGCTTGGCCGTCAGCACGATTTCGGCATAACGGAAATGGGCGGCGGCATCATTGGTCAGCCAATAATATGGATAGCCGGTAGCAATATGCGTTTCTATTTCCTCCTGGCTCCAGCCATTCGGTGCTGCGACAAGACGCTCCCTCAGAACCTCTTTGGCCTGTTCAATCCGGGCGAGCCGATTTTCCAACACCAGATCACCCGACATGACTTCCATCGACCTCAGGAACAAGGTGCGCAACAGGCCGGACTTCCAATTGTTCCAGACGTTGGGCCCGACAGCGCGAATATCAGCGACCGTCAGCACCGCCAACAGGCGCAGCCGTTCCACCGATTTGACTACTTCGACGAAATCCTGAATGGTTTGGGCATTGTCAACGTCGCGTTTGAAGGCGGTATCACTCATCACCAGATGATGGCGCACCAGCCAGGTGACGGTTTCCGTTTCCTCCTCGCTCAGGCCGAGGCGGGGACATAGTTCTAGGGCCACCTCAGCACCCAGCTCCGAGTGGTCGCCGCCCCTGCCCTTGGCAATATCGTGTAGCAAAAGCGCCACATAAAGTGCCCGGCGCGATTGTAGTTCCTTGACCGCCTGGGACATGTTGGGCAACTCATCCTCGTAGTCGCCCTTTTCGATGCGCGACAAAATACCGATGGCCCGGATGGTGTGCTCATCCACAGTATAGGTGTGGTACATGTCGTATTGCATCTGCGCGACAACCCGGCCGAAATCGGGAATGAATTTACCCAGCACCCCGGCCTCGTTCATCCTGGTGAGAGAGATTTCCGGATCTTTGCGGCAGGAAAGGATTTCCACAAACAGGCGATTGGCCTCCGGGTCCAGCCGTAAATCCTTGTTAATCATGCGCAGATTTCTGGTAATCCGGCGCAGCGCTTCGGGATGAATATCGAGATCATGGGCTTGGGCTTC
Source organism: Rhodospirillaceae bacterium (assembly GCA_002725625.1). Taxonomy (GTDB): domain Bacteria; phylum Pseudomonadota; class Alphaproteobacteria; order Rhodospirillales; family UBA2165. The sequence goes on along the minus strand of PBQI01000004.1, from coordinate 74,846 downwards.
ATAAAAAATCCGGATCAGTTTGCGGGGATCCTTGTTGAGGGAACCTCTCTTGCCCAAGTTGATGCGGCCCCGGTCCTCATGGAAACCATCAATCCTAGCGCGCCGGCGCGGCAGCCCGGGCAGGCGGAAAAAAGTGCGCTTTTTCTGTTGCTCCTCGAGAACGGCGCACAGCACCCGCGTTAGATCGCCGACATCCTTAGCGATCAGGAAATAGTGTTTCATGAAGCGCTCAACACCCGACGATCCACTCCGGTCGGCGTAACCCATGAGCTCGCCAATGGTTTTTTGGATGTCGAAGGTAAGGCGTTCCTCCGCGCGGCCGGCGAGGTAATGGAGATGGCACCGGACGGTCCACAGAAAATCGCACGCTTTGCGATAGCGGCGGACATCCTGCTTGGTAAAAACCTTGAGCGGTGCCAGCTCTTCCACCTTATCCACATTGTAAAGATAGCGGGTCAGCCAATAGAGGGTCTGCAGATCCCGCAAGCCCCCCTTGCCTTCTTTTACATTGGGTTCAACCACATAGCGGGTATCACCCATACGATCGTGGCGCTCATCCCTTTCTGCCAGTTTGGCGTCAACGAACTCAGGGCCGGTACCGTTTGAGATTTCCGCCATATAGCGGCGGTGAAGTTCGCGGAACAGTTCCTGATCACCCCACAGCCAGCGCGCATCCAGGATAGCGGTCCGAATGGTCAGATCCTGTCTGGCCAGACGGATGCTGTCATCGACCGAGCGGGTCGAGTGGCCGACCTTAAGGTTCAAATCCCACAGCATATAAAGAATGAACTCAATGACCTGTTCGTTGTGTGGGGTTTCCTTATAGGGAATGAGAAACATCAGATCGACGTCCGAAAAGGGTGCCAATTCGGCTCTGCCATAACCTCCGAGGGCAACCACGCTCATCTCCTCGCCCTTGGTGCGGATGGCGATGGGATAGACCTTGGTGATAGCGAAATCGAAAATGACACGGATCAACTGATCGATCAGAAAAGCGTTACTGTGGAGAACACTGGTGCCGTCGCCACCATCGTTGAAGCGGTTTTGCACCTCTTCCTTGCCAGCCTGGTAGGCCTCTTTAAGGACTTCGACCAACTCCTGGCGCATAGGCGAATCGTAGCGCCGCTCGCCCAAAACGGCGTTTAGCTTCTCATTGACGGTTATCCTGTCGATAATCCGGCGCTGTTTGCTGACCTGATTCATGGTACTTTTTGAGTTCTTGAAAAGTTTGTCGTTCCAGCATCTAATCCTTAACGGAATTTATCCGATTAATACAGAATAATGAATCGCAACTAGCGCCGGACAAGGTTATTGATCGGGGCTACTTATCGGTCAGTACCTTCAATTTATAGATCAGCTCCAGGGCTTCCTTAGGGCTAAGCTCATCGGGCAGGATGGTATCCAGTACCATCTCCACCGGGGACGGCTGAGCGGCGGTTTGAATACCCGATGGCCGGCCGGCGGCGAACAGGGGCAGATCGTCGGCCAGACGGGTCACCGCGCCAGCCTGGTTCTCTTCTTCGAGCGCTTTCAAAACGTCTTCGGCGCGGGCAACCACTTCATCCGGCAATCCGGCCAGTTTGCCTACGTGAATGCCATAGGACCGGTCGGCGGCACCGGCGGTGACTTCATGGAGAAACACCACATCACCCTTCCATTCCTTGACCCGCATGGTGTGGCAGGTAAGGCCGGGCAGCTTGGCGGCAAGATTGGTGAGCTCGTGATAGTGAGTTGCGAACAGGGCCCGGGAGCAGTTGATCTCGTACAGGTGCTCGACCACCGCCCAGGCAATGGACAGCCCGTCGAAGGTCGCCGTGCCGCGGCCGATCTCGTCAAGAATGACAAAAGAGCGGTCGGTGGCCTGGGCCAGAATAGCCGCCGTCTCGACCATTTCGACCATAAAGGTGGAGCGCCCCCTGGCCAGATCATCGGCGGCGCCGACGCGGGAAAACAGCCGGTCGACCACACCGAGGCGCGCCTTTCCCGCCGGCACGAATGAGCCGATCTGCGCCAAGATGGCGATCAGGGCATTTTGCCGTAAAAAGGTACTTTTGCCCGCCATGTTGGGAGCGGTCAGCAGCCAAAGCTGACTGTCATCGCCATCGACGGCACAGTCATTGGCGACAAAGGGTCCTGATTGACTGCTGGTCAGGGCCTGTTCGACCACCGGATGCCGCCCGGCAATTATGGCAAAATCCCGGCTGTCATCCAGATCGGGTCGGCAGTAGTTCCGGTCAGCGGCCAGTTCGGCCAAGCCAGCCGCAACATCCAAGGTGGCAAGGGCGGTGGCGGCCCGGGCGATTGCCTCAGCCTGATCGGTTACCGCTGCCAATAATTCGTCGAACAATCCCAGTTCCACGGCCAAGGCTTTGTCGGCGGCACTGGCGATCTTGCCTTCCAGTTCGCCTAACTCCACCGTCGAATAGCGGATGGCGTTTTTCATGGTTTGCCGATGGATATATACACTCTCAGCCCCAGCTGGCATGGATTCGGCGTGGCGGGCAGATACTTCGATATAATAGCCAAGTACATTGTTATGTTTGATTTTTAAGTTCTGAATATTGGTGTCCCCGGCATACCTTTCCTGTAATCCGGCAATCAAACGGCGGCTTTCATCGCGCATGGTTTTCAATTCGTCGAACGAAGGTGAAAAACCAGCGGCGATGAATCCGCCATCCCGGGTGTAGAGCGGCAACTCGGCCGCCAGGGATTCGGTCAATTTTAAAACCAGGGCACCGTGGCTGCCGAAATCCTCCAGGGCTTCCCGCACCCCCTGTGACGCCCGGTCGTTGGTCATTAAATCCCTGATATCAGAAGTCAGCGCTAGGCCGTCCCGGATGGCAGCCAGGTCCCGCGGCCCGCCACGGCCAAGCGACAGGCGGGATAGGGCGCGCTCTATATCGGGCGCGCGCTTCAGTTGGCTGCGAAGATTGGATCGAAGGGATTGCTCCCCGGCAAATTGCGAGACCATATCCAAACGGTAATTGATGGCCCCGATATCGGTCAGGGGCGTCGAAATCCATGAGGCCAGCAAGCGCCCGCCCGCTCCGGTTACGGTTTGATCAATCACGTTAAGCAGACTGCCCTTTCGCTCACCACTGAGGGTTTGGGTCAGCTCCAGGTTGCGCCTGGTGGCAGCATCAATTTCCATCACCTCGCCAGCCGCCAGCCGTGTCGGTGGCGCAATCCGGGGTAGCTTGCCCTGCTGGGTCAGTTCCACATAGTCGATCAGCCCGCCGCCCGCCGCCAGTTCCGCACGGGAGAAATGACCATAGGCATCGAGAGTCGCTACCTTGAAAATTTCCATCAGTCTTTTACCGCCGTTTTGCGAATCGAACCGGCTGGCCGGCAGGGGCGTTAAACTATCCCACCAGGGGGCTAATATTTCAGCTAAATCATCCCGTTGCATCAGGCGATCAGCGATCAGCGCTTCGCCCGGATCAAGGCGGGCCAAGGAAGATCCCAGGGTCGCCTGAGACACCGGCTGCATATGAAACTCGCCCGTTGACATATCAAGCCAGGCCAGACCAAAGCCGCCTTCGGCTTCGGCCACGGCAACCAGATAATTATTTCGGTTGGCATTTAATAAAGTGTCCTCGGTTAAGGTTCCGGCGGTTATTGTGCGCGCCACGGCCCGGTTTACGACCGCTTTAGCGCCCCGTTTTTTCGCTTCCGCCGGGTCCTCGGTCTGCTCGCAGACGGCAACCTTGAAGCCTGTTCTAATGAGCCGGGTCAAATAGGTTTCGTGGCTATGCACCGGCACACCGCACATGGGAATATCTTCCCCCAGGTGCTTGCCCCGCTTGGTCAGCGTGATATCGAGGGCCGCTGCCGCCTCGACGGCGTCGTCAAAAAAGAGTTCGTAAAAATCACCCATGCGGTAGAAGAGAAGGCTGTTGGGATTGTCTCTTTTGATGGCTAGATATTGTGCCATCATGGGCGTCATTTCTTTGGCTCCCGCCTTGGGATTTTCGTCCACGGCGGAATCGTAAGCATCCGATCTGCTGTCTGTTTGTTTGGCTGGCCGCTGATTCACTTGATTTGGCACTTCTCAAATTTCTGACATGGCAATAGGCGGTGATCCATGGCCTGAACGTAACGGCGGGACTTTAACACACTGATTGGGTCAAAGACCATGAAACAGGATGACCGGGCGTCAATTTTCTGCTTTTATTCACCTGTATCCGTTAGAAAAATTCTAGGGAGATTTTAATTGATGACCGACGCCGCCGATGAAAATTTTGACAAACGGCCTGAAATTGTCGGCCTTTTCGCCGATCAAACCCATTTGGATGGCGCTGTCAATGCGCTCCTGGCCGCCGGTTTCGACCGCACGGATATCAGTCTTCTGAGTTCTCACGATTCTCTTGATACCATCGAAGGGAGCGAATCGGCCTGGAAGGATGCCGTAACGGCGCTGGTGGGTGAATATAAAGTCCTTGGTCCTTTGGCCGTTTCCGGCGGGATATTCCTGGCTGGCGGTCCGGTAGCCGGTGCTATCAGCGCCTTGATCGGCGCGGCTGTTAGCGGCCTTGCCGCCAAGGAGGTCATGGCGGAAGTACTAGCCAGGCCTCATGCAGAGCACTACACCCGCGCTCTGGAAGCCGGCAGCATAATTTTGTGGGTGCGCGTCGGTGCCCGGGAACAGGAGAATGCCGCCCGGGATATTCTGGCCACCAACGGCGGAAAAAATATTCACATTAATGCGCGAAGATAACGCAATTCACTAAATTTCGCCCCGAATGTCATAAAACTGAAATAATACTGTAATAAGACTTGCCGCAGACGAACGGCGTGGCCACATAGTGCTCAAGATAAGCTTGGCTGCCTTACTTTTTTATCCTACCGCGGAACCCAGTTCATGGCTCTGAAGTCCAAAGTCGACAAAGACCTAAGAAGAATTTCCCAACTCGAAAAAGCGACGGCAAAAGTTGGCCGGCGCAATGTTAATCTTGGCTTCGGCCTAGTGTTCCTGATCGGTGTCTGGATATACGCCTCCTTCCAATCAGTCGGAATCGAGGGCGGCGGCATCCTCATTGTCGCTGCCGTGATAGGCGGCTACATGGCGATGAATATCGGCGCTAACGACGTCGCCAATAATGTCGGACCGGCGGTTGGTTCTAAGGCGATCACCCTGGTCGGCGCTCTCTTCATCGCAGCCATTTTTGAGGCGGCCGGCGCTATTATTGCCGGCGGCGAAGTGGTCAAAACCATTTCCAAGGGCATCATCGATGCCGACATGGTCGCCAATCGGGAAACATTCATTTGGGCCATGATGTCGGCCTTGCTGGCTGCTGCCGTCTGGGTCAACTTAGCGACCTATGTGGGCGCACCGGTTTCCACCACCCACGCTGTGGTGGGCGGTGTGCTGGGTGCGGGCGTGGCCGCCGCCGGTATCGCTGCCGTCAACTGGCCGGTAATGGCGAAAATTGCTGCTAGCTGGGTCATATCGCCAGTGCTTGGAGGCATCATCGCCGCCGGATTTTTGGCCTTTGCCAAATATTTTATTCTGTACAAAGAGGATAAAACCACCGCCGCCAAAAAATGGGTGCCGGTATTGGTGGCCATACTGGCCAGCACTTTTTCCATCTATCTGGTCATGAAGGGCCTCAAGCGGATCTGGAAGCCGGATATCACAATTATACTAATAATCGGCGCCTGCGTTTTTGCCGTCGCCTATGGCATCGTTAGTCCAATTGTTGCCAAAGCGTCGAAATCTTTAGAAAATAGACGCAAGTCAGTAAGCGATCTTTTCACCATTCCCCTGATTTGCGCAGCTGCCCTGTTATCTTTCGCCCACGGCGCCAATGATGTCGCCAACGCTGTTGGTCCTCTGGCCGCTATTGTCTCCGCCGTCAGCGCGGGAACCGTAGCCGCCAAAGTAACATTACCGATCTGGGTTCTGATTGTCGGCGCCATCGGCATTTCGGTGGGCCTGGCGCTTTACGGGCCCAAAGTCATTGAGATCGTCGGCGAGAAAATCACCAAACTCAATCGGGTCAGGGCATTTTGCATCGCCCTATCGGCCGCCATCACGGTCATCATCGCCTCAGGATTGGGTCTGCCGGTAAGTTCCACTCACATCGCCGTTGGCGCTGTTTTTGGTGTCGGATTTCTACGGGAAATTATCACCAACCGGGAGAAAAAGGCCTCTAGAGCCCTCCCCGCCGGCGCCCAAGTCAGCGGCCTATCAGCAGAATCGTTTGATCGTGAAAAGAATAGGCTGAAAAAGGCACAGAAAAGAAAACTGGTACGACGCAATCACCTTTGGACCATTGTTGCCGCCTGGGTCATTACGGTTCCGGCAGCGGCTCTTTTGTCGGGACTAATATTCCTGAGTATAAATGCATTATTCTAGGTCAGGCGCGCCAAGGCCCTTTCATGAGCGGCAACCGAATCAGCGCCAAAGCAGCAAAAAACAACCGCCTGAATTTCATTGTGCGCAGCAACATAGCCGGCCGCTGTATCCGCCGCCCTGCCAGACCGGCCCTACCGTATGAATGACGAACCTGGCCACCAAGTTATAGCCTTTGGTGATCCTGGCCTGGCCGGTGGGACAGCCGCCCAGACCCCGCATTCCGCGAGCAGGTCCGGACCGGCGGCCCGGTGAATAGCGCCATCTACACCGCTGCCGCCCAGCAGGGACTCATTGCCGGCGTTGACGATGGCGTCGACGGCCAATGCGGTAATATTCCCCTCGTGGATTTTCATCCGCGCTTTCACGATTAACTCCCGATGGCTTCTTCCGGCAGTACGAAATCGTAATTCAAGTCTTCCGCTACCGCCTGACAGGTGACGCGGCCCCGGTGAATATTCAGCCCGGCTAAAAGATGGGGATCGACCTTGAGAGCAACCGCATAACCTTGATCAGCAAGTGACAGGACAAAGGGCAAGGTGGCGTTATTGAGTGCCCGGGCCGAGGTGCGCGCCACGGCGCCCGGCATATTGGTAACGCAGTAATGCACCACCCCATCTACGACATAGGAGGGGTCGGCATGGGTGGTGGGCCGGCTGGTTTCGAAACAGCCGCCCTGATCAATGGCCACATCGACCACCGCGGAACCCCGGGCCATGGCCGTTATCATTTCACGGGTCACCAGCTTTGGCGCGGCGGCGCCCGGAATGAGAACCGCGCCGATCACCAAATCCGCACTGGTCACATAAGTTTCTATGGATTCCATGGTGGCGAATATAGTGTTGAGGGTTGGACCAAACTGCATGTCCAGCTCATAGAGGCGTGGTAGCGATTTATCGATCACCGTGACCGAAGCTTCCAAACCCATGGCCATACGTGCCGCATTAGTGCCTACCACGCCACCGCCCAATATCACCACCCGCCCCACCGGCACGCCCGGTACGCCACCCAGCAAAATGCCTTTGCCGCCCCGTTCCTTTTCCAGACAATGGGCGCCCACCTGGATTGACATGCGGCCGGCGACTTCGCTCATGGGTGCCAGCAACGGTAATCCGTCCCTGGCGTCGGTCACAGTTTCATAGGCAATGGCTATACAGCCCGATTTTACGAGACCCTCTGTCTGCTCCGGCTCGGCTGCCAGGTGAAGGTAGGTGAAGAGAATTTGTCCCTCTCGGAGCATGGGAATTTCCTTCGGCTGGGGCTCTTTGACCTTTACGATCATGTCGGCCCTATCAAAGACCTCCGCCGCCGTTTCGAGAATTTCCGCACCGGCGGAGATATAAGCTGCGTCGTCGAAGCCAACCCCTTCGCCGGCGGACTTTTCAATCTCCACCTGATGGCCGTGATGAACCAGCTCCCGGACGCTGGCCGGTACCAGCCCGACGCGGTATTCGTGAACTTTGATTTCCTTAGGGACGCCGACACGCATGGGTTTGCTCCTTTTGATTTTAGTAACTTTGCATACGCTCGCCTCTATGCTACCCCGTTGTGGAACGGGAGCCAACTATTGACAACAGAATTTTCACCAAAAACCATTTTGGTCTATGTCGGCCTGGACAGGGTCGGCGACAGCCTTCTGAAACTGCCCTTTGTGCGCGGATTACGGGATGCCTTCCCGAACGCCCATATCACCTGGCTGGCCGGTAAGGATACCAGTGTTTATGCCAGCTTTATGAAGCCGGTAGTCGCCGGCCTGATCGACGAGGTGATTGAATGCGCCGATATCGGTCTCAGCCCCAAGGAATTGCTGCGCCGACCGTTGAACGGTCGCCGTTTTGATTTGATTATCGACACTCAGCGCGTCGCCCTGGCTAGCTTTATTCTTTTCCGAATCCGCCACAATAAATTTGTTTCGCCCTTCGGCAACTTTATCCTTTCCAGCCGGAAGCCGCCCCGAGGGTATAAGTTTCCCAAATCCATGCAACGACAATTGTTGGATCTTCTGGAAATCACCAGTGGAAAAAAAATCGCAACGCCGCAAGTGCTCGATTTGGATTTGGACCCAGCCTTGGCCGGAATTGCCGAACGCGTATTACCCAATGTACCCTTATATGTAGGTTTGTCGCCGGGGGCGGGCGGATTGCCTAAATGCTGGCCCTTGGAAAATTTTATTAAACTGGCGCGCCTTCAGGTAAAAGCCGGACGCACACCGGTTTTTATCCTCGGTCCCCAAGAGCTGGACTGGCAGGCAGAAATCCAGGAAGCCGTGCCCGAGGCGTTGTTTCCTCTGCAAGCGGAAGGTCTAGGTGACACCCATAACTATTCGCCCCAGCTGACCATAGCGCTTACGAAACGTTTGGTTTTGGCGGTCGCCAATGATTCCGGCACCGGTCATATGTTTGCTGTCGGCGGGACCAAATTAATTTCGCTATTCGGCCGGACGGTGCCGGAAAAATTCACCCCAATGGCCAAAGATCTGATCATTGTAAAGGCCCAGGATTACGGCGGGAGGGAGATGCACTTTATCCCGGTTGATGTGGTCGCCGATGCGGTGGATAGAGCCTTATCATCCACATGAGCAACAACAGTCCCGGCAAAGCCGCCAGGGTCGTCAGTAGAAAAAACGTCACCCAGCCCACATGATCGGCCACCCAGCCGGCACCCGACGACATGACCGTCCGTGAAAAGGCCATGAAAGATGTCAAAAGCGCATATTGAGTCGCCGTGTAGGCAATGTTGCAAAGGCTCGAAAGATAGGCGGTGAACGCCACCGTGCCCATGCTGGTGGTAAAGTTCTCAACCGCCACCGTGACCGCCAGCATAGTCCCGTCGTGACCCATCCAGGCCTGGAGGATAAACAGCAGATTCGAAGCGGCCATGAAAATACCGCTGATTAGCAGGCCGCGCATAATTCCGATTTTGGCCAATAATATGCCACCGAAGAGACCGCCCAGGATAATCGGCGGGAATCCGACCAGTTTGGCGATGGTGCCGATTTCTGTATTGCTGAAACCGATTTCAAGGAAGAAGGGAATTTTCATCATCGTCAAAACGGCGTCGCCGAATTTGTAGAGCAAGATGAATAGCAAAATGGCCAGCCAGTGGGGGCGCGTCATAAACTCGATAAACGGGCAGGCGACGGCGCCATAAAGCCAGGCACCCGCCCGGGCCAACCAGTCGGGCAGATGACCGTTGCGTTCGANAAATTCCTCCGCNCTTCTTTCCAGTTCCATCGCTTCTCCGCTTTCNGGCTTGGCCGGTTCCGGATTAAGCAGAATGGTAATTGTGCCGATNAGAACGCCCAATCCCAGACAGAAAAAAACGAAGGGCCAGGATACGATATCCGACAGGATCAAGGCGAACGCAGCGCCTCCCCAAGAGGCCAGGCGCCAGCCGTTAATGGCCATGGCCGCACCGGCTGCCAGTTGGTCGTCTGCTAGAATTTCCACCCGGTAGGCGTCAACGACGATATCCTGGCTGGCCGATGAAAAGGAAACTGCCAGGGCGAATACCGCCGTCCACCAGAGGCTATCCGCAAGATCGCACAGGCCCATGCGGCAGATGGCGGCGATGAGAAAAATCTGGGTGACCAGTACCCATCCCCGCCGCCGGCCCAAATGGCGCGTAACGACCGGCAGGGGCACCCGGTCCATAATCGGCGCCCAGAGAAATTTCAGGGCATAGGGCAGGCTGATCAGGGCGAACAGACCGATATTGGTTTTACTGACCCCGGCGGATGCCAGCCAAGCGCTTAAGGGTTCCGCCAGAACACCGAATGGCAGGCCCGAGGAAAACCCTAAAAACAGCACCGCCAAAACCCGGCGGTCGAAATAGACCAGAGTAGCTCCGCGCCAATTTTTCATCGACGCTCGCTCTTGTTTAGAAGGCCTTTGACCTTGGCCAGAACCATCGACAAATCGAGACGGGCAACGCAGGGATACATGCCGTTTTCCGGTGGCAAATGGCAATCACCAAGACATCCAGCACACTCCATGTTCTCGAATATGAAATGAACGTTGTCTGGTGATATTTCCGGTGCATAGGGCACAATTTCATTGATGTAGGCGGCACTGGCCAGACAAAGGGTGGGCGTCCCTAGCGCTGCCGCCAGATGCATGGTGGCCGTATCCACCGCCACCACCAGATCAGCGGCGCACAGAACCGGCGCCAGATCTTCAAAGGACGAATCGTCGAAATAGACATTGGCAAGTTTGAGCACCGATTGAAAGGAGGGGTTTTTGGCCAGATCGCCCGGCGCCCCGACAACGACGAAATCGAAGCCACCGTTACCTTCCAGCACCATATCGATAATACTGACGAACAGTTCAGGGAGGCTTTGCTTCTCCTTGACGGCGGAAAATGGCACAAAAACTATGGTCGGTCGGGGCAGATTCACCGGTTCGGGCTTACTATTGCCGGGTAAACCAAGTTTGTGCAGCGGCTCTTTCCGAACCGTCAACCAATCGGCAAAGCGGGACCAGCGGACGACTTTATCGAGGTGCACCGGCCCGCTATCATACAATCGGTCGTAAATCTCTCTGTTTTGCAGCAAAAGTTTATCATATTTAACCCAGGTGCGCGGTTCCATGGCAATCGTTTCTGATGCGGAACAAGCTTTAGCCAACACTTCATCCAATTTCGGATGGCGCAGATAATCGAGACTGACAACGCACCTGAAATTCCTTTCATACAGGCGTTTACAGGTTTCGTTCCGGTATTTTCCGGATTTTTGGAAACGATCATAATCGACCGCCTCAATATCGATATCGTTGCTGAATAAAAACGACATTTTCGCTGCATCTTTCCGTAACAGTAATGAAATTTTTTCCTGGGAACCGGCAACAGCGCGGAAGCGCTTGAATATTTGCGCCAACAGGACCGTATCACCCAATCCGCCCGATGATATGAAAAGAACTGATGATGCTGGTTCCAATCTCTTCGATGGTTGGCGAAAGAAGGAAAACGGCGCCATGGTCAATCTTCCTGGCGGTGCAGGATGGCGAGGAAATTCGCCGACCAGATTTCCGGGGGCGTCATCAGGACTGAAGACAAGAATTTGTGAAATACCTTATCCAGCATTTGGCGTTTCCGGCTGCCGGAAATCTGGGCAAAGCATTGACGGCATTCGTAGCCGCTGCTAATTGCCAGCTGGCGAATACTGGTTGGGTTATAGGCGGCCTTGTGGGTGAGATCGCCATACTGGTAGGACCCGCCCCAGGGAGACGATAAATTTGGCAGGCGGATGACGATCAAGCCGTCTGGGCGCAGGCATTTCTTCAGATTGACCAGCAGGTCACTGCCATCTTCATGGGAAAAATGTTCCAAAACATCAAATAGAACGATCCGGTCGTACAACTCGGCTCCCGCGGCAGAGTCAAGAAACTCATTGATGCCACAGGCTTGAAATTGACCGGCAACAGCCTCGGGTATAAATGCTGTTAGTTTTTCGTTGGCATCGATACCAACAAAATTTCGGACGCCCTTGCGCTGCAAATAAAGCAGAAACTGACCCGTGCCGCAGCCGATTTCCAATACTGCATGGTCCAACGTGCACGCCGTCGGCAACCAGAATTCACGATCAAATTGTTCGACGTGTTTTTCTTTAATCTCCGGCACCGAATAAGATTTGAACTTATCGTACTGCCGATAAAAATCCGTCATGCCGCATCCTTCGCCAATAACTGTTTCGCCACATCCCATACCGTTTCCGGTTCAACAGCGCTGACACAGGGGAAAACGTCATATTTTGTTGCCCGTTTGTGGCATCGCCAGAAACAGTGATAGCACGGCATTTCCTCAAAAACGAAGCGGGCATTGGCGGGCCGGACCTCTTCCGGATAGGGCACAAAACTGCCGAAATGGCCGCCGCCGACTATGACAATGGTGGGCGCTCCAAGGGCGATGGATAGATGGGCCGGGCCGGTATCATTGCTGAAAACACAGGCCGCATGTTTGAATGTATCCAGCAACTCGGGCAAACCGGTATGACCGGCGAGGTCTATAATATTGGGATGATCGCCGAATTTTTCTCGGTAATCGCCAGCATGTTCGCCCGGTCCGCCGACCAGGACCACGCGGTAACCGTTGGCCAGCGACCGGCTGGCAATTTCCAAATAGCTATTGAACGGCCAGCGCCGTCCGAACTCGTTGCTCCCTGGGTTCAGAACGACATAGGGCTTACCGTCTTCAATGGGCGGCGGGCGGTCGCGCCATTTTATCGCCGGCAATTTGGGCGCGATGGTGCGGCCGGAATAGTCCGTTAAAAACCGGTAGTGCCGGTTGATTTCGTGGCTTGGATAGGGACCGGTATCGATAATGGCATCCACCTGGCTCAAATAATAGTTGAATTCCGGCCGGGTCGGTTCATTGATGAAGGGAAGTGAAACAATGGTTTTCGGGGCCGATGCCAGCCAGACCAGACTGTCAGCCATCATGGCGCGGCGAAAATAGGAATCGCAGACCGTTACTGCCGGCGCCAGACGCCGCACCTGCAGGCCAACCTTGAACCGGTAAAAGGGTTGCCGGGCAAAAGCGTGTTCGTCGATGACCAAAAGCCGGTAGCCGTCGAATACGATATCGGCAATCGGCCCCCAGCTTTTGCACCCTAGCACCGTGATATTTTCGCGGGCCACGTCGAATATATCGGCATAGTCATCAAGCGCACAGCGGAACAAAACCATGTCGCCGATACCATCCATGCGTACCACCAGCAGCCCCGAACGGCGGCCACGCACTGGCCAATGGCGGGCAATCTGGTCAAACAGGCGAAAGAGCCACCAGCGTCGGCGCATGCCTGACGGCAGGGCCCGCCAAAACCACGCGGCTTCAAAGCGGTATCCAGCGATTTTGGTAATCGGAACTTCAGTAATCTTACTTCCCGCCATTTCTTTCCGGCCCGGTCAAATAATTTTTTATCGAACCTATCCGAGCGTTTGTTTTACCAGTTCTTTTAGATCTGTGTCCGGGCGGGCACCATAGTGGCTGATAATCTCTGCCGCCAATATCCCGCCAAGTTCGCCACAGGCTCCCAAGTCCTTGCCCTGGGTGTAACCGAAGAGAAATCCGGCGGCATAAGCGTCGCCAGCACCAGTGGTATCGACAACCTTTTCGACCTTCTCGGCATCCAGAATGTGAATGTTGTCGCCGGATATAATAATAGACCCTTTGCTGCTCCGTGTTAGAGCGGCAATTTCACAATGACCTTTAACGTGCTGTAAGGCAGCGTCAAAGCTATCGACCTGATAGAGGGATTTTATTTCCTCCTCATTGGCGAACAGTATATCGACATGACTGTTGACCAGATCAATGAACTCACCGCGATGGCGGTCGACGCAAAACGGGTCCGACAGACTCAAACTGACCTGCCGTCCCGCCTGCTGGGCAACTTTAGCAGCTTTGATGAAGGCTTCCTTGGCTTGCTGCGGGTCCCATAAATATCCTTCCAGGTAGGTAATATGAGAAGATTTGATAATCTGGGGATCGACATCATCCGGGCCCAGTTCAATACAGGCACCGAGATAAGTCTGCATGGTGCGTTCGGCATCCTCGGAAACAAATATCAATGACCTCGCGGTCGGCGCCCCATTTACCATGGACAACGTGTCGAACGCCACCCCAACCGCCCTAATATCATGACGGAACACCTGGCCCATCTGATCGTCCATTACTTTTCCGATAAAGGCGCCCCGACCACCCAGCGTCGCGATGCTGGCAATAGTATTAGCGGCTGAACCGCCCGAAACTTCAACACCCGGGCCCATTTTGCCGTACAATTCTTCGGCCGTCTGGGCGTCGATGATGGTCATGGCACCCTTGCTCAGTCGATTTTGAGCCAAAAAATGATCATCAGTTCTAGCCAATACATCAACAATTGCATTGCCAATTCCAACTACGTCAAACTGCGTGCCACTCATTTGTTATTTTCGCCTTTCCCTAAAAATACTTATCCGTCATAGAAACGCAGTATAGCGGCGGCGGGGATTGCCTCAAGCCTAGCTTGAACAATCTGTATTCTCTGTGTCGACTTCCGGGTAAATCTGCTGGCAAACCTTGCAGGCAGCCGCAATCCAAGATAAACACTGAGGCAGTATGATAAATGCTTTTTCTATAGCCTTCGGGCAGCTTTCCGACAAATCGTTTCGCCGGGTTATATGGGTCGGGCTGATCGGTTCCTGCATAATATTCGCCATTTTGTGGAGTGCGATAGGCACCGCCCTATTCAGCACACAGTTATATTTTACGGGCTGGCTGTGGGGATTGTTCGATTGGGTTGGCGAATGGCTCACCGATATATTCGGCGGGCTGGCAGTGGTTTTTTTAACCTGGTTGTTATTTCCGTCAGTCGTTACCTTGATCGTCAGTTTTTTTCTGGAGGATGCCATCAAGGCGGTCGAATCCCGGCATTACCCGGAATTGGCCGATACGCGCCGGCAATCGGTAAAGGAAATTGTCCTGATTACGGTAAAATTTACCTTGATATCGCTGGTGCTGAATATACTGGCCTTACCTATCTACGTGATTTTCTTTTTTATCGGACCGCTCAATCTTTTTGTCTTCTACGCGCTTAACGGTTATCTTCTCGGCAGGGAATATTTTGAACTTGTGGCGCATCGGCGGTACGATCCTTTGCAGGCCATTCATCTAAGAAGCGCCTTCAAGGGTCAAATGTTCCTGGCCGGCGTGGTAATAGCTTTTCTCATGACCATTCCGGTCGTAAACCTAGTGGCGCCGTTGGTGGCGACAGCCGCTATGGTGCATTTGGTTCATGCATGGCAATCTCGATTGAACGTTCTAGCAAACAGGTAAGAAAAAAATGTTTGGAAAAGACAAAGACAAAACTGATACCGGCGGTCTTTCTCCCGAGGGAGAAAAAAGTGACACAAGAGCGGCGGGCGCTGACAAGGTTGCGACCCCTGATGCTTCTTCCGCACCGGCGATGGACGGCGATATGTCCGCCCCTCCGCTGAAACCCTTCTCGAAGAAGGGTACTCACGCTTTAGCGAAAACCACGGGAGCGTCATTTCGGCCGGAAATTCCCCGCCGTTTAGTTGAAATTCCCGGTGCACCCAAACGCAGCGATCATATGTTGGAACTGGAGGACGAAGCCAATCGCCTGACGGTCGGCCGCAATATCTGCCTTTCAGGAGAGATCACGGCTTGTGAAAAGCTGGTTGTCGAAGGCCGGGTCGAAGCGATGCTGACCGACGCCCATACCATAGAGGTCGCGCCGTCGGGATACTTTAAAGGCAATGCCGACGTCATAGAGGCCGATATCAATGGATATTTCGAAGGCAGCTTGGTCGCCAAGGAAATTCTCACGATCCGCAATGAGGGTCGGATCAATGGCTCGGTCAGATACGGCCGGATTATCATAGAATCCGGGGGTGAAATTTCCGGGGACATGGCCTCGCTGGATCAATCGAATGAAACGCCGGACGGCGGCGAATAAAGGGGGGGGGGGGAGCTTGGCAGGATTACCGCCCCTTCTGGCCACGTCCGCCTGCACGAATAAAGCAGAATTCTGGGCGCTTTTTCAATCCTGCTTCAAAATCGGTAAGGCGAAGTTTTTATCGGTTATCATTCTGGCCCTGATATTGGGCGGTTGCAGTACCGACCCCCAGACCGTCAAGCGCGTGCCCCGCTTGCCGTCGGCAGAAGATGGTCAACCGGCAGATACTGATAGAGCGCAGGAACCGGAAGAGGAAAAGGAAGGAGACGCCGAGCTTCCTGCAGAAATTTCCGAAGCCATTGAAAAGACCAAGCAGGAGCCAGCGTTTGAGATTGATCTCACCAATTTTAAAGAAAGACTTTTGAGGCTAGACGCGGACGAAGTTTCTGAACTCTTGGGTGCGCCCAATTTTGAACGCACCGAACCACCGGCAAAAATCCAGCAGTATCGTAGTAATCTTTGCATTGTCGACATATTTTTCTTCGACGACGAGGGCGATCTGACGGTCGATTACGTGGACGTCAGGGGCCGGAAAGTGGAAACGGTGGATGAGAAAAAATGCTTCGCCAACATTCTCAAAGCAGTGCATGAGGACCCCCAGCAGGAGCCGCATGAAGATCTGGGCCCTCGCGCACCCGCGGGGGAGGAACCGGAGGAAGGCTCGGATGAGGATCAGGACCCCGAACAACCGGCCCTGGACGCCAAAAAGGTACCGGATTTGGAACTTGATACCAAGCCGGATCAAAAGCCCTCACCCGCAGAAAAGAGCGGTGATGCGACGATCTATTGGATAATTAAGGCGGCGTAATGAAACCAGCCGCTACACCGTGGTTTTCGCTTTATAGCCACATTGTTCCCGCACCATGCAGTTAGGGCAATCGGGCTTGCGCGCCTTGCAGATATAACGGCCATGTAAAATAAGCCAGTGATGAGCGTGCTGCATAAATTCAGCCGGCGTCGCCTTTTCCAGATTTTTTTCCACCTCCAGGGGCGTCTTGCCTTTGGCTAGGCCGGTGCGGTTGCCAAGCCGAAAAAGATGCGTATCGACGGCAATGGTCGGATGTTCGAAGGCAATATTCAGGACCACGTTTGCAGTCTTACGGCCAACGCCGGGTAATTTTTCCAGCGCCTCCCTGCTTTCCGGCACCCGGCTGTCATAATCCTCAATGAGCATCCGGCTGAGCTTGATGACGTTCTTCGCTTTGGCATTATAGAGGCCGATGGTCTTGATGTAGTTCTTGAGTTTTGATTCACCAAGCGCCGCCATTTTTTCCGGTGTATCCGCTTTTTTAAATAAAGGCTCCGTCGCTTTATTGACCCTCACGTCGGTCGCCTGAGCAGACAAAACGACCGCCACCAGAAGGGTGAATGGATTGGTGTAGTCCAACTCCCCTTTTGGTTCCGGATTGGCCTTTCTGAGATTTTCGTAGAACGCCTGAATTTTATATTTTTTCATGCCACTGTATTTCCCTGTTTAATTATTTATGCATGGTGATCTCAGACGCCGCAATCAATAACAGTTTTTAGCATTAACCCCTTTGGTAAAACAGTCGATTGCGAGTTAAACTCGTTTAGAGCTGTTTTGAAAAGGAGTTGGATGTGCTCGCGGTTACAGACCAGGGAAAAATCGATACTGAATACAAGTCAGGCCCTGGCCCTGTCCTTTTGGCGGTGACGCTGAGACCCGGCGGCAACGATTTGAATTTGGCAAAAATAATTCTGCTGCTATTCGGCGGCCTGTGTATGATTGTCGGCACCATATTCTGGCTGATCGGCGCGGGGCCGGTCCTGCCTTTTATGGGGATCGAGGTGGTTCTTTTGTATGCCGCCTACCGGTTCGGACAGAACCGGACTCGCCTCTGCGAGAAAATTGCATTGACCGAACGGGCGCTACTGATCGACTGGACAGATGGCCGAGGACACCGGTAATCGCTTAGTTTTGAGCCCTATTGGCTAGCCTCGAAAATGATTGAAGAACCCGGCCGGCTAGGCTGGTGCTGACCAGCAAAGGAAAAACAAAAGAGCTGGGCGCCTTCCTGGCGCCGGGCGAAAGATTGGAACTCAGCCGAATATTGGAAACGTTACTAAAACAGCTACGTCCAATCTGACAGAATCAATTTATAGCCTGGTTATGCCAAGCTTAAAATCCAAGAACATCCTGCATGGAATACAGGCCCGGCGGCTGGTTGGATACCCAGCGGGCAGCTCGGACGGCGCCTTTGGAAAAAATAACCCGGCTAGCCGCTTTGTGGATCAGTTCGACCCGCTCTCCATCACCGGCAAAGACGACTGTATGATCGCCCACCACGTCACCGCCCCGGAGACTGGCGAAACCGATGTCACCGGCTTTTCTTTCGCCGGTGATGCCGTCCCTACCCCGAACAGCCACATCAGCGAAATTAGCTCTGCGCCCTTCGGCCGCCGCCTCGCCAAGACCGAGTGCAGTGCCGGACGGTGCGTCAACTTTGTGCTTATGGTGCATTTCCAAAATATCAATATCGTAATCGTCATCCAGGATACCGGCGAGCTTTTCCGTCAGCGCAAACAGCACGTTGACGCCGATGGAAAAATTCATGGCTTTGACAATGGTAGTCGATTTGGCAGCTTCCGCGATTTCCTTAATCTGATCCGGCTCGTGACCTGTGGTGCCCAGGACCAGTTTGACACCGAACTTTACCGCCAGGTCCAGATGTCCCTTAGTCGCGGCAGGGAGGGAAAAATCGATGACGGTGTCAGCAGTCTCGAAAAGTCCAACGGCGCTGTCCATGATGAACAGGCCACAAGGATCAAAGCCAGCAACCGACGCCACATCCTTACCCAGCAGGGGGTGACCCGATCTTTCTGTGCCGCCCGCCAACTCACAGCCATCCGTATTAATGATTTCCTGGACCAGCATCTGGCCCATCCGGCCCGCGCAGCCAACCACACCGATTTTCATCGTAATCCCCTTACGGTCCTTTGGTTCCGGACCCCTTTTATTAGTCTTTAAGGTCTTCCCAAAGTTCTTTGACCTTGGTGAAGAAGCTATCCGATTCCGGGTTGTTCTTGTGGCTCCCGGCTTCCTTTTCAAATTCCTTCAACAGCTCTTTCTGTTTCTTGGTCAAATTCACCGGCGTTTCCACCAACGCCTGGACGAACATATCGCCCCTTTCCCGGGAGCGCAAAATTGACATACCTTTTGATTTGAGGCGGAACTGATGGCCCGACTGTGTGCCCTGTGGAATGGTGATACGCGCCCGGCCACCGTCGACCGTCGGTACTTCGATGTGACCGCCCAGGGCCGCCGTGGTCACCGGTAACGGCACCTTGCAATAGATGTTGGCGCTGTCTCTCTGGAAAATATGATGTGGCTTGACGGAGATAAAAATATAAAGATCTCCGGTAGCCGCCCCGTTGAGGCCGGCCTCACCTTCTCCCGACAGCCTGATCCTGGTGCCGTCCTCGACACCCGCCGGGATGGTCACCGATAAGGTTTTTTCCTTATGCACCCGGCCGCTGCCGCTGCAATCGTTGCAAGCTTCTTTGATCACCCGACCGGCGCCCTGGCAGGTGGGACAAGTGCGTTCGATGGTGAAGAAGCCTTGCTGGGCACGCACCTTACCATGGCCATGGCAGGCGGAGCAGGTATCCGGCTGCATGCCGCCCTTACTGCCGATGCCGGAGCAGGATTTACATTGCACCGAGGTCGGCACGCGGATGGTGGTTTTATTACCTTTGAAGGCCTCGGTCAGGCTGATCTCCATATTGTACTGCAGATCGGAGCCACGGCCCGATGCACGGCCACCGCGGCGGCCACCGAAACCGCCGAACATTTCGTCGAAGATATCCGAGAACCCCGCGCCGAAGCCGCCTTCGAAACCGCCACCGCCAGGACCGCCCTGTTCAAAAGCGGCATGACCGAACCGATCGTAGGCAGCGCGTTTTTCCTCATCGGAGAGAACGTCGTTGGCCTCGTTGAGCTCTTTGAACTTTTTCTCGGCGCTTTCATCCCCGGCATTGTGGTCAGGATGAAACTTCATCGCCAGCTTACGGTACGTCTTTTTGATGTCGTCCTGGCTGGCGTTGTTATCAACACCGAGAGTTTTGTAGTAATCTTCCTTGGCCATCAGGCGAGGTCCGTTTTATAGGGGGAAACGGACACCTCTTTTCAAAGCGCCCGTTTCCGTGTCGCATTCATTTTATCCGAAGACCGGATGCAGCGAAAAAGGAAAGGACTAGTCGCCCTTCTTTTCCGGATCCACTTCTTCGAATTCGGCGTCGACAACAGTATCGTCGGCTGGATTTTCCTCGGCACCGGCATCCATGCTGCCACCCATACCACCGGGCATTCCGTCCATGCCATCCATACCGGGCATGCCCTCGGCGCCTTCCTCCTGGCTCGCCTTGTACACGGCTTCGCCAAGTTTCATCGCCGCCTGCATCAGCGCATCAGATTTGGCTTTGACCTCCTCAGCGTCATCGCTTTTCAATACGTCTTTGAGGGCGGTCAGAGCGGTTTCTATTTCACCCTTTTCCTCTTCGGAGATCTTGTCGCCGTAATCGGAAAGATTCTTTTCAGTCGAATGGATCAGGCCGTCTGCATTGTTGCGGGCTTCGACCAGCTCCTTACGGCCCTTATCCTCTTCGGCGTGGGCTTCGGCATCCTGAACCATTTGGTCGATATCAGCATCCGACAGGCCGCCAGAGGCCTGAATGCGAATTTGCTGTTCCTTGCCGGTGGCCTTATCCTTGGCCGACACGTTGACAATGCCGTTGGCGTCGATGTCGAACGTCACCTCGATTTGCGGCATGCCGCGCGGGCTCGGCGGAATGCCGACGAGATCGAACTGGCCCAACAATTTGTTATCGGCCGCCATTTCCCGTTCGCCCTGGAAGACCCGGATGGTCACCGCACTTTGATTGTCTTCGGCGGTGGAGAACACCTGGCTCTTTCGGGTCGGGATGGTGGTGTTGCGGTCGATCAGGCGGGTGAATACGCCACCCAGGGTTTCAATACCCAGCGACAGCGGTGTCACGTCCAGCAACAGCACGTCCTTTACGTCACCCTGCAGAACACCGCCCTGAATGGCAGCGCCGAGCGCGACGACTTCATCAGGGTTAACGCCCTTGTGGGGTTCTCGGCCGAAGAACTCTTGTACCCGTTCTTGTACTTTGGGCATGCGGGTCATGCCGCCTACCAGGATCACTTCGTCGATTTCACCGGCCGTGACGCCGGCGTCCTTCAGGGCCGCCTGGCAAGGCGCCATAGTACGCTCGATCAGGCCGTCGACCAACGCTTCCAGTTTGGCGCGGGTAAGCTTGATGTTGAGGTGTTTGGGACCGCTTTGATCGGCGGTTACAAAGGGCAGGTTTACCTCGGTCTGCACGGCGCTGGAAAGCTCAACCTTGGCTTTTTCGGCGCCTTCCTTGAGGCGTTGCAGCGCCAGCCGGTCTTGCCGGAGATCGACGCCTTGCTCTTTTTTAAACTCGTCGGCCAGATAATCAATAATGCACTGATCAAAATCCTCACCGCCCAGGAAAGTATCGCCATTAGTTGATTTCACCTCAAACACGCCGTCGCCAATTTCGAGAACGGAAATATCAAACGTGCCGCCACCCAGGTCGAATACAGCAATGGTGCCGGATTCGTTCTTGTCCATGCCATAAGCCAGAGCGGCGGCCGTCGGTTCGTTAATGATGCGGAGCACTTCCAGTCCGGCAATCTTGCCGGCATCTTTGGTCGCCTGACGCTGGGAATCGTTAAAGTAAGCCGGCACCGTGATGACCGCCTGAGTCACGTCCTGGCCCAGATAGGCTTCGGCGGTCTCTTTCATCTTCTTGACGATAAAGGCACTGATCTGGCTGGGGCTGTATTTTTCGCCCTCGGCTTCCATCCAGGCGTCGCCGTTGTCACCGGAGACGATATGATAAGGCACCAAGCCCTTATCCTTTTCGGTCAGCGGATCGTCGTAGCGCCGCCCGATCAGACGCTTGACCGCAAACAGGGTGTTTTCCGGATTGGTGACGGCTTGGCGCTTAGCCGGCTGGCCAACCAGACGCTCACCACCTTCGGAGAAGGCCACCATGGACGGGGTCGTCCGGGCGCCTTCGGCGTTTTCAATAACTTTTGCATCCGTACCCTCCATCAGAGCGATACAGGAATTTGTCGTACCTAAATCGATACCAATAACTTTGCTCATTCTGTCCTCTCAATTTAGCAACAGAGTTTTGCGGCCTTCATTCAATTACTCGGTGAAGCACCGCCCGATTTTCCCCGCATCCGCGCCTGCTTCAAACAGGTAATATTTCCGGCCAAGGGGCAATTTTTTAAACTCTAAATTCTAATATTGCGCCGAATTTCAGCACAAATAACTAAGTCATATTAACTGGTTCATTTCCTGAGCGTTATATAGGCTGCAGTTTTTGGGGGCGCAACTCTTGAAGCATAAGGTTTTGCAACTTTTTTCAATGATCAATACCCCATCAAACCAGTCCCCAGGCCCGATTCTGTATGCCAATCTATAATTTCTTATCTACCTGCCCGTCTCCGCTTTCGGCTTCCTGATCCGCAGCCTCTGATTGTTTCTCGTAAGCGGCTGAAGTATTGGAGGCGGCTTTTTCCACAGGCGGCTCCACTGATTCCTTTTCCACACCGTTGCTTTCAAGCTTGGGGCCACCCTTGGAAACTCCGACCATGGCCGGGCGCAGCAGGCGGTCATAGATGGTATACCCCCTCTGCACTTCCTGGACCACCAGACCGGCGGGTTGTGATGGATCGTCTATCTCGAACATGGCCTGATGCAGATTGTGATCGAATTTCTTGCCGGTGGCATCGATTTCCTTAATACCAAACTGCTCAAAACTGGTGGTCAGTTCCCGGCCCGTCATTTCGATACCGACATAAAGATTATTGAATTCGTCGTTGGCGGTGCGGGCCTCTTCGCTGACGCTGTCGATGGCACGCATCAGGTTGTCAGCCACCGATACAATCTGACGGGCAAAGTTAGTGATGGCGTATTTCGACATGTCATGCTTTTCCCGCTCGGTGCGGCGGCGGATATTTTCCGCTTCGGCCAAAGCGCGCAACAGCTGATCCTTCAGCGCCGCCACTTCGGATTGCAGCTCTTCATAGGTCGGAGGTTGGTTGTCGACAGTTTCGGGTTCTGATTCCGGTTCTGGCTCTGGCGATCCCTCATCATTTGCCGCGGCAGCCTCTTTGTCGTCCACTGCGTCGTCGGCAGGTTTTGATTCTTCTATGGCTTCCTCTGGTTCGCCCAGAGATTTCTCAGCCGCTGATTGTTCATCATCTTGATTCACGTCTTTTTGGTCTTCTTCAATGGTCATCTTTGTCTCTTTTACTAAAACTAGCCGATCATGCGGCCAATCAATTTGGCCGTATAGTCCACCATGGGAATAATACGGGCGTAATTCATGCGGGTCGGACCAATTACACCAATGGCGCCGACCAGCTGGTTGGAGTTGGAGTTGTAGGGCGCGACAATAAAGGAACAGCCAGAAATATTAAACAACTCATTATCGGCGCCGATAAATATCTGCACGCCCTCGCCGGTTTCCGCCAGATCGAGGATTTTAAGCATGGTCTCATTGGTTTCCAGCACGGCGAACAGCGCTCGGATACGCTCCAGATCAGAGACCACATTGATATCTTCCAGCAAATTCGACTGACCGCGCACAATCAAGGTGCCGCCGGTCGAGGATTCGTTGATGTCGCCGGCCCAGGTGGCGAGACCGGTCTCGACAACTTCAGCGGTGAGAGCATCCAGCTGGCGGCGGCCCTGCTCCAGTTCCGCCAGAATTTCAGCCTGGGCTTCGTGGACGGTGCGGCCAACCAATTTGGCGTTGAGAAAATTTGTTGCCTCGGTGAAGGCGGAGGCCGGAATGTCCGCCGGCACGTTGATGATGCGGTTTTCCACCACACCCTCAGCAGTCACCATGATCACCAGGGCCCGGCCCGGGTGCATGTGAACAAATTCGATATGCTTGAGGGAGGAATCGGTTTTCGGGGCCAGCACCAGACCGGCACAGCTAGAAAGGCCGGATAAAGTCTGCCCGACTTCCCCCAGGACGCCCTCGAGGCTTTTCCCCGAGCCGGCAAAGCGACTTTCCAAATCGGAACGTTCCTCCAATGACAGGTTGCCGACTTCCAGCAAGCCATCCACGAACATGCGCAAACCGGCGTCCGTGGGCAGCCGGCCGGCAGAAGTATGGGGTGCAAACAGCAGGCCGGATTTTTCCAGGTCGGACATGACATTACGGATAGTGGCCGGCGACAGGGATGTCGACAGTAGCTGCGACAACGACCGCGACCCGATGGGTTCACCGGTTGCCACATAGGCGTCGACGATTTTCATGAAAATCTCGCGCGAGCGGTCGTTGAGCTCTGATATGACGGGCCGTTTGGTGTCCATAGTACTCTATATGTCGGTTTTAAATCCCCCCGGCGCAACCCCGGTAGCCGCTGGGAATGTAATTTTGTCTTCGGCAATGTCAACATCAGGAATAGCAGGTTGACCTGGACGCTTCATCAACGGTCCGTTAGATTGCCGCCGTTTGGATCTTCGAAAGGATAGTTAATGATGACCAGTGGGCGGGCATATGGCCGGGCGCTTGATCAGATGCGCAACGTCGAGCTCGAAACCGGGATCAACAAGCATGCTGAAGGGTCCTGCCTGGCGAAATTCGGCGATACCCATGTGATTTGCACTGCGTCGGTGGAAAACCGGGTGCCGCCCTGGCTCAAGGGGCAGGGGCATGGCTGGGTTACCGCTGAATACGGTATGCTACCCCGGGCCACCAACGAGCGCACCGGGCGCGAAGCGTCTCGTGGCAAACAGGGTGGTCGGACCCTGGAAATTCAGCGCCTAATCGGACGCTCTCTCCGCGCTGTGACGGATTTGGCTAAGCTGGGTGAAATGCAGGTCCGGATTGACTGCGACGTTATCCAGGCCGATGGCGGTACTCGCACCGCCTCTATCACAGGCGGTTTCGTCGCCCTGCATCTGGCCTGCCAGAACCTGGTTCAACTGGGGCTGTTAAGTGAAATTCCCCTGTTTGACGAAGTGGCGGCCATTTCCTGCGGACTTTATGAAGGACTGGCAGTCCTCGACCTCGATTATGGTGAAGACAGCAACGCCCAGGCGGACGCCAATTTTGTTCTGACCGGCAAGGGCGGCATCGTTGAAATCCAAGGAACAGCGGAAGATCGGCCTTTTTCCGAGGAACAGCTTCACCAAATGCTCGGCCTAGCCAAAAAAGGCATCGGTGAACTGGTGGACATCCAAAAATCAGCCCTGGGTCTTTGACAACAATGACGCGGCAGTTTAGCGGCGATAAACTCGTAATTGCCAGTCACAATCCTGGAAAAGTAATTGAAATCAGGGATTTATTGGGTAATTTCGATATCGAAATTATCTCTGCGGCAGATTTCGGGCTGCCGGAGCCGGAAGAAACCAGTCTGACCTTCAACGAAAATGCCGAATTGAAGGCCCGGGCAGCGGCTCTGGGATCCCATCTACCGGCATTGGCGGATGATTCGGGTCTGTCCGTCGCTGCGCTGGATGGCGATCCCGGCATTTATTCTGCCCGCTGGGCCGGACCTGACAAGGATTTCGCCTTGGCCATGAAAAGGGTGATGGACGCTTTGTCTAATAAAGGGGGCAACAATATGGATAAAGGCGCCAAATTCGTCTGCGCTTTGTCTCTTTGCTGGCCCGATGGCCATTGTGAGACCTTCGAGGGCGTAGTTCAGGGGAAATTGCAGTTTCCACCCCGGGGCGACAAAGGCTTCGGTTACGATCCTATTTTCGTTGCGAATGGTTATACATCGACCTTTGCTGAGATAGACCCGGCCGAAAAACACCGCATCAGCCACCGGGCCGATGCCTTCCACCAATTGGTAGAGATGTGCTTTAATTAGTTATTTTAATAGGATAGTTGGGTAAATGACCCCTGCATTTGGCATTTATATCCACTGGCCTTTTTGCCAATCAAAGTGCCCCTATTGCGATTTCAACAGCCTTGTTGCGGCCGGAATCGATCAGGAAAAATGGCGGAATGCCTATCTGGCGGAATTAAACCATTACGCAAGCGATACTGCTGATCGTGCGGTCACAAGTGTGTTTTTCGGCGGTGGCACGCCGTCTCTGATGGATAAAACAACAGTCGCGGCGGTTATTGATCGTATTGCCGCTCTGTGGCCGGTATCACCGGAACTGGAAATCACTGCTGAAGCCAATCCATCCTCGGCTGAGGTAGCTGTATTTGAAGGTTTTAACGCCGCCGGCGTTAATCGTCTGTCAATCGGCGCCCAGTCATTTAACGACCGGACGTTATCGTTCCTGGGACGGCTGCACGGGGCCGAAGAAGCTAAAAATACCCTTGAGGCCGCATCCCGAATCTTTGATCGGGTGTCTTTTGACCTTATTTACGCCCATCCCGGTCAATCAGCGGAAAATTGGCGCCAAGAGTTAATCGATTCTCTTCAATTTGCAAGCGAACTGAATATTGGACATGTATCGCTTTATCAACTTACCATCGAGCCGGGCACTAATTTTCACCGTGACAGAATGGCTCCCGCTGATGATGAAATAGGTGGTCAACTATTTGAAATAACACAGGAAATTACGGAAAAAAACGGCTATCCGGCCTATGAAATTTCCAATCATGCCTGGCCTGGCCAAGAATGCCGCCATAATCTTGTTTATTGGCGGGGCGAAGACTATATCGGCATCGGCCCCGGTGCCCATGGCCGTTTGACAACTGATATTATTACCGAAACAACATTATGTCATCGGGCACCGGAAAAATGGCTGGACGCGGTGCAATCTACGGGAGCCGCCTGCCAGAAAAGGCAAAAATTAACCGGTGAAGAACGTTTTGAGGAAATCGTCTTAATGGGGTTACGTTTAAAAGAGGGCCTTTCGCAACAAAGATTTCGTCAGTTGACCGGCCAATCTTTATTTGGAAAATTTGACCGTGATAATCTACAATTCCTTGAAAAAGAAGGTTTTTTAGAAATTAGTGATGATTATATACGGGCCACGTCGACGGGCCTGCAGCGCCTAAATGCGATCCTGGACCGTCTGCTAAACTAATTTATGGGTGTTNCTGTTACGACTTCAAAACTAGATGGAGCAGGATGAATAATCTTGNTAATGCGGCGGCGCATACTGTGAATGGACAGGCCGCGCTCCGCCACGCCTTCAGCGGTAAAGCGGAAAATGCCGTCCCGCCCGGCAAANCCCTGGGGCGCCATNATTTCGGAAATATCNAACCGGNCTCNACCCGCTTCNCCGTCACTTTGGGAAAAAACAGCCGCCAGAGCAGCGGCATCATAGGCAAGAGTGGCCAATCGGGNCGGTATCTTGCCATAAATTTCCTTATATTGGCGGGTGAAAGTGGACCGGCCGGCTGGGTCAGGGGCGGCAAACCAGGCGTTTTGCAAGGCCGGTTCGGCGCCAATACCCGGCACATCCCATTGACCGGTCCCCAGCATACGGATTTTTTTTGGATCGATATCGTAATATGGCAGGAGAGCAGCGATCGATTGTAGCCTTTTGCCGCCGTCACCGATCAGCAGGGCATCAAAATGGAGGGCGCCCATGGTTTGCAGATTTTCTAGCCTTTTCAAAGCCTCCTGGGCCACTTCGTCTTCCCGTTCCTCCAATAACTTGCGCTGATCCAACAAAGTCTGGCGCCGTTCATCATAATTGGCGAGCCGCCTAACGGTCGGCGCAAAATCCTCCGCATAAGGATCATAAAAGGCTTGGTCAGTCACTTCCCCGCCCAGCGACAGCACCGTATCGTTCATGGCCGCCGCCACGGTCGCTCCATAATCGTTATCAGGAGCCAACACGGCAAAGCGCTTGAGGCCGCGGTCCATGGCGTAACGCACAACACGCTGCACCTGTTCGCTGGGCCGGAACCCCATGGTAAAGATGCCGTCGCCCGCCACCGTGGCGTCGTTGGAGAAAGCGATGACCCTAACACCGGCTGCCCGCGCCGCCGGCGCCACGGCATTGACGGAACCGGCAAAAAGCGGGCCCAGGATCAACGAGGCGCCGTCGCCGATAGCCAAAGCCGCCGCATCAGCCGCGCCTTCAGGTGTCCCCTGGGTATCTTGGGGCAGAAGCTCAAATTGTTTATCGGCAAAGTGAAATAATGCCAGCTGCGCCGCATTCAGCATGGCCTGCCCCAACTTGGCCTGGGGGCCGGTCAGCGGTAGCAGCAAGGCCACCCTGGGAATTCCCGGATTGATCGGCGGCACTGCTGGCGCTTCAAACCGCTCCTCGTTGAAGGGCGCCAAGCCGGCTACCGGTGCCGTTGGCGATTCCGTCTCAGCGCCAGCAGGCGAGTGGTCGGCTGAAGATGTCAGTGACCCAGTTTGTTCCGCTTCTCCGGCACTAGCAGGGGTTGCCACCATCGGCGCGGTCACCCGTCCACTTTGCAGCGGCACCCCGGAGGGCCCGTAAATCGGACGCCACACCCGTTGCGGCGGCATTCTCGGCTGTAACCTGGGTTGCCCGGATTGTTGGGCCTGACCCTGCTGTGGTACCCCTCTTTGTAGGCGGTCGCCGTGGGGCAATCCCGGAAATTGCGATACGTGTTTTTCCGTGCAGGTCGCTAGGGCCATCACGAAAATCACCAAAACTGGAACGACAAAATACCGACTCGAAGATGACCAGCCGGGGCACAACGGACTGTTTCCAGACTGCCCTGCCCGGAAGTTCAGCTTTCCCCTAATTCCGCTTATCAATGAGGGCGTCATTTGGTTATTCCTCTTTGTATCCTCTGGGCCACTTTGTAATATCCAGCTCCATCGCGTTAAGGTAGAAACTAGCGAGCGACGGACGGCTAGTAAACATGACTGTACGTTAAATGAGAAGCGCCAAAAAGAAAGAATAGTGATGAAATGTGGCCTTTATTTGGTAGCGACCCCCATTGGCAACCTCCAGGATATCGGCCTGCGAGCTCTTGAGGTTCTAGAAGAAGCCGACATAATTGCCTGTGAAGATACGCGGGTGACCGGGAAACTGCTGTCTCGCCACGCCATAACCACGAAGATGACACCCTACCATGAACATAATGCGGCACGTGCGCGGACGGGACTGATAGAACGCATCAGTAAGGGTGAGGCCGTTGCCCTGGTCACCGACGCCGGCACGCCGTCGATATCCGACCCCGGCCTAAGGTTGGTACAGGACTGTGTTAAAGAAGATCTTCCCGTCACTGCAATTCCCGGCGCCAACGCCGCTATCACCAGTTTGATTCTATCGGGATTACCCACCGACCGGTTCTTTTTCGCCGGTTTTCTGCCTAACAAGAAATTCCAGCGCCGCAAGGAACTGACCGGCCTAACCGCTGTACCGGCAACCTTGGTCTTTCAGGAATCGGCCAAACGGTTGGCGGCGGCTTTGTCGGACATGGCGGAAATTCTGGGCGATCGCCCGGCGGCGATGGCCCGGGAGCTGACCAAACTGTATGAAGAGGTCCGGCGCGGCACCCTGACGGATCTGGCTCGGCATTTCACCGACAACGGTCCGCCCAAAGGGGAAATCGTAATTGTCGTCGGACCGCCCGAAAAAAAGTCCGCCCTAACCGAGGCCGAGCTAGACAATATGATCCGGGAGCACTTGGAACAGCAAAGCGTCAAAGATACAGCCGCCGCAATCGCCACGTTGACGGGATTGCCGAAAAAGAAAATCTACGCGCGGGCAGTGGAGCTGTCGCACGATGAAAAATAGCACTCAGCGTTGGCAAAAAAGAATATCGGGCCAGATACCAAGCTTGGCAGTTCGGCCTCATAGCAGAAGGCCTGGCGGCTTTGATGCTGCGGTTAAAGGGATACCGCATTCTGGCGCGGCGGTTTCGCACGCCTTCGGGTGAAATCGATCTAGCGGCAGGCCGCGACCGAACGGTTGCTTTCCTGGAGGTCAAGGCCCGCTCAAATTTCACCGCCGCTGCCGCCGTAACGGCAACCCAGCACCGACGCATCGAACGCGCTGCTGAATTGTTCCTGGCGCAGTATCCTAAATTTCATGGCTTCGATTACCACTTCGATCTTGTGGCCGTTATGCCGTGGCGTCTGCCCAGGCATTTACCCGATGCCTGGCGGCAAGATATGTAGGGGTTAAAGCTGGTGATTGGCTGATCGCTTCTAGCCGGATATAATCGGCTAAATTTTACTCGCCGCACTTAGGTACGAATAAGGGGACTCTCGCTAATGCAAAAATTTGTTTCCACCCGCACTGGAATGGTGCTTTTGGTTCTATTGTCCGTATCGGCACTTTCCGGCTGTAGCGCCGTGGTTAGCGCTGGGGCGACAGTTGGGGTCGCTGCCGTCCAGGAGAGGGGCATTAAGGGCAAGGCCAACGATATTAAAATTGAGGCCCTGATACTCGACCAGTATGTCAGGGTGGGGCTGAAGCTCACTACCACCATCGGCGTCGAGGTCTATGAAGGCCGGGTCCTGCTGACTGGCGCAACCACCGATTCGCGGCTTTCTGATCAAGCGGTCAAGCTGGCCTGGAAGGTGGATGGTGTTAAGGAGGTTCTCAATGAGATTCAAACCACCAAGAATACCAGCGCCACTGACTATGCTCAGGACACCTGGATTACGGCGCAGCTCAAATCCAAACTGACCTTCGACATCGAGATCCTGGCGATTAACTACGTCGTTGAGACGGTCAACGGCACGGTCTATTTGATTGGTGTCGGCCAGAACCAGGCGGAAATCGACCGGGCCGTCCAGCACGCCACCGGTATCAAATATGTGCGTAAGGTGATCAGCCATGTACGCCTGAAAAAAGTTATCGGTGGTTAACGTTTTGAGTCAGCGAGATTTCCGGGAGTTAATAAACCGTCATGAGTAAACTCGTCGCCATCCAGATGGATCCCATCGATACCATCGATATTGACGCTGACAGCACTTTTGTCCTGGCCCTGGAGGCGCAAGAGAGAAACCACAGCCTTTATCACTACCTACCCCAGGATCTGGTGCTCAACCATGGCCGCATTTTGGCCGGAGCAAGGCCGTTGCAGGTGCGCCACGAAAAAGGTAATCACTTTTCCCTGGGCCAGCAGGAGTGGATCGATCTCACCCTGGCCGATGTGGTGCTGATGCGCCAGGACCCGCCCTTCGACATGGCCTATATTACGGCCACCCATCTGCTGGAGCACATTCATCCTCAGACCCTGGTGGTTAATGATCCGGTGCATGTGCGCAACGCGCCGGAAAAACTCTTCGTCACCCACTTTCCCAAACTGATGCCACCGACCCTAATTACCTCGAACTCGGAGCAGATTATGGAGTTCCGAGATGAGCATCAGGATTTGATCATCAAGCCTTTGTTCGGTAATGGCGGTGCCGGGGTTTTCCATATCGGCCCCAATGACGAGAATTTGAATGCGTTGCTGGAAATGTTTACCGAACTATACCGGGAGCCGATCATCATCCAGCGCTACGAGCCGGCGGTGCGGGAGGGCGACAAGCGAATTATCCTGATCGACGGTAAGCCGGCAGGCGCAGTCAACCGGGTACCGGCCCAAGGGGAATCAAGATCCAACCTTCATGTCGGCGGATCGGCCATGAAAACAACGCTGACCACTAGGGAGAGGGATATCTGTGAAGCCATCGGCCCATCCCTGTCGGAGCAGGGATTGATCTTTGTCGGCATCGACGTCATCGGCGATTACCTGACCGAGATAAATGTGACGTCTCCTACCTGCCTGCAGGAAATTAACAGCTTCGACGAGGTGAAATTGGAGTCTGACATCTGGGACGTCATCGAAGAACGGCTGGACGCGTCAGACGATTAAGTGATCTCCCAGCCGCCGGGCGCTAGCGGATTTTCGGCCGCCTTAAAGCCCATAATTTCTGTCGCATAGCGCAGCATCAGCCCTTTGCGCGCCCCTTTGAAATGAAGGATGCCCGGTTCTGGGGAGGCCGCGAAAATGGGATGATTTTTATCGTCCAGGGGCAAGCTGTAGTTCCATTGGGCCGTCGGCCAAAGCCGGAAACGAACGCCGTTCGCCTCGCGGTTGATAATTTCCGGAGCGGCGTCAGAATAGTCCGGATCATCGAGCACAGCGCTGATGGCCATTTGATCGCCGTACCATTCCTGAAATTCCGGCCGGTAGCCGTCGACCAGCTCAGAAATCCTGCTGAAGTAATCAAAGATAACGTCTCGCCGCGCCGGGTCCACCAGGATAACACCCGAATTGAATGTGTGGAGGTAGGGACTGTCCGTATAGGTGAGACCGATATCAAAACCAGCGTCGAATAGTGGGAACGGATTTTTCTGCACCAACAGATCGACATCGATCAACACCGTCGGCCCGGCAAATAAATCGGAAGAAAAATAGGTCTGCCAGCATGCGACTTCCTCTACCATAAGGCGGTCGAAACATTCCTTTTGGCTGCGGTCGGTCTGGAACCGGAATATCTGATCGCAGTTCAGCTTCGCCGGCACCTCTGACAGGCTGTTGGTCAGCAGGTGAATTTCCGCCGCCGGGCAGGTCCGCCGGATGGTCGCTGCCATGATCTGGAAAAAGGCCCAATAGGTTTGCGCCGTCCCCTGATTAGGCGGCGTCAGGTGAAAGCAGGCAAAGGCGGGGGTGTGGGTAAAGTTTGGCTGAGGCATAACTAAATAAGCATTATTTTCAAAGTAAAGGCAAAAATACCCTCAGACACCGCCATAGCCTGCATATGGTTGCAAGGATAAACACTGTTGCGTTTCAGGGCATCGCCGTCCTGGCTGTCGATGTCCAGGTCCAGATATCGTCGGGCATGCCGGCCTTCTCTGTAATCGGTCTCCGAATCTTGGGAACGGGTGCGGGCGGCGCTCATTGTGCTTGGCCAGCACCGGTTGCAGTCCGAAATTATTTAACAAAAACCCGCCGGTGACGAAGCCGATCTTTCGGCCATTTAAACCTGCCAGGGTATTCACACCAGCATCCTTCCGGGTCACCACGGATAAACGGCTGCACCCCAGCACACCCAATGATGTTGTGTCCTTAAGCAGTTTGGTGTTAGAGCCGGTTATGGTTATATCAGAATCACCGGCCGCGATCGACCACATGGCGTGGGGAATGGCTTCAATATAGCGCCTCAAGGATATATTTAAATTTTTTCGATGACCGCCATCAAACCGAAGAACAAACCGTCATATCTGCCGCTCTTGTCGACGCGCCCGAGTGGATAAAAGTTCAGGCCGAAAAATTTGGGTTTGGCGGATTTCGCTAAGGCTGCGTCGGACACGTCCAGAATAGGCAGAACGAGCAGCAGCACACCAATCCGCATCAGGATGTCTTACCGTAAAAAAATATCGTTTTTACCACTATCTTTCGATTAGTCGGTCCGAGAGGAATAGTATCACGTGGATCAGGGAATCATACTGAAAGATAGCAATGGTCGAGCTGTCGTTTTATGAAGCAAAATTACCGACAAATGACGGGAAATAGTAACAGGCGCTAGCCGCCGCGAATGACATCGGTTAATTGAATACCGAGCTTGTCTTCGATCACCACCACTTCGCCGCGCGCGACCACCTGGTTTTCGCATTTCAATTCGACCGGCTCACCCATCGTGCGTCCGAGTTCGACGACGGCGCCGCGTCCCAGTTGCAGGATTTGGCTGACCACCAGTTCAGCGGTTCCTAATACGGCGACGACATCGATATTGACGTCCATAACGGCGCCTTTCCTAACGTCGCCAGACAGCGCATCGCCGATTGTCGCCGGCTCGCCTTCACCGATTTCATCCGGATCAGGGGCACTTAGCATATCTTCGTCAGACATCTCACCACCACCTCAAACTAGGAAGGATTCCGACTTTTCGCCGGGTTCTTTTCGGGAATTATATACCTTTCCGGCTTTAACCTAAGCACTAAGTGGTTAACAGCTGGTTTACCGGCGGCCTATTTTCGAAAGAATCCAGGCGGTTTAGGCGGTTTTGAGCATGGGGCCCAATTTTCGACCGCCAAATATATGGATGTGCAGATGGGGGACCTCCTGCATACCATCAGTGCCATGATTGGCAAGCAACCGGTATCCGGGCTCAGCCAGCTCCAGTTGCCGGGCCACCTTGCCGACAGCGCGGAAAAAAGCACCGATTTCCTCGTCTGAAGCTTTTTCCGTGAAGTCGTCCATGGACACGTAAGGACCCTTGGGGATCACCAGTACATGAATAGGCGCCTGAGGATTGATGTCGTTAAAAGCCAAAACGTGTTGATCTTCATATACTTTTTCGCACGGTAATTCACCCCTGAGAATTTTTGCGAAAATATTATCGTCTTCGTACGGTCCGAATTTTGCCATTGGTCGCCCCCTAATTATTTGGTTCTCATATTTTTTTCATCAATGCCGGAAACGCCCTCGCGGTCCATTAGTTCAGCCCAGACCTCCGCCGGATCAATTCCCATATCCGCCCATAGCACCAGCAGGTGATACAAAAGATCGGCGCTTTCATTGACGGTCTTGCCGTTCCCCTCTGCCAGTGCGGCCGTTATGGTTTCAATCGCTTCTTCACCAACTTTCTGACAGATTTTTGTGTTTCCGGCGGCAAATAGCTTAGCCGTGTAGGATGAAGACGCGTCGGCCCCTTTGCGGCTTTCTATCACCGCAAACAGCCGCTCCAATACGTCGCTACCGCCGCCATCCGCCATCCGCAATTTGTGCGCGAAGCGGCCCTGAAGTTCGGCAGCCAATGCATCGTCGTTTGGATTATCGCTCATGGTTCTTATCCGTGCTCATCTAGTCTAACCGGTACGCCTGCCACCGCCATATAGGCCTTGGCTTCAGCGATGCTATAGGTTCCGAAGTGAAAAATCGAGGCCGCTAGCACGGCGCTCGCATGGCCCTCGGTCACGCCCTCAACCAAATGATCCAGATTACCAACGCCTCCCGAGGCAATTACGGGAATGGATACGGCATCGGCGATGGCGCGGGTCAGGCCCAGATTAAAGCCGATTTTGGTGCCATCCCGGTCCATGGAGGTGAGCAATATTTCTCCGGCGCCGTATTCAGCCATGCGCCGGGCCCAGCCAACGGCTTCGATCCCGGTTTCCTTGCGCCCGCCATGTGTGAACAATTCATAGCCATCACGAACGCTTTTGGCGTCGATGGAAACGACGATGCATTGGCTGCCGAACTTCAGGGCCGCTTCGCGCACAAATTGCGGATGGCCGATGGCGGCGGTATTGATAGAAACTTTATCGGCGCCGGCCAACAGTAGCTTGCGGATATCGTCCGTGGTCTTAACGCC
Organism: Rhodospirillaceae bacterium; assembly: GCA_002725625.1. Taxonomy (GTDB): domain Bacteria; phylum Pseudomonadota; class Alphaproteobacteria; order Rhodospirillales; family UBA2165. Next base: position 39,782 of record PBQI01000004.1, on the reverse strand, counting down.
GCCGCCGACCGTTACGGGCATGAAACACTGCTCCGCCGTATGGGCCACCACGTCAAAAATGGTGTCCCGGTCTTCGTGGCTGGCCGTGATATCGAGAAAACACAACTCATCCGCCCCGGCGCGGTCATAGACCTTGGCCTGCTCCACCGGATCACCGGCATCCACTAGGTCGACAAAGTTCACGCCCTTAACGACACGGCCCTTGTCGACATCAAGGCAGGGAATGATGCGGGTTTTCAACATGGCTCAGTTCTCACCCCCGGGTAAATTCCCTTGCAGTAATTCAACGGCTGCCGATACATTGATGCGGCCATCATAGACGGCCCGGCCAGAAATCGCACCCTCAAGAAGATCGCCGGCGGCATCCTGCAACACCCGTAGGTCTGCCATTGAGGATACACCGCCGGAGGCGATGATGGGAATGGTAACGGACTTGGCCAGCGCAATCGTCGCTTCAATATTGGGACCCTGCATGGCGCCATCCCGTTCAATATCGGTATAAATTACCGCTGCCACGCCGCTATCTTCAAATTTTTTGGCCAGATCCAAAACCGTTATTTCGGAGGTTTGCACCCAGCCTTCGACAGCCACAAAGTCGTCCCTGGCGTCGATACCGACGGCTATCCGGCCGGGGAAATCTCGGCAGGCCAGGCGCACAAGATCAGGGTTTTTCAGAGCCACCGTCCCCAGGATGACCCTCGCCACCCCTTTATCAAGCCACATTTTGATCGTGGCCAGATCACGGATACCACCACCTAACTCAATCGACATATCCGTAGCGGCCAGAATAGCATCCACTGCCCCGCCATTCACCGGTCGGCCCTCGAAGGCGCCGTTGAGGTCAACCACGTGCAGCCAGGTACAGCCGGCTTCGGCAAACAGGCGCGCCTGGGCGCCGGGATCGTCGCCAAACACGGTCGCCTGATCCATTTCGCCCTTGACCAGACGCACGCACTGGCCGTCCTTCAGATCAATTGCCGGCAAGAATATCATGGCTGCCACCGCAGAAAATTGGCGATAAACCGGAGCCCGAACTGCTGGCTTTTCTCGGGATGGAATTGGGTGCCCAGCATATTTTCCCGGCCAACGATGGCCGTGACCGGCCCACCATAATCCACCCGCGCCAACATCTGCGTCGGATCGGCCGCGTCGAACTGGTAGGAATGAACGAAATAAGCATGAACACCGGGATCAATGTTGGCAAAAACGGCATTTACCGCTGGATCGAAGTCCAGCGCATTCCAACCCATATGGGGTATTTTCAAATTTTCATCAGCAGGTTCGATGGCTACGACCCGGCCCCCGATCCAGCCGAGACCGTCGGTTTTTCCATGTTCGAGGCCAACGGTCGCCATCAACTGCATGCCGACACAAATGCCGAGAAAGGGCTTGGCGTTGGTGATGACCTCCTGGTTGAGGGCGTCTATCAGCCCTGGCACGGCGTCCAGGCCCCGCTTACAATCGGCAAAGGCGCCGACACCCGGCAACACAATATGACTGGCGCCTCTTAGGACTGCCGGCTCATTGGTTACCACGACTTCGCCGCCGCCGGCCTCGGCGCAGGCCTGTTCGAAGGCCTTGGCCACCGACCGCAGATTGCCCGACCCGTAATCGATAATGGCTATGTTGAAGTTATTGCTCGTCATTGTATGTCCTGGATCTTAACCGGGCCCTACCAGGGTCCACCCGCTCTCGATACCGGCGCCGTACTGGGCCTTTGCGAGTCGAAGTAGCGCTGCAGGGCAGAATCCTTGTTGCTTGCAATTACTACGGCGCTTTCCCGATAGCCCTGCTTGCTGAGTTTCCGCCGGCGGAAATCATTAGCGGTCCAACCGATGATCAGCGCCAGGGCGATGGCCGTCACCGCCTGAGCCACCCCATCGGCGCCGAAATCCCGTAACAGCCAACTCAGGATCGAATTGGCCAGAAAGAAAACCAGTGCCGCCAGCCAAAGCCTATACCACAGGGCCCAAAGCACGGAAAAAACACAGGCCGGCCAGGAGAACCCCTCCTTCATGGGAACGGCTTCACCCGCCGCCGCCCCGGAATTGCGGGTGGGGCCGCCCTTATCATGTACCGTATAAATCCGCATTTAACCCTGATCCGAAAGAACGCCTTTGGTCGACGGCACGGCATTGGCCGCCCGCTCGTCAATGGCGACCGCCTGGCGGAGCGCCCGAGCCAAAGCCTTGTAGGTGGATTCGACAATGTGGTGGCTGTTCTCGCCATACATATTTTCCACGTGCATGGTCAGACCGGCCGCTTGGGCAAAGGCCTGGAACCACTCTCGGAACAGCTCCGTATCCATCTCGCCCACCTTTGAGCGGGTAAAGCCGACTTTCCACACCAAACCAGGCCGGTTGGAACAGTCGATGACAACCCGCGTCAAGGCCTCATCCAGCGGCACCAAAGCCGAACCGTAGCGGGTAATGCCCGCCCGGTCGCCAAGCGCCTGCTTGACAGCCTCACCGATGACAATGCCGGTATCTTCCGTGATGTGGTGGAAATCGATATGGAGATCGCCCTCAGCTTTGACGTCCAGATCCATCAGGCTGTGGCGCGACAGCTGCTCCAGCATGTGATCGAGAAAGCCTATACCCGTGAAAATGTTGTAACTGCCGAAGCCGTCGAGATTGACGGTGACGGCAATTTCCGTCTCCTTGGTTTTGCGTTCAACCCTCGCCGTACGTCCTTCCGGACGTTTGGTGGCAGACATTTGTCTTACTCCATTGATTTCATCGAAAGAATCGGGGCTCTTGTAACAGGTACAGACCGATTTCGCCAGAAGTTTACTGATAGTGGCAAATATGTCCATTGACCGGGGCGGGTTTAGAAACTACATCCTCCGTTAATCCGCAATTATCTCGAAAAGGCGCAGCATTCATGTCCGGTAACGATTCTTCTCAGTGGACGCCAGGCTGGCACGCAACGACGATCCTTTGTCTCCGCAAGGACGGCGAAGTCGTGGTCGCTGGTGACGGCCAGGTTTCGATGGGCGATACGGTAGTCAAGGCCAATGCCATGAAGGTCCGGCGGTTGGGTGACGGATCGGTAATTACGGGGTTTGCCGGCGCCACCGCCGACGCTTTCACCCTGTTTGAACGGCTGGAAGCCAAGCTGGATCAGCATCCGGGTCAACTGACCCGTGCCTGCGTGGAGCTGGCCAAGGATTGGCGCACCGACCGTTATTTGCGCCGTCTGGAGGCCCTGATGGCCGTCGCCGATGAAAATGTATCCCTGATCGTTTCCGGCACCGGCGATGTACTGGAACCGGAGGATGGATTGATAGGTATTGGCTCCGGCGGCAATTACGCCCTAGCAGCCGCCCGGGCCCTGATCGACCGGGACAATCTCGACGCTGAGGCCACCGCCCGGCGCGCCATGGAAATCGCCGCCCAGATCTGCGTTTATACCAACGACAATATCATTGTTGAAAAGCTTGAAGCCAAATGACCAAATCATCCACCTCTAGTTTCTCACCACGGGAAATCGTCTCCGAACTCGACCGCTTTATCATCGGCCAAAAAGACGCCAAGCGCGCCGTCGCCGTGGCGCTCCGCAACCGCTGGCGACGCCAGCAGTTGTCCGACGATCTAAAGGAAGAAGTGCTACCCAAAAACATCCTCATGATGGGACCGACCGGCGTCGGCAAGACGGAAATCGCCCGCCGGTTGGCCAAATTGGCCCAAGCGCCTTTCATGAAAATCGAAGCCACCAAATTTACCGAAGTAGGGTATGTGGGCCGTGATGTGGAATCCATTGTGCGCGATCTGGTGGAAATCGCCATTCACGAAACCCGCGAGCGGCAACGCAAACAGGTGATTGCCAGGGCTGAAATCCTGGCCGAAGAACGGGTGCTGGACGCCTTGGTGGGCGAGAACGCCAGCGCTGACACGCGGCAGAAATTCCGTAAAATGCTGCGGGAGGGAGAGCTCGACGACAAAGAAATCGAGATCGATGTCCTCGAATCCAATGCCGCCTCCATGCCGACCTTCGATATTCCCGGCATGCCGGGCGGCCAGATGGGCATGATCAACCTCAACGACATCATGGGCAAGGCATTCGGCCAGCAGGCCACCCCCAAGCGCATGTCGGTTACGGATTCCTACGAAATCCTGATGGCTGAAGAGAGCGATAAACTGCTGGACGAGGATTTGCTTATCAACGAGGCTATTGATGCGGTCGAGAATAACGGTATCGTCTTTATCGATGAAATTGATAAGATCACTCACCGGTCTGATTTGAAGGGCGGCGACGTCAGCCGGGAGGGCGTGCAGCGTGACCTTTTACCCCTCATTGAGGGCACCACGGTTTCAACTAAATACGGCACGGTCAAAACCGACCATATTCTATTCATCGCTTCGGGCGCTTTTCATCTGGCCAAGCCGTCAGACCTATTACCCGAACTGCAGGGCCGGCTGCCCATCCGGGTGGAACTGCGGGCCCTCACCGAGGAAGATTTCGTCCGCATTCTGACCGAGCCGGAAGCCAGCCTGATCAAACAGTATATTGCCCTCATGGGCACCGAAGATTTGACCTTGGAGTTCACCGACGACTCGGTCAAAGAGCTGGCCAAGCTGGCTGCCGAGATCAACGCTACGGTGGAAAATATAGGTGCCAGGCGGCTACACACGGTGATGGAAAAGTTGCTGGAAGAAATCAGCTTCACGGCCACCGACCGGAGCGGCGAGACCGTCATTATCGACGCCGACAATGTCCGCGATCAGGTGGGGGATCTGGTCAAAGACGCCGATTTATCGAAATTCATTTTGTAAGAACGGCGTAGCACTCTATCTTCAAATCTGTGGTCAACATTTTATCCTTGACTACCATAGTAGGCAGTGGGGTGGCGGTTGTTGTTCTGTGCGAAGGTTGGTTTCTAAAGGTTTGAAAGCACAGGAAAGTTATCCTAAGCGGCGAAGAATATTGATGTATACACATCCTATAATAATTGACAAATTTCTATCCTTTTTCTCTATATTCCATACCCTTCCGGCTTTATCTTTAGTATTGAATCTACTTTGATAAGCTGAGCTAAAATTCGAACCGCATCGAAATTGGGAGGGATAGAAAATGAAGATCTTGCAACAAGTTGGTGTTATTGCTGTCTTCTCTGTGGCCTTCGTTTTGACTTTGACCGCCTGCCAGATGACTCAGGAAACGGTTTCCCTGGAGGAGGCCAAAAAAATAACCGCTACCTCCCAAGGCAGGTCGTTCACGCCGCCGCCCAGGCGATACGTCGGTCCATGCTTAAACTGATGGACGGCAAAGGGTTCGTGGATAAAAAATCAGGCGAAACCGTCTTTTCGTACGCCCATCCCATTTTCTGGGTGCCTTTTTGGCTGGTCGGAAACGGTGGCGGGGGTAAGGCGGGGGCGGGGGATTAGTTTTCTTCGTCAAAGCCCATTTCGGCCATGATCCGGTCAATGGTGACGTCATCCAGTTCATGGATATGCTCAGCCAAAAGATTGGCCAGCAGGGTCGCCTTGGGCGCCAGGCCACCTGTCTCGACGGGCACGCGGGGGTGGGAGAGTCGGGCTAGGCGTTTTAACTCATCCACCTCATCCCAGATTAGCTCAAAATAATTGGCGATCTGCATGACGAAGCCGGGGCCAGGCCGCCCGCGGTTGCCGTGCTCCAAGGCGGACAGATAGGCCGAGGAAACGTGCAAATCTTCAGCCATCTGCTTGAGTTGGATACTTTTGGCAGCCCGGAGTTCCCTGATTTTAGCACCGAACGGGGTCATATCAGCGCAACCTTTTCAGCAGAATATAGAGGGCGCCCGACCCGCCGTCGGCCTGCGTCGCAAAGGAAAAGGACAGCACCCGCGCCCGATTGGGTGCTTGGTTGAGCCAGCGAGGCACGTTTTCTTTGAGCACGCCGACCTGACTGCCACCCTCCATGTATTTGGGACCTTCGCCCTTGAATCCTTTCCCGGTCACCACCAGGACACACCGTTTGCCGCTTTCCTGGGCCCCCGCCAGAAACCTGTTGAGGGCCCTGTGTGCCTCTTCCTGCCGGTGACCATGAAGATCAAGTTTAGCCTCGATTTTCATCTGGCCTCGTTTAAGGCGTTGGGCCGACCGTTTGTCCAGTCCAGGTGTTTCGCCGTGGGCAAGGTCAGGCAGTTTTGGCGCCGGCCTTAACTCCGTATCCACACCCTTGTGCGTCGGCCGGTAATTTTTAGCGGATGTCCCGCCAGACTTGGGCTTTGGTTGCGCCGCACTTTTTTTCTTTATTTTCCGGCCGGGCAGGCGCTCGACGTCTCTGAAGGCCTGCTCCAGCAACCGGACGTCGTCTTCAGAAAATTTTTTCTTGTTAGGCGCCATTAATATTGTCCATCAGAATTATGCGCAGCCGTCTGGGCCATGAATACCCAGCTGCATGGTTTGCTCGATGTCGCAGGTGCGGTAAGAACCGATGATCCAGTTGAAGGTTCGGACGATGATTGATCTTGCGGCATTTTCCCAGGATGCCGATTAACCAAAATAAAGTAAAGTGCCGCTTAGTGGGAAAGATCCTTAGCAAGGCTTCTGGGGAGCAGAACGTGAAGCCGGCCGGGTTGTTTCATCTGGCCTGCCGCCCGAGCGGCATGGGTCCCAGCCCCCCAAAACAGATCACCGCGCACCGGTCCGGTAATGGCGCCACCGGTGTCCTGGGCGATGACTAGGCGGCGCAGTGGCACGTGGGGCCTTAAAGGGTCCGTCGTTTCCAACCAGAGGGGCGCACCCAGGGGCAGATATTTTCGATCGATGGCCAGGCTGCGCAGTGGCGTCAGGGGAATACCTTGGGCGCCGATCGGCCCTGTGTTGGCGCTCGCACCCTTGATTTCGCGGAAAAATATGTAGGACCGGTTCTTATTCATCAATTGGTCGGCCTGACCGGGGTGCGCCTTCAGCCAGGCCCGGATGGATTGCAAGGATACGTTTTCCTTGGTCAGGTTACCGGCCTTCACCAGATCCCGGCCGATGGCAAAATAAGCGTGGCCATTACGCGCCGCATAGCCAACCCGAACCAACTCGCCGGAATCCATAACCACCCGTCCCGATCCCTGAATTTGCAGAAAAAAGGCATCGATGGGATCGTCCACCCAGAGCAGTTCCAGATCGCGCCCGGCCAGAGAGCCTTGGGCAATGCTTGCCCGGTCATCGAAGGGCGCCAATACACCCCGTTGGACCTTCCCGGCAATTTGCCGGCCTTTCATTTCACTGCTGAACCGGCCAAGATCAACCGTGATCAATTCTGGCGGGCGGCGATAAAGAGGAACGTTATAGCGGGCGCTCCGGACCCTGGATCCTCTGAGTTCCGGCTCGTAATACCCGGTGAACAGACCCTGGGGATTTTCGTTGTCGGCCAGACGGTAGGGGGTGAACCAGTGCTCGAAAAATCGCTTGGCGCTGTCCTGTTGCAAGCCCGGCCCGAGGCGCCAGCCGGCCTCGCAAATTTGCCGCCAATGGGCAATTGTACCGGCCAGTCCGTCCTTGCCCAACCGGCGACCGGATGGCTGACGGACTATTTTTTGGCAGGAATACAAAAACACGCCGAAGGCCTCGGCATGGTCGTCCCTCTGCCAATCGGTCAGATCGGCATAGGACGCCGGTTGGATGCCGAAGATGGCCGGTAGTTGTGACGGCGAGGGGGGCGGCGTGCCAAATTGACTGCAAGCGGCCAAGAGACTGACCGACAGAAAAACCAAAAATAACCGTTTTGTATTGCGCCTAAAAACTGGGGGAGGCGATGACGGCAAGTTTTTAGTCGAGGCTGCGGGTGGCGACCAGTTCCCAATTGGGATCACGCGATTTGATATCCCGGCAGAATGTCCAGATATCCGTGATTTCCGTAATATGGGCGCCATCTCCATCAACGATCTCACCTTCTTCATCGCGGGTGATATTAACCTGTTCGGAAACGATTTTTACCGTGATAAATGCTTTGTGGTTATCTATATAGGCTTCAATCATGTCTGCCGAGACAATACGAACTAGCGTATTTTCCAGCGTTTGATTGTTGGCCTCACGGGAACGAATAGCCTGAAGGAAATTGCTGTAAACTTCATCGCTGAGTAGGGAATCCAGCAGATCCGCATTGCCCTCGGCAAATGCCTGCACAATCATTTCAAAGGCCGTGCGCGCACCAACCATGAATTCCTGGCGGTCGAAATCCGGTGAAACGGATTGAATTTTATTGAGTTCCGCATCAAGCGGCGTCTCCGGGACGGTTTCGGCTTCTGCTGCGGCACCGTCTTCCGGCTTGACAAAAGAATCAGCCTGACCCGGCAATGGGATAATATTTTCTTCCGAGGCCTGCGGCCGCTGATCCGGACTCTGTCCGGGCCGATTGTCGGGGGTAAAGGGGTCCTGTCTGGGCAGGCCGTCTTCCTTATGGCGCCCAAGGGCACTGCGCAAGCGCAGAATCAGGAATGCCGCGATCATCGCGAACAAAATAATGTCTATAAATTGAAATCCTTCGCCCATTTCCTATATCCGCCGGTCATTTATCCACCGGATCCATTCTGGTTGGATTTATCGCCATCGCTACTCTATTTCCAAATAGTAGTTCCCAGGGGTAGAAGCAAGTTACAGCTTAACCCTTAGATGATCCCGGGTCCAGTTAATGCTTAGATAGGGTGTTTGGATCAAAAGGGCAAGCGGACTATATGAATATTTTAGCCCCAGTGATTATTTGGGATAATTGGTTAAAATACGGTCTTTACCGGCATCGGCCATAAGGATACTTAACGTTCATGGGTTATATTTTATTTTTGTTCTTTGTCGGTGTGCCGATTGTCGAGATTTCTGTATTTATCGCCGTCGGCGATCATATTGGTCTGTGGCCGACCCTAGCGGCGATTTTGATTACCGCCGCCATCGGCGCATCGCTTTTACGGGCCCAGGGATTGGCCGTACTTTTCCGGGCCCAGGAACATCTCAACCAGAGACAGTTTCCCATGGCGGAGATATTCGACGGTTTGTGCCTGCTGGTTGCCGGCGCCTTCTTATTGACTCCTGGGTTTGTCACTGATGCTGTCGGCTTTCTGCTTTTTGTTCCCCCCCTGCGCCGTTGGATTGGCAGGGGTGTCGGTGCCATGCTGGTATCTCGGGGGTCAGTCCATGTTTCCGGCGGTAAGCCGGGCGGTGATCGTGAAGGGGCGCCAGGCGGATCTGGGCCAACTATTGATGGCGATTTTGATGAACTTGATCCGCACGTCAAAAAATTAGGGCCAACAAATAGCAGTGATGATATTGTGCGGCGTATAGATTAATGCTACCCCGGGGATCAATGCTACTTCGGGCTGAAATTTAGCCCGCATAAGGATTTTTTTAAGTAAAGGGAAAAGTAATATGTCCGATAGCGATAATGACAATCCGATCCCGGAGGAGCGTTTCACGCCGGAACCCGGTGGGGATGATGTAGCCGGCGGAGATGCGACGGGCGGCCAGCCAGACGAAATGCCGGAATCGCCCCTGACCATCAATGGTCAATATACCAAGGACCTGTCATTCGAGGCGCCGGGCGCACCGGAAATCTTCAATCTTCTGCAGCAGGAAATGCCGAATATCCAGGTGGACATCGATGTTCAGGCCGAGGGCAAAGGCGAAAACGTCTTCGAGGTCGTTCTCAGCGTTCGGGCCGAAGCTAAAGCTAAAGAAGAGATCGCCTATATTGCCGAAATTTCCTATGCCGGTCTTTTTACCGTCAACGTGCCCGCCGAGCATATGGGTCCGGTGTTGTTAATCGAATGCCCCATGATTCTGTTTCCCTTCTTGCGCCGCATCATTGCTGACGCCACGGGCGATGGCGGGTTCGCGCCCCTCATGCTGACACCCATCGACTTTGCGTCCCTCTATCAACAACGGATGGCCCAGGCCCAAGAACTGGCCCAGACCGAGGCGGCAAACGATGGGAACGACGGGGGCGCCCTCAACTAATCTGTAAAATAGAAGCGTCATGCCCGATAAGCTGGTTCAGCGGAAATTAAGGACGATTTTCTACGCCGACGTTGTCAGTTACAGCCGACTGGTCGGCGAGGATGAACTGGGTACACACCGGCAGTTGAGTGTGGCGCTCGATTTTATTTCCAGCCAGATCAGCGATCATGGCGGCACTGCTGTTCACTATGCTGGCGACGCCGTATAGGTTGATTTTGCCAGCGTTAGCGGGTTTTGTTGCCTTGTTTTTCCCGTTCGCTCGGTGGCTTGTTGTGCGGGGTGGGAACGGAGACAATGGAAGCGTCGATGATCTGCCCGCCCNTAGCCATATAACCCCGATCTTTCAAANAGCTGTCGAAGTTCTCAAACACCGTCGTGATCATACCGGCCTGCGCCAACTGCTCCCGANACAGCCATACCGTCTTGGCATCAGGAACTTTGTCNTCAAGGACTAATCCCAAAAAANGAACAAAAGAAAGCCGGTCGCGAATTTNGTATTACTGCTGATCANCTGACAAATTNTAAAGTGCACAGAGCACGATCGCCTTGAACATCGCCACCGCATCCCATTTTATCTCTCTGATATTGTTTTTCTGAATTTTTCAGAGAAAGCTATCTATATTAAAAAACCTAATATACCAGCCCAAGATTTACTTGGACTGGCAAACCGAAACGGCACCAGGAAAGACTGGACACAATATTCAATTTAGAGACAGGGGCTGAAGATCCGGTCGGCAGCATATACGTGTCGTGCGATGAAGGCGGTATAGTATTTGATACCCATATAAAAAAATAGTCGCGATCAGGCTGATTTCTTCAATAGTGCGGTGGTGGCGGTTCTTCTCCGGGAATATTTGGAACGGCATCCTCTACGCTTGCCAGGCGATCTTTGAGATGCGCTACCGACTGCGAAAGCTTGTCGATAATATCCCATTGACCTGCCACCGCATCACTTAGATCCTGAACCACGCCTTCTTGATTTGCCATATGCATTTCCAATTCCTGGAAACGCCGCTCTAAGGATTCCGTATCAGTCATTTCTTATACCTTTAAGCAAAATTCTAGACGCTTTTTATAGCCCCGCCATCGACACGAATCATTGAGCCGGTAACGTAGCTAGCGCGTTCGCTCAGCAGAAACACTGCCACGTCGGCAAATTCCTCAACCGTACCGTAGCGCCCCGCCGGAATTGTAGCTTTCGAAACAGCTTGTATCTCCGCGACCGTTTTTCCGGATTTTTCCGCATTGCTCTTATCCAGCCATTTGGTCCGATCGGTATCAATACGCCCGGGCAGAATTATATTAGCCGTAATGCCATCCCCAGCCACTTCATTGGAAAGAGACTTGCTAAAGCCGACGATCCCCGATCGTACCGTATTGGAAATGGGCAAGGCCGGGATGGGCTGGATCACCCCGGATGAGGCAATCGTCAGGATACGTCCCCAAGCGCGACTTTTCATCGCTTCCAGGGCTGCTTCGGAAATGCGGATAACACCAATCAATAGGCTTTGAATGGCATCGCGCCAAATCTCATCGGAAACGCCGGTGGCTTTTGAGCCTGGCGGTCCTCCGGTATTGTTCAAGAGAATATCCGGCTGCCATTCTGTTCGGGTTTTTTCGCAAACTGCATCGACTCCGGCAAAATCTGTCATATCGATCACATGGCTGATGACATCGACATTGAAATCTTTTTTAATATCAGACGCCAACTTGTTGAGAGCCTCTTCGTTTCGGGAGCCCACGATCAGGTCGCAGCCTTCCGCAGCCAAGGTCCGCGCTATAGCTTTCCCCATACCTTGAGAGGCGCCCAACACCAAGGCCTTTTTACCCTTAATTCCTAGTTCCATAAAAATCTACCCTGTTAAATTAGTTATCGCTTTGTTAAACCAGCCACCGCAACGATGACGGTGGACTATTGAAACTGTATAAGGTTCAGTGGGAACTTTATCAAAAAAATAAAATCGGGAACTCTTATGAGATCACTTTATATGCCGGGCCGTTCGACCGTTCATGCCACTAACGGCATGGCGGCCACGTCACAACCGCTATCCACCTTTACGGCTATTCAGATATTGCAGCAGGGCGGCAATGCCATGGATGCGGCCATTGCGGCCGTTGCCGTGCAATGTGTGGTCGAGCCACAGTCCACGGGAATCGGTGGTGACTGTTTCTGCCTTTACAAACCACACGATGGCGAACTGGTAGGCTTTAATGGTTCTGGCAGGGCACCGGCAGCGGCAAATGTCCAATGGTATTGCGATAACAGCATAGATCAGATCGAACGCCAGTCCCCGCACGCGGTTACCGTACCGGGCGTTATTGACGCCTGGGAGCAGCTCTCGGCCGATTACAGCACCATGCAGCTTAAAGATTTACTGCAGCCGGCCATTCGGTATGCCAATGAAGGCTTTCCCGTCAATCATCGTGTCAATTTTGATTGGCAACTATGTCTTGATCTACTGAGTAACGACCCGGCGGGCGCGAAATATTATTTGTCGGACGGTAAAGCACCACCGATCGGCAGCATTGTCAAATTGCCACTTTTGGCGGAAACTCTTTTCCACATTGCGGAGCAGGGCCGTGAAGGATTTTATGACGGTTGGGTCGCGGAGGACATTGTTGCTTTTCTCAGGGGCCAAGGCGGTCTTCACACACAAGAAGACTTCGCCAATGCGCGTGGTGAATATGTCACGCCGATCAAAACAGATTACTGGGGATATGAAGTCTATGAATGTCCACCCAATGGCCAGGGTGTTGTCGCCCTGGCTTTGTTAAATATTTTGGCGGGGCTGGACATGAAAAACATTGACCCCAATTCAGCCGAACGTAGGCATATTGAAATCGAAGCGGCTCGGCTTGCCTACCGGGACCGTGAAGGTGTAATAGCCGACCCGGCTTTCGTTGATGTCCCCGTCGAAGCGTGGCTATCTGAAAATCATGCCGCCAGGAACCGGGATCTGATCGACCGGTCAAAACGCTTGGCCGACCTGCCGCCCTCGCCCCTCGCGGCGGCTATACATAACGATACCGTCTATCTGACGGTGGTCGACGGCGAGCGGAATGCCGTCAGCTTTATCAATACACTGTTCTATCCCTTCGGGTCGGGGCTGGTCGCACCGAAGTCAGGGGTCGTTCTGCACAATCGGGGCCAGGGATTTGTTCTCGATCCTGATCATCCAAATTGTATTGCCCCCGGCAAACGACCACTTCATACGATTATCCCGGGCATGTTGATGAAGGATGGACGCGCCCAGATGCCTTTTGGTGTCATGGGCGGGCATTACCAGGCAGCCGGCCATGCGCACCTGCTGGTCAATTTGCTGGACTATGAAATGGATCTCCAGGAAGCCATCGAAGATACGCGGGTATTTCCCGATTTTTCCGATGGTGCAAACACGGTGCAGGTGGAAGACGGCATGGCGGACACTGTACGAAAAGAGTTAGAGGCCTTGGGACACGCCACCTACGTGCCTGATCGCCCCATCGGCGGTGCCCAGGCTATCTGGATTGATTGGGAGGAAGGCGTGCTGCGGGGAGGATCAGACCCGCGGAAGGATGGCTGCGCCATAGGTTTTTAGGTGTCTTCAACATCGGATTGAGTGCCGGTAATTTTTCAGACTAGCCGCCTCAGAAGCTTGAGGAACGTTTTTTGCTCCTTGCGGTTAAGTTCGGCCAGAGCGTTCGCCGAGGATTCGATATCCAGGGGGATCAATTTTTTTACCAAGGTGCGGCCCTTTGCCGACAGTGAAACAAGTATCAGACGTTTGTCCTCAGGATCGCGGTTGGTTCTCACTAAACCTCTTTTCTTAAGGCGGGCAACCAGGGAGTGAATGTTTGCCGGCGGCATGGCCACCACGCGTCCGAGTTGGTTTTGCGACATTGGGCCATATTCCAGCAATCGCGCTAAAGTCGAAAATTGAACGTTGGTCAGATCGTAATTGCGAATTTTCTCGGTGGTCAAACCACCGGCCTTTTGATGGGCACACCGCAGCAAATAACCTACTTGGTTATCAATAGAAAAGTTCTCAATTAATAAGGCGTCTTTTTTATTTTTGGCCAAATCCAGCATCCTTTCGTCATATTGACTTTTATGTCAAAATTCATTATGATCATAACGATATATAAACATTGTTATTATAACAACGGTTGGCGTTTCGGGGAACCAAAGAGAGAAGAAAATGGACCAAATCGTTAACAGCGGTGATTCAGACAATCATCTACAAAGCGAGACTACCTTAAAAAGCGTTTGCCGCTCCTGTCATGGCGGATGTGGCGTGCATCTACACGTTAAAGACGGTCTACTGGTCAATGTGACGGGTGACCCCGATTCTCCACTCAACAAAGGAAGGTTGTGCCCCATTGGCGCTGCCACGATGGATCTTGTCTATCATCCCGATCGCTTGAAATATCCAATGAAAAGAAAGCCCCCGCGCGGATCGGGTGAATGGGAACGGATCAGTTGGGACGATGCCCTCGGTGAAATAGCTGAACGACTTCAGTCGATAAAAGAAGAATTCGGCGCTGAATCTATCGCAATGGGAACGGGCACTGGTCGGCACCATATTAGATGGGTCTCGCGATTCGGGCATGCCCTTGGAACACCCAACTGGTGCGAGCCCGGCTTTGCCCAGTGTTTTCATCCCAGGGTCAACACCAGTATCCAGACCATGGGTGATTTTCCGGTTTGCGATTTCACCGGCGATGTCGGACCAGAGTGCATAATCTACTGGGGACATAATCCGGTCAATTCAGGTCCTGACGGTGAAACCAGGTTTAACGTCAGAGACTCGCTCGCCTACAAGCCGAAAATTATCGTTATCGATCCACGCGAAACCTATCTGGCCAAAAAGGCTGATCTGTGGCTGCAGTTAAGACCGGGTACCGACGATGCCCTGGCGCTGGCCATGCTTAATGTGGTGATTTTTGAAAAATTATATGACGAAGAATTTGTCACCAAGTGGACGCACGGATTTACCGAACTCGCCGAGCGCGTCAAGGATATGCCCCCTGAGTGGGCGCAGGATATAACCTGGGTGCCGGCTGATAAAATCAGAGAAGCCGCCCGTCTTTATGCCCGCACCAATCCTTCAATGATGGAATGGGGATGTGCCATTGAACACACGCCTGCCTGCATCCAGACGATCAGAGCCATTTCCATGTTGCCGGTCCTGACCGGAAATATCGACGTACCAGGCGGGTGGGTCTTCGGCATGCATGGTCTGGGGCGTTTCCCTAGCTTGATCGAAAATTTATCTGAAGAGATGAACGCCAAGCGCCTAGGCGCCGACCGCTTTAAAATGTTGTGCGGCGAAGGCGCCGACCTACCGGCAGCCCATATTCCGACCCTCTTACAGGCCATGCGCGAGGGCAAACCATATCCAGTGAAAGCGTTCCTGGTATTCGGCAACAACACCTTGACCACTTATGCCAATACTTCACTGGTCTACGAATCTTTAATGAATCTAGATTTTATGGTGTGTGCTGATCTTTTTATGACACCGACGGCGGAATTGTCTGATATCGTGTTGCCGGCGGCATCCTGGCCCGAGATTGATCAGGTTGCCGGCATGCCCACAATCGCCGCCAATGTTGTTTTGGCGCAGCAGAAAGCGGTCCAGATCGGTGAGTGCAAATCCGATGAGGAAATATTCGTCGAACTGGCCCGACGCATGAATTTGGATAGCTGTACTGAATCGGTTCAGGACGTTTTGGATCAAATGGTGGGCGATGGTCTCGGCATCACTTTCGATGAATTACGGGGAGAAGGTTTTGTTCAGGTCCCGTTCAAATACCGAAAATATGAAACCGATGGCTTTAAAACCCCGACTGGCAAAATCGAACTTTATTCGACTCGGCTTGAGGCCATGGGATACGACCCTTTGCCCTATTATGAAGAACCGCCAGAAAGCCCCGTCGCAACACCTGAACTGGCAGAGAAATTTCCATTAGTTCTGACCACTGGCGGTCGCATTCCTTTCTTCTTCAACTCAGAGCACCGTCAGCTCCGCCAACTTCGCAAAGCCCATCCGGAACCGGTCGCCGAAATTCATCCGGAAACGGCCGCCGATCTAGGTATTGAAGACGGCGAGTGGATGTCAATCGAAACCAGCCGCGGCAAGATAAAACAAAAAGCTAAACTAACTTTTGGCATTGACCCGCGAGTGATTCACGCCGAGCACGGGTGGTGGTTTCCCGAAGGAAAAGCACCGGAATACGGTGTTTGGGATTCAAATGCCAATGTATTAACAAGCAATCTGCCACCCTATGACCCTGCTATGGGCACATACCAGCTACGCGCTTTGCAATGCAAAGTTGCTAAAATTTAGAGCAATACTTTTGTGAGAAGATTCGATAACTACGGTATGCGCTAGTGATTCAAGCAAATGCTTTGGCGTATAACATCTTGTGCACCTGTCAAAAGCAGCGAGGGCTAAAACACGTAAATTCGATTGGCGCACTACATTTCTGGGCAATTGCACTTGGCTGACAGCCTTTTGGTGAAGGCGGATGATACCCGCGGTTTTGACAATGAAGTTCTGATGGCCATTGTGAAATCGACGTTGCGTGATATCGGCCGCTTGGCCGGCCACACGGGCAAAGACGGCGATTCCTGCATCTTAGTGTACGTCGGTAATTTCAGCTGAACCTTGGATGAGCGATTTAACGACCGTAAAAATAGTCGTGATCCAATTGTTGTTTCAAGGTGTAGCCGAGCACCGCTAGATAATCCTCCACTAGGGGTATGTTGTCCCGATACACTTCGATTTGGAGCAGGCAATTATTATCCTGCAAAGCCCGCCTCATACCCTTCAGCACGTCGAGCTCATGCCCCTCAACATCTATTTTTACGCCGATATTACGGCCTGCCAAAGTTAGAAAATCATCGAGCGTCGTGGCGGGTATATCAATGGTATCGACGGCATCATCGGTAATCTTGGATTGTCCGGTCGAATTTTTAGGTCCCGGCTGAAAATTGACATTACCTGACTGGGAACTGACCGCAAGCTGATGAACCTCTATTTGATCGGATAGTCCATTCAGCGAAGCATTGGTTTTTAGGCACTCGACATTGCGTGCATCGGGCTCGAAAGCCACCACCTTATTTATGACCTCGGATTTCACCAGAATAACAGTGTAGAATCCGATATTTGCACCAATATCAAAAAAAATATCGGCCTTAATTCTCTGCATCTCGCTCGTTAAAAAAGCTAGTTGCCGGTCTTCGTAGTCGCCGTAAAAAGCGATTTGACGATCGACAAAATTATTATAGTTAAGGCGAAAGAGCGCGCCATTCGACCGCACGGTTCCGGTACCATTCTTCCAGAAAATCCGGCAATAAGCCTTCTTGGCACTCGGTATGAGCCGTTTTAACACTGGCACCCGGTGCCTCATGGCATTAAAATTAATCATACTTCCGGTTCGCCATTGCCGGATTTCCGCTCAGCATCTCACCATCCCAAACAGCGATAAACCGCCCCCGAAATTCCTGAAAGAACTCCGGGTTAAATTTTGCGGGCGACTGGTAGTGATAGGAAACGACTTTGGATTTGGGGTTTTTCTTTAGCCAGCTAGGCAATAATTTGGAATCGGTAAACACAACGGGATTCTTCAACCTGCCGAGAAAATTATATTGTCCGTGATACTTATCCTTATTGGCGATCACATAGCCCTCACCTTGCGCCGCCGCCAAGTGATTGGCCAGAGGCTGCAGGTTATAAGCCAGTTCCAATCTGGGTTGGGCAATGCCGTGAACGGTTATTACAACCAAAGTGCTGGCGGCACTAATTGATAAAATCCGGCTGAAGCCGCCGGCTGGCGGCCTGATCAGAAACAATATACCAACGGCGAACAACGGCAGCGACCACATTAAGGACACGCCTTGGACATATTCCAGTTTGCCGATACCGGCGGCAATCAAAGGGCTGAGCAAAATTGCAGCACCGAATAGGATGGTGATACCGGCAAAGGGCGCCAGATCCCACCGGCCTCGTACCCACTGATCGGCGGATAATTTTGTCAGCAGCATAGCGCCGCCGAGCGCCAAGGCCGGAAACATTGGCAGCAGATAATGCGGCCGTTTACCACTGATAACGGAAAATATAACCAAAGCTGCCAAGGCCCAGACCAGGATTAGCCGCAACCCGGCGTCCGCTTTTCGTGACAAATTTTCTTTTCTGGACAAGCGCCAATCGACAACAACGCAACAAATATTTTTCAAAAAACTCGGCCAGATCAGCCACGGCAGCAAAAGACCGGGGAGAATCGACAAATACCACCAGAACGGTTTCTGGTGGGCAAATGATTTGACCATTCTTCCGGCCGACTGTCCCCAAAGGATGGCGTTCTTGTACGCTTCGCCGCCGGCTTCCCCCGCAGGTAGCACCCAGGCCAAGGCCAACCCCGCCCCCAAAATCGTTCCGCCGATCAATCCGCCATACCACTTCACCCAGGACGGCCGTCGCCCGCCGATCGCCCAATACGGCGCCAACAATGCGCTGGGCAACAGATAAACCAGAATGACTGGTCCCTTACTAAGGACGCCAACTCCGACCGCACAACCGAACAAAATCCAGCCGCGCCAGGCCAATCCCCTCCAGACACCGGTCAATCCGTAAAGACCCACCAAAGTCCAAAATGCTAGGATAAGATCGAACATGGTCAGTGTCGTATAGAGCCCCCAATAGAAGCACCCGAGTAGCAGGAAAGGCGCCAGAGAATAGGCAGATGATTCCGGCCAAAGCCGCCTGCTCAACAATGACGTCATAACCAGGCTACCCAAACCGAACAGCGGCGCCACGATACGGGGCGTAATGTCGTTGAGCCCGAATATTCCCCAACCGGCGTTGATCAGCCAGAAAAGCAACGGGGGTTTATGGCTATAGGTGGCACCGTTCAAATGGGGGACGAGAAAATTATCGCGTAACCACATCTCCCAGGCGACACTAATATAACGGGTTTCGTCCACGGGCAATATCGGCCTGGAGACCAGGGCGCTGACAAGCAACACCGCCCAGAGCAGACTCCATAAAATTCCGCTTAGGGGCCACCCAGATGACACTCGCATTGGATCGGAGAATTTCGACATAATTTAAGCTAGCGTTTTCCAGATATCTTACTAACCACCCGACACTAGCGAAAATCTGCCCTTATTGAAATGCCAATTCCCCGCTGTCAGACCGCCCCAGGGAACAATTGATTCGATTTCATTTACCACAAAAATAATCAACATATGGATTTATTCGCTCTCTGGATTTGCCGATATTCCTGCCATGCTCCTCTTTCTTCGCTTGGCTTTGCGAGCCAGACGCTTTAACCTCCCCATGACCGGCACCGTCATCGTCGCGGGTTCGATCTACATGCTCCTCAACAATTACCGGCTTAAAGATGAAATCGGCTAGACCGAAACGGTTATCCGCACACTGGCCGTCTATGTGATTGTAAAGCGCTTGATATTTTTTTCCTGTGAGGCAGGAGCGATTTGTTCAACCGCAAATAGGTCCGAACCGCTTCAGATAATCTTATAAATAGAATTATTAAATAATATTATCAATATATTATTTAATAATTATCTGAAAGTGTGCCAGATGTAATTGCCACTTCAAAACCAGACGCTTGCCCGTTTCCATGAAGGATACATCCGTGGTGACAGGATTGTTTCATGGAACTCCATCTCCGTTCAAAACAGCTTTGGTTGAGTCGTCAATCGCGCATTCTCAACGATCAGGAACATTCTCAATTACCTGTCGATTGCCCGGCAATGAGTGTTTTTGAGAAAATGATCCGGGACAAAGATTTGACCCCATAAGTATTTATATTGCGTATTCATGTTTTATTTGTTTTTTGTACAAATCGTTAATCTTCTGGTATAGATACCGCCATTATTGAAGTTTGTATACTTGATTAAATGCAGTCGGCCAAAATATTCAAAAGTTTTTCGACAGTATAATCAATTGCTAGCTGGAGTTTGAATTGTGAGTTTTAAGGGGTTTAAGTACAAATTTTCTGCTGAATATTCGGTGCGGAAGGCTGCGTCTGCAGCTGGCATTGTGGCTTTCTGTCTGTCCGGCCCCGTACATGCAGAAAGCTTGACTGAACTTATCCCCAGTCTTCTCAAATCCCACAACCTCGTAAAAGCCTCCGAAGCGGACCTCGATGCTGCCACCAACCGGGTCAGAGAAACCCTCGGCGGGTGGTTTCCCACGCTCAACGTTACGGCCCATTACGGCCGGGAACTACAAAACAAACCTGAAGGTACGGACGACACGGAGTTTGTGACCCGCGAAGCTGATTTTTCCGTTAAGCAGTTGGTCTGGGATTTCGGCGCAACGAACGCTCGGGTCCGGGCCACTGAGTTCACTCGGGATTCGGTAAAGCATACCTTGGAATCCATCAAGCAGGATCTCATTCTCAGGGCTGTGACCGCCTTTATGAACGTCAAACGCACGGCTGACGTTTTGGCATTGGCCCGCAAGTCCGAAGCCAACATCAAAAAGCAAACAGAATTGGAAGACGCTCTGGTCAAACGGGGTGCTGGCATTTCTTCGGATGTATTGCAAGCCAAAGCCACTTTATCGGGTGCCCAGGCCCGCCGCGTGCAAGCGCAAGGCGCACTGGCTGTTGCCCGCAACGCTTATCGGGCGGTGTTCCATACGGATGCAGCAGATATTAACGGGATGAAAAAACCGGAGCTGCCGGAGGATTTGATTCCGCCAAGCTTAAAGGACGCCATCGAACTGGCGCTCAATGAGAACCCGAAATTGTTGACGGCCGATGCTGGCGCCAGGGTCGCCAAGGAAACCATCAAGGCGACCAAATCATCCAGTTTTTACCCGACTATCGAAGCCGTTGCTGAGGCAAAATTGAAAGAGGACGCCGGTGGTACAGCGGGGAATCAACAGGAACAGGTTGCCAAAATACAGATGAGTTTCCCCTTCAATTTAGGATTCACGGCAATCAATACACTGAAAGCAGCGGAGGGTGACGCCACATCGGCCGCTAAGCGTCTCGGCGAATCAAAAGATTTAACTGAGCAACAGGTCCGCGATTCCTGGGACAATCTGAAAACAGCGAAAAATACTGCTGATTTTCTCCGCAACCAAGCCGATATTCAGTCCGAATTTCTTGCGTTGGCCCGCAAAGAACGGCAACTGGGTAACCGTTCCCTGATTGACGTGTTATCCGGTGAAACCGCTTTTATCAATGCCACCAGCGACGCCACATCTGCCGAAACCGACGTTGCCATCGCCGTATTTACATTGTTAAACAATATGGGCCGGTTAAATCTCGACGCCATCCGAGATTAAAACCTCGAAATCGTCGAGATCATACCAATATTCATTATGAATATCGGCTGACTGCTCGAGGGAATTTAGCTGGGTGAGAAACATTGGATAGCATAGACACAACCTCTACAAATGCCTTTCATCACGTTGATGCGCCCGGCGTTTGAGGGAGAACAATTAAAGAATTTAATTTCCTTTAAATTCCGGATTTCTTTTTTCCATGAAGGCGCGGCGGCCTTCCTTGAAGTCTTCACTGTTAGCGCAGTCTTCAACTACTTGGGCGCACAGTTCAGCGTCGTATTCGCCAAAGCTTTTAGCTACTTCGTTAACGACGATTTTGGTAGCTCGGGCGGTCAAAGGGGCGTTTTCGGCAATGGTTGCGGCGTATTCTGCCACATAATCTTCCAAATCCACATTCGGCAGTACGCGATTAACCAGACCGATTTGCAAGGCTTCCGTGGCATCGTAACGCCGGGCGGTATAAAGAATTTCTTTAGTTACCGAGGGGCCTACCGCTTCCACCACCCAGCGGACGAAATTAGTGCGATAGCCGATCCCTAACCGACCTGCCGGTATTGCGAAAATGGATTCTTCGGAACACAGGCGGATGTCACAGGCGCAGGCCAAGGCCATACCGCCACCCATGCAATAGCCCTGGATCATGGCCATGGTGGGTTTCGGACAAAGACGCATGCCATCATACATATCGTCCGTGACTTTATCGAAATGAGCAACTTTTTCCGGCGTAGAACGCAGGCTTTCAAACTCGGAAATATCCTGACCAGAAACGAATGATTTCCCGCCGGCGCCTTTAACGACAATGACCCGTATATCATCATCGTTGCCCAGCCGAACGATTTCCGCCGCGGCTTTTTCCGCCATGTCTATGGAGACCGCGTTGCGCATGTCCGGGTTGTTATAGATAAGCCAACCGATGGCGCCGTCTTTTTCAGTGAGTATTTTGTCCGTCATGGATTTATCCTCCATTCTCTGAAAAATAGGGATATCGCCAAATCCCGCGCGGGTCGAGGATTTAATGGTGTCGTCGCCTTATAAAGGGGGGGGGCACGGCTATATCCGCATCTTTCCTAACTTGATTGATCCACGAATGCAGCGGCATAGGACCGCAACGTCGCTGCGGCTTTCTGCCGCTGTTGCGACGTCAAGGACATGACGAATTTGAACAGCATATCCTTAAATCGGGCGATGGCCCTGGCAGAAATTTCCTGGTATTCGGGCTGGACGATTTCATAAGGCCGCAACAGAAGTCGCTCAATATAACCGGCTATGGCTGCTTCATCGGGATTGGCAGCCAGGAACCCGATAAAGGCCTGCTGCCGCAACTGCCGGTTGGCCAATCGGTAGGCCATGTATTCGATGTTTTTCGCCGCATGATTTTCGATAATTTTCAATTGTTGATCGTTCAAATCGCCGGTAAAGCGCTCGAAGTTATCGACGATGCGCTCTATTCTTTCTTCTAGCCTTTCTTCCCGGGGTTCTGACAGCCCTTCAAGCTGTTCTTCCATCCGCTCCTTCATGCGGTCCCTGAAATAATTGCGCCTTTCCTGCCACCGGTGCCGTACCAATACCATTGCGGCAAATGGAATGGCTCCCTTGACCGTGTCGAGGATAAGTACCCTGCCCTCAGCGAAGGATTTTTCCAGCCGGTCACGCCCCATGGGCCCCTGTTCCAGGAGAACCGCCTGTTCGTTGAGATGGCGGGCGTAAACCGACAACATTTTACTGCGGTGCCAATCCACCAATTCCTCCACCTTTCGCCGGGTAAAGTCCTCTTCCCCTTCAGCCTCCAAATCGAGATAAAACTCAACGGAATCCCAGATGAAATCATCTATCAGACTGTAGAATAATTTGACCCCACTGCAAGCGGAGAGGAACAAGGCCAGGATCAAAATAGGGGCTAAAAATTTCGAGTATTCACGCATGTTCCCCCGGGTCCCTCGGTATACCTAGGCGGCAGGAAGCTTGGCGGAAGAGAGTAGGAGTCGAACCTACTAAGACTGTCTTACAGCCTTCACCGGTTTTGAAGACCGGCCGCATCACCGGACACGATTCCCTTCCTTTTTGCCGACCGCTATCAAACAGCGACGGCAGGTCAGGCGAATTATTCCGATGGCAGCCGCAGTGTCAATGGTGGATCGAATTGTTCAGGGTATCGCCAGTTCCTGCAATCGGCGGCGGTCGAGGATTTCCAACGTACGACCTTTACGTTCGATGATTTTTTCCTGAGAGAATTTGCTCATGACCCGGGCGACGGTTTCCCGGGTTAAACCGACGACGTTGGCGATATCTGTTTGGTTGGGTAGGGATTCGATCATCGAACTTTTGCCGCCGAGCGCCTCAGCACCGGTCAACCTCAAGAGTTCGAGGCCAATTCTTTGTTCGGCGCTTAAAAGTCTGACATTACTGATCTGTTCGTTGCCTTTGCGAACAATGGATGACAACCGGCGCAGGAGGTTCAAAGCCGATTGGGGATGTTCAGTGATCGTGCTGATAAACAATTCACCCGATAAAACTGCGATGGTAGCCGGCGACTTAGTGGTGACCCAGGCTGAGCGGGGTAAGCAGTCAATGGCGGCCATTTCTCCGAACAGATCGCCGGTCTTTAAAGTGGCGTAGTCGATTGCCTTGCCATTTTCCGAGTAATTCAAAACATGGGTTTCGCCGTCAAAGATGACAAACACATCGGTGTATTCATCCCCGAATTTAATAATTGTTTCATTGGCTCCATAAGTCCGCCAAATACATTCCTGCTCCAACAAGGCAAGTTTATCGGCGGGCAGATCCTTGAAAAGTAACGTTGTTGCTAGGGTGTACTCCGACATAACTTTCCTCACATCCAATCTCATTTACCTGGACTTATTCCCCGCCACCTTCCAATACTTCGAAGTGTGGGCGGGCAGCGCCGGAAGTGTTCTCTTGGTCGATTGGCGATGCTTCATTTTCCAGGTTTAAGGGTTTCGGCGCATTGCGGTTAACGCTGAAATTAAATATGTCGAAACGATTATAGTGCCCGGCGTAATCATGCACCAGTTTTGCACCAAAGACCTGATTCAGATCAGCGTCGGCGTATAGCAGCTGATCGCCGCCGCTTACGGTTTTAGCAATAACGTCTCCGGAGGGCGCTATTATCGAAGCCGTTCCCACGTCCTTGAGGGACGCCAGATGTTCTCTGTCTTCATCGGTCGCTGCGTAAAGATCGATCAGTTCATCGGTTACCGTTCCTGCAGTATTTATAACAAAGGCACCCAGTGAATACGCCAAGCCTGGGGTGATCGCCAAGATGTCCTTTTGCATGGCTCGGCGGCCACCGAAATGCGGCGGCCAAGCGGCCACATGCACCATCGTGTGCATGGCCATCATAACGTAGACGGCCAGCGGATTAGAGTTTTCCCCGCAGATAAGCCCGCTCATGGTACCAAAAGGCGCATCGAATGCCGTCAACGTATCACCATACCCACCGGTGTGAACCAGTCGCTCGCCGACCGTGGCAACAAGCTTCTGGTGCTTGCCCAACACCGAACCATCGGGACCGATAAAAACCTGGGTATTAAACATGGTCCCGGTCGTGTTCGGATACTTTTCACAGACGCCGATAACGGCGGTGATATTGGCATCACGGCAGGCTTGCCCTAACTTAACCGTCGCCGGTCCCGGAATTTCAACGGCGTTTTTGAATAGTTCCTGCGCCAATGGGATACTTTTGCCGCCATTGGCGGGCTGATAGCCATACCAAGCCGGATGAGCCGGAATAAAACCTTCGGGAAAGCCGATGATATCAGCGCCTTGGGTGCCGGCCTCACGGATGAAATCGCAAGCCTTATCAACACTCGCGTCACGGTCCAAAAATACGGAATTAACTTGCGCCGCCACCAGTTTAATGGTTTTCAGATCGTCGCCCATTGCCGGTCCCCATTTGTTAAGCACTTCGAAATAAAAATAAGGCTACCATTACGGCTCGACATTTGCCAGCTATAGCGCCAATTGGCATAAACCGACATCGAATTAGTATTGTTATTGGGTGTGACCTTGTTATCTTACTGATAATCGTTATCAATAACATCGGGTACTGGAGAATTTTATGCCGCACCATACTCATCTCGTTGGAAGTGTCGGTTTGGCAAATGTCGAGACCGTTTTTACCTCTGTCTCAGACATATTAGTGTCCTGTTGTTCCAGAATTCCCGATGGTGAAACTGACGAGCGTGGCTATTGGATTCGCTGGCAAAAGAAAAATTTCGATAATTGCGGTGGTTTGGAACTGAAACTGCTGTAGCAGAAGATTCCCGGATTTAAAGACAAAGTAGAAAGACCGTTTTTTTGGATCAAAGAAGGATTTGACCAATCAGATCGGGATATCGGTGAATTGGGTTACGCGTAGGAAGCCATCGATTCCTATGCCCTCTTTAAAAAATTAGTTAATGCAGGAAGGATAGCGGCGGACGTCCGTTTTCAGGTGTCCTTACCTACTCCTATCGCGCTGGTCTGCAGCTTTATCGTCGATGAAGACTAACCGGCTGTTGAAGCCGCCATAGAACGCACCATGTTGGCCGATTTGGTACGCATCCAATCTTCTCTTCCGGCGCATCGACGGGCTGTTCAATGGAATTTCTGTTTTGAAGTCGTCGGGGCGGATGGCGGGAACGAACTTCCCCATGACGATGCAACCACTGGCTCCGCTGTTTGCGTTGGCAGATTTTGCGATGCCGTGAATGTGGATATCAAGCTTAGTATCCACCTTAGCTATAGCGATCCCGGGCCGTAGCATATTGTTGAACCCTGCGATCTGACCACTTGCATGGCGTTTGCCAATGCCTTTTGCAAATCTATTACCAGAAGTGCAGATACAAAGTTAATATCGGGGTTGGTTCACCATACCGATGGCGTTGAAGGCGCCAAAATCAGTATCGCTGAGGCCGAGAAGTTCTGACTAGATTTTAATATCGCCACCGAGTGCAGATTTGGCCGAAGAGACCCTCCACCATTCCTAAATCACTGTAAATCCATAAGGCGCTCTGCGCCTGACCACCTTTTCGCTCGAGAAAAAGCCTGCTTGCTTAACCCGGGTTAAAAGTCCAGCATATACTGAAATTTGACCGGCATGGTGGCCGGAAATTTTTAGATTTCCAGTTAATTACAAATGACGTCTGCTCCAAAATGACCGATCAAGACCAGAAAGATCGTAGAAAATACGGCTGGATGATGGTTGGCATCACCTTTTCCCTCACTGCCCTTAGTTTCGGTATCCTTTCCTCGGTCGGTATATTTTTGAAACCATTAGCGGCGGAGTTCGGATGGAGCCGGGGCGGATTATCCTTCGGATATACGACGATCACCCTATCGACTGCCTTCTCCGGCGTAATCTGGGGCATCATTGCCGACCGTCACGGTACTCGTTGGATAGCTCTATTTGGCGCCTTTGCCATGACCATTGCGTTGCTACTCATGAGCGGCCTCAACAGCTTATGGGAATTTTATTTGTTTCATCTGATGTTTGGCGCCCTTGGTCATGGCGCGTTATCCGTGCCGCTTTACGCCAACGCCGGTTTATGGTTTACGAAAAATATTGGCCTAGCCCTGGGCGTCACAGCAGCCGGTGGTGCATTCGGCCAAGGCGTGGTGCCAATGGTTGCCCGCGTTTTAATCACCCAATTTGGCTGGGAAACAGCCTACCTAGTCCTTGGAATCGGATATTTTATTATAGCTCTCCCGTTAGCACTCATGGTCCGCGATGCGCCGCGCCATAAAGTAAATGAACATGATGGGCGGCCATTGATGCGAGACGGAACGATTTTTCCACTGGCGCCTGTTTCCGTGATAATCTGGCTATCAAGCGCCGTTGTATTTTGCTGTATCACCATGTCCGTACCTATCGTTCACCTGGTTTCCCTCCTGACCGACCGTGGCATATATCCTGAAGTGGCCGTATCGGCTCTGCTGGCTTTGATGATTGCGGGTGCTTTTGGCCGGATCATTGGCGGAAAACTTACCGACATGATCGGCGCCTTGAAAGGATACACTTTCATGTCCGTCGGACAGACAATATTGG
This sequence comes from Rhodospirillaceae bacterium, assembly GCA_002725625.1. Lineage (GTDB taxonomy): Bacteria > Pseudomonadota > Alphaproteobacteria > Rhodospirillales > UBA2165. Next base: position 12,504 of record PBQI01000004.1, on the reverse strand, counting down.
TTTTCGGCTTTCCGCTGATAACCAGCATGACCGCGATTTATGGTTTGGCAATTTTGTTCGGCACATTTTATTCGGGCGTCATGGCCTCATTTATCATTTGCGCACGGGTAATGATCCCAGCGCAATATATGGCTCGCTCAATGTCCATCATTGCTATGTTCGGTTGGTTCGGCATGGGATTGGGCGCTTGGCAAGGCGGCTTTATGTACGACATTACCGGCGACTATTTCTGGTCCTTCACCATCGCCAGCATAGCTGGCTTGATCAATATCTGCATCCTGTTGCTGTTCACCCAACATATACGGCGCGCCAAAAATAAAACAGGATTTGCAGAGGCCATGGCCTAAGCACAGCCCAACTCCTCCAGCATATTACTTTATGTATAAAATATTTTTCTTTCTCAAAATAGTCTGATTCGTTGAATCTGTTCTCATTTTCACTAATATTAACATAATAAACCCATTGCAAAAACAACCATGTGACGACGAGAACACAACCATATTTTACGGTCGGCGCTTAAAGCCCAGCCAAGCATTCCGCACGTATTAAGCAGGCTAAGGCCAATATCAAACAAGACGAGATCGCTAAGAAAAGTTCTGGCATCAATGATTGGAACAAAGTTGGCCACGATATTGAAGGAAGAAAATGGCGTATTCCCCTCGAAGACGAGTTGGAGAGGCTCGAAAAATGGCAACTTCAGCATGAATTACAGTCGCCGCAAGGATCTAGAAAAGTAGCTCGTTCTGACGTTGATGCGGCTCATGCCCACTTAAAACGAAAAGAGCACTAGAGATTACTAAAACACCGCAAGAAACGCTGAAAAACACTTTTTCTAGCCTAATATCCCCAATTAGATAAATAACAATAGAAACTTATACAGATAAACAGAGCCAGGCCCTGGCGCTGGAAAAATTTGGCCAACTGCGCCACGGAGATTTGTGGCTGTCCGGAGAAGGACAGAACTTGGGCTACCCCTGACCAAGGACTTGGTGGGAGCCCATGATGGCAGTCTGGAAATTGAAATCGACAAAGGTAGCAAAGTTACCTTCAGCTTACCTAAACAACGTGTTCTAGAAAGAAATTCCGGCTAAACGTCTATTTGCTGACGTCGATAACGACTCGGCCGCTTATTTTCCCGGCCAAAATTTTATCACTCAAGTCGGGTAATTCACTTAAACCCGCCGCCGATGAAATGGCCTCAAGCTTCTCCAGTGGCAATTGCCGGGACAACCGTTTCCATAAATCGAATCTTTTGGAAACCGGATAGCTACCGGAGTCAATTCCCACCATTTTGACGCCGCGGAGTAAAAACGGAATGACGGTGGCTTCGAACTTAGCCGAGGCGGCGAGTCCAACACAGGCACAGGTAGCACGGCTATGCAGTCCGGCAAGAAGATTGGCGAGTATAACGCCGCCGACATTATCGACCGCCCCCGCCCAACGCGCCGAACCCAATGGCCCTTTGGGCAGCGTCTGCAATTCCTCCCTTGAGACAATTGACGAGGCGCCTAGATCTAAGAGGAATTGACCAATCTCGGGCCGACCCGTTGATGCCGCAACGCGGTATCCGGCGGAGGCGAAAAGAGCGACGGCAATATTGCCGACACCGCCCGCCGCGCCGGTAACCAGAACTTCCCCTTCGTTGTCAGGCGAAAGCCCCTGTTCCTCCAAGGCTGCCAAAGCCATCATGGCGCTGAATCCTGCCGTTCCGATGGCCATGGCTTGGTGGCTGCTGATTTCATCAGGCAATTTTGTAAGCCAATCGGCTTCTAGCCTGGCATATTGAGAGTAACCGCCCCAGGCTGCTTCGCTCGCTTTGAGACTTGTCATCACAACGCGATCACCGGGCGAAAAATCAGGAGAATCAGAATCCAAAACCGTCCCGGCCAAATCTATGCCGGGAATGTGGGGCCAGCTTTTCACGACACCACCCTGCCCTTTAATGACAAGTCCGTCTTTGTAGTTGATGGTCGAGTAGTCCGTTTGGACCGTTACCCCATGTTTTGGTAGGTCGCCAAGTGAAAGTTCCTCGACTGATGTCGTAAATTTTTCTTCGTTCTTTCTGACTACCAAAGCCCTAAATGAAGTTATCTCGCTCATACAATATAGATTCTCCCGAAAATTACCCTACCGGATTACCCATGACATCCAACGGGCACGCATTGAACCACTATTTTAGACTACGCTGAGGCTGGGCTTTAACATTTTGATCTATTTGAATTACTTTAGTTATAATTATCTAATTTCGTGTAAATTGCTATGATTGCAACCATAAAAACAGTCCCATAGTCAAAATCGGCAAATCAACTTGATACGAGAGGCCCATTCGGTGGAATTCGAAGTTAGACAGATGTCGCCCGCATGCGGCGCAGAAATTATTGGCATTGATTTACGGCAACAACTTCAACCTGAAACGGTGGCAGCCATTCGCGATGCCTGGCACAAATATCATGTGGTTGTCTTCCGCGACCAGGAGCTCTCGGATTTAGACCAAATTCGCTTCGTCGGTTATTTAGGATCGGTCGGCGAATACATGCGGCCCAAAGATCTTCAGGAAAGCGATAACCATCCATCGGTTATGATGATCACCAATATCCGGGAAAATGGCGAACCCATCGGTGCTGTACCCGATGGCGAGATGATGTTTCACACCGACACGACTTATGCCGAAAACCCCCATGACGCCACCACCCTGTTCGCCATGCAGGTGACGAAAGATGGCGGCCACACACTATTTTCCAACCAGTACATGGTCTACGATGCTCTGCCCGAAAAAATTAAAACAACATTAGCCGATAAACAGGCGATGAATGTTTTTGAATTCGGCACCGCCGTAAAGACCAAACACCGCTACGACCGTTCGACATCACCCCATCATCCTCACCCGGTATTTAAACGTCATCCGGTGACCGGTCGTCTGGCAGTCTTCGTCTGCCCGCTTTTAACCGAGGAAATTATCGATTTTCCTGAAGACAAAGGCGAAGAGATATTACAGTTGATCTATCAATACCAGGAAAGGCAGGAGTTCATTCTCGAACATGTTTGGCAAAAAGGTGATTTCGTCATGTGGGACAATCGCTGCCTGGTTCATGCCCGCACCGATTTCCCCCGTGACCAAACGCGCCAATTGCGGCGGGTTACGATGCTCGACGAAAAATTGGCCTGAAATCGTCAATTATTGTTCCGTGACTTATGGTTTGCGGCAATTGAGTTCGTGATTGAGCACCACCGCACGAACCGTTATGTTGATAATAGACGGTTTGCATTTTCTGGGGAGGGAATTAATCATGTCTAATGTTACAGACGGCACGAAAGCTGTTCTCGAACGGCATTTACTGGCGTTCGCCGCCCGTGACGTTGACGCTATCATGAAAAATTATGCCGACAATGCGGTTATTCTGTCGGCCCGGGGCATCGTTCGTGATCACGATGCGATCGCCAAGTTTTTCGCCGGATTTATCAAATACACGCCACCGGAAGTTCAGGCGCAATTTGAACTTATTCATCAGGATTGCGAGCAGGATATCGCCTACATCGTTTGGAGCATGGGCGACAATACACCTCTGGGGACAGATACTTACCAGGTCCGTGATGATAAAATCTCAATTCAAACTGTAGCTGTTCATCAGCTTTAATCTGGGTCGTATCGAGGAGAGGATTAAATGCTGAAAGGGTGTATTGCATGGCCGCCTGAATTCGCCGCAATGTATCGCGAAAAGGGCTATTGGGAGGATATTACTCTCAACCAAATGCTTGAAAAATCAGTGAAGGAATATGGCGCGGAAGACGCTATCGTCGATGGTGAAAAGCGATATTCCTATCTGGAAGTTCAGAACAATATCGAAATTTTGGCGGCTCATTTTGCCGACATCGGCTTAAAAACCGATCAACGGGTTGTCTTCCAGCTGCCCAATTCTGCAGAACTCATTTTCGCCCTGTTCGCGTTGTTTAAGGTGGGCGCCATCCCGGTCATGTCCCTGTCGCCCCACCGGGAAAATGAAATTCGCCATTTCGTTAAACACGCCGAAGCCGTGGGCTATTTCTTTCCTGACGAATATCGGGGCTTCGACTACCGGGACATGGCCGATGAAATTAAAGCTGAGAGCCCTTCCCTCGAATACCTGTTTGTCCTGGGGGACGCCGGACAGGATCATATTTCATTGGGCGCACTGCTGGAGACCCCGCCCCCGCAAGATATGGATTTAACCGGGCGATCAATGGCGGCTGACGATGTGGCTTTGATGTTATTGTCAGGCGGAACCACTGCCTTGCCCAAACTGATCCCGCGCACCCACAATGACTATGTCCTGAATTGCACGGCAAGCGCCCCGCTGAACGGATTGGGGGATCGGAAATCGTATCTTGCCGTGCTTCCCATGGCGCACAATTATACCTTGGCCTCACCTGGTCTGTTAGGCACGCTGCGTTATGGCGGCAAGGTGGTGATTGCGCCCGATGTAACGCCAGAAACGATTTTCCCGTTGATCGAAAAAGAGAGGATAAATGTTGTTCCAGCCGTTGTACCCATCATCATCAACTGGCTGAACTCGAATATACCCGAAAAGCACGACCTATCCTCCTTACAGGTTATGAACAATGGCGGTATCAAACTGCAACCGGCCTTGCGGCAAAAAATGGAAGAGAAATTCGGTTGCCGCTTTCAGGAAATCTACGGCACGGCCGAAGGATTACTCAATTTCACAGAGTTGGACGCTTCAGAAGAGCTGCGCTATACCAGTTCGGGTAAACCGGCCTGCGCTGATGATGAAGTCAAGGTTGTGGATGAAGATGGCAATGAGCTTCCCGAAGGTGAACTCGGTGAACTGATCGTCCGCGGTCCCTACACCATCCGGGGCTATTACAATGCGGCGGAGAAAAATGAGGAAGCCTTTACCGCCGACGGTTTCTACCGCATGGGTGATCTCGTGCGTATGAAAGATGGCTATATCTGGTGTGAAGGCCGCGTTAAGGACCTGATCAACCGGGGTGGTGAGAAGATCAGTTGCGATGAAGTTGAAAACTTGGTGGTAACGAACCCCAAAGTAAAAAGCGTTGCTCTGGTCGCCATGCCTGATGAAATGTTCGGTGAAAAAGCCTGTGCTTATGTACTGCTTCATCCAGGCGAAAACCTTAGCTTTGAAGAGCTCAATGAATTCCTACTTGAACGGAAAATTGCTAAATTTAAATTACCGGAAAGGCTGGAAGTGGTTGATGAATTTCCTTTGAGCCCGGCCGGTAAAATTCTCAAGCGGGATTTACGTGAAGACATCACTCGGAAACTAGAAAAAGAGGCACGATAGTATGAATTTAGGTGACAAAATCACCCTTGTTACCGGCGCGGCGTCGGGCATAGGTCTGGAGACGGCAAAAGCCTTCGCTGAAGTAGGCGGCACTGTTTACATGGGCGATCTCAACGAAGAAAATGGCGAAAAAGCTGCCGAAGAAATTCGCACCACCGGCGGTAAGGCGGCATTCATCCGGTTGGATATCACCGACGATGCCTCCATTGCCGCCTTAAGAGAGCAAATAATCGATGAATCCGGCCGCCTCGACGTGCTGGCCAATGTCGCCGGTTGGGGGCATACGGAATTCTTCGTCGAATCCAATCCTGCCGAATGGGACAAGGAAATCGACATCAATCTCAAAGGTCCAATGAAAATGTGCCATGCGTTTGTCCCAGGCATGTTTGAACAGAAATACGGAAGAATCGTCAATGTGTCTTCTGATGCCGGCCGAGTGGGCAGCTTAGCCGAATCCGTCTATGCTGGCGCCAAGGGTGGCCAATTAGCTTTCTCCAAGGCCCTCGCCCGCGAAGGCGCCCGCTACAATGTGGCCGTCAATTGCATCTGTCCCGGTCCTACTGAAACGCCACTATTGGCCGATACGGCAGAAAATATCCAAGAGGCTTTGAAAAAAGCCATCCCCATGCGCCGTTTCGGTCAACCCAGGGAAATTGCCGACGCCATTCTGTTTTTCGCCTGTGAACGCTCCAGCTACTGCACGGGCCAGGTTCTCAGCGTATCCGGCGGCCTCACCATGGTGGATTAACGTGAAGCGTTCCAAACCTGCACTTTGAGTTCCAAGCCCGATTGTGTTAGTCAGGCCCAGGTAAACCTAATCTAACTTCGAAGTGCAGAACAATAGTGGCAGAGACTAAAACTCATGAAGACTTAGCGCGATCGGAAAATGTGCAAAGCGGTTCCGACCGTACGTTCGGTTTTGTCTTTGCTTCCGTCTTATTTATTATCGGGTTCTGGCCACTTTTATCCGACGGGCCTCTGCGCTGGTAGGCAATTGCCGCGGCGCTGGTGCTAGTCGTTATTTTGCTAGCTGTTCCCCGGTTATTGGCTCCGCTCAATCGAGTGTGGTTTATATTTTGATTGTTGCTTCATAGAATTGTCAGCCCGATTGTTATGGCCCTTTTGTTTTACCTGATCGTGGCGCCTACAGCACTGATCATTCGTGTTTTTGGCGGAAAAATCAGCGCCGCATTTTCAAAAGTAACATTGGGTCAGAAAATATTCTCTACTTCAGTGCACCCGGTATGAACATTTCCGTGAAACCGTAGCCAGCCTCTTCGGGGATGCGGAATATTGAGCCCCCTTCCGTCTCCTCCGGCACAGGCATGATGGTTGTGATTTTGGTTTCGCGGGCGGTAACGAGAGCGCTGCCGCAATCGGCGGACTCTCCGAGTTTGGTCAAATTTGCCCGCGTGGCGAAGACGACGATCCGGCGTTTTTCGACAGCGTCCTCAAGGGCCTGCTGAGGCTTAATCCATAGAGAATCGGTTGTCTCACCCTCATCGTGAGAGGCAAGCTGTTCACCGGGCGATCTGACCACGTAAAACCAGGTATCGAACTGCTTGTGAAATGCAGGCGGCGTTATCCAATGAGCAAAAGGCTGCATGATATCGCAGGCGTATTTTATATTTTCCTGAGCCGCCATTTCTTTCATGGTTATCTCACCATCATTAAGTCGGTCACGATAAGGCTGCAGCGCAGCACTATGCTCCCCATTCAAAAAAGTATCGCTGCCGTCTTCTCGCGCTAACAACACGCCAGATTCCTCGAAAGTTTCGCGGATTCCGCCGATACGCATGGCCAGCTGCTCGCCCGTCAACTCGTCTCTCACCGTGCAGAATTGTCTTATATCCGGATCGGAATCCGTTATATCCAGCTTGCCACCAGGAAACACCAATGCGCCGCCCGCGAAATCTATATTTTTGTGGCGCTTCACCATAAATACTTCTAGACCGTCTTCGCCATCGCGGATCAACAGTACAGTGGCTGCCGGAATAAGCATTTTTGTTTCCAATTTCATATTTACCCTTTTGATATAGCCGATTAAAATTAGTTCGGCTATCGAACAATTTGGTTTAAATAAAAGAAAAAAAATGCTATTGAGGCCAGGAGATTAGATAGATACGCCAATCGAGTGTTCCAATTTGTGAAACATTCGGCAAACCGTACATTGTAAGGTCCGAACTGAGTGATACAATAGCAGCAAGAGGCTAGGATTGGCTCAATTAATTTTTGGAGAATAATCAAAGTGAAAAACAGTTTAATAGCGGGCGTCACGACCACTCGGACATTTGAAGTCGTCCCCGAAAATTGTATCGGTTTTATGGGCGACGAAGGCCGTGTTTATGCCACTCCCTACATGATTCGGGATATTGAACAGACTTGCCGAGATTTTCTGCTTGAACATATTGATGACAACGAAGATTCCGTCGGCACCCACGTAAACGTTTTCCACACAGGTGCGACAGTCGAGGGCGACAAGGTCGAAATTACGATCACTATCACCGAAGTCAAAGGCCGGGCCATCACCATGGAAGTCGCTGTAAAGGACTCTCTGGAAGACGTAGGAAAGGGCACTCACAGCCGTTTTGTTGTCGACAAACAGACCACTTTCGAACGCCTGTCGGCGAAGCGGGAACAAGTATTCGGCGGATAAAAAGATGGCGCAAAATGACGGAGTAGCTGGAACTGACAAAAAAACAGTTCCAGTTTTTTGCTATCAGTGCGTCTCCGGCCCCGATCTTCTAAAAGTCGAAGTGGAGGACGGTGTTGCAACCCGGGTCGAGTCTAACTACGGCATCGGTGATCTGCACCCCGGTTGCGGCCGGGTCTGCGTCCGAGCTTACGGCCTGATTCAGAAAACGTATAATCCAAACCGGATCAAACAACCCATGAAGCGGACCAATCCTAAAAAGGGCCGCGATCAAGGCCCTGGATTCGTTCCGATATCCTGGGATGAAGCGTTGGATACCGTCGCCGGCAAGATTAAGGATATCCGCGAAACCGGTATGACGGATGAATCTGGCTATCCTAGGATCGCCGCCAGTTTTGGCGGCGGCGGTACACCAACCCAGTATATGGGTACCTTCCCGGCCATTCTGGGCGCATTAAAGAAAGTTGATCTGGGCTTCGGCGCAGGTCAGGGTGTCAAATGTACTCACGCCGAGCATCTATATGGTGAACTTTGGCATCGGGCCTTTATCGTCTCTGCCGACACGCCTCGGGTTAATTACGTCATTTCCTGCGGCGACAACGGCGACGCCTCGGGTGGTGTTGCTGGTATCCGCCGCCATGCCGATGCCCGAGTGCGCGGTATGAAGCGCGTGCAAGTAGAGCCCCACATGTCCATTACCGGTGCGCTTTCCGGCGAATGGCTGCCCATCAAGCCCAAAACCGATGCTGCCTTTTTGTATGCCTTAATCAACCACATAATCATTGGTCAAAACTGGCGCGAAGTCTGCGATGTGGCGCGCCTCACTGAGGATACCAATTCTCCCTACCTCATCGGTTCCAACGGTTATTTTTTACGCGACCCATCAAGCCGTAAACCGCTCATTCTTGACCTTGCCGACAACAATGCCAAAACCTTTGACGCCAACATCGCCGATCCGGCCATGGAGGGTACGTATAAATGTTCCGGCCTGGAAATTGGCGCCGACGGCAAGGAATGGACTCACGAAAACACCGAGGTGCAGCCTTCGTTCCAGAAATTGCTGGATCATATGGCCCCCTATACGCCGGAATGGGCTGCTGAAGAATGCGACGTTCCCGCGGACCGTATCCGCAAAGTTGCCGACGAATACCTGGCCGCCGCCTGCATTGGCGAAACCATTGAGATCGAAGGCAAGACCATGCCTTTCCGGCCCGTGGCCGTGGTGTTGGGCAAAACGGTCAATAACGGTTGGGGCGCTTATCATTGCTGTTGGGCGCGCACCATGTTGTTGACCCTGGTGGGCGCGCTGGAAGTTCCCGGCGGTACTTTAGGCACCAACGTTAAACTTAACCGTCCTGCCGACGACCGAAGCAAATCGGCGAGCCGGGGCAACGATGGTTTCATGAAGTTTCCCTTTAACGAAACCACCAAAGAAGTCTGGGCCAAGGATCCCCATATTCGGAACGCCTATAAAACGCTGGTGCCATTGGTTGGCGATTCCCCTTGGTCAGCGGCGCTAGGTCCCGCCCATTTACCGTGGCTATTCCAAAAGGAACCACCCAAGAACTGGCCTAAACCGACCAAGCCGGATCTCTGGTTTTGCTACAAAACAAATCCGGCGATATCTTCCTGGAATGCACCGGAGGTCGCTGAGCGGGTCGCTGAATTCCCTTTCACCGTTTGCTTTGCCTATACGATGGATGAAACCAACCACATGGCGGATATTCTCCTTCCGGACAACACGGATTTGGAAAGCCTTCAAATCATCCAGCTTGGCGGCACCAAATTTGTCGAACAGTTCTGGAAAGCCGAAGGCTACACCATCCGCCAGCCGGTCGGTGATAAAGTAGTCGACAGCATGGATATGACAGATATCTCGACGGAAATAGCCAATCGGGCGGGATTTCTCAAGGAATACAACGAATACATCAACAAAGGTGCTCACGGCGTTAGATTGCGGACCGGCCAATTCAACTACTCCATTGATGAAGACCGTCCCAATACCTGCGAGGAAATCTGGCAACAATCGGCTTTAGCTGCCAGCCATGTTCTCTCCGACGGCAAGGAAATCCACGACCTGGAGTGGTTCAAGGAAAACGGCTTCATGATGAAGTCATATCCGGAAGAAAAATGGTTCCTGTATCCCCATCTGAAAGAGAACGGCATCAGGTTCGAGCTTCCTTACCAGGAACGTATTCTCCGGCATGGGACTCAACTGGCGCACCGGCTCCATGAAATCGGGGTCGAATGGTGGGACGAACAGTTGAAAGAATACGAACCGCTGCCGACTTATGAGCCCTTTCCCGACATCTGGTCGGAGCACATCAGGGAAAATGGGGGCGATCCGGACGACTATCCCTTTGTTGGCCTGACGTCGCGCTCGATGCAGTATTCCTGGGGTTCCAACGTGGGCATACCCATGATCAACGAAGTGGCTCACAATATCACCGGCCACAAGGGCGTCATTATCAATGCCACCAAAGCCCGTGAACTAGGCATCGAAGAAGGTGATCCAATAGTTTTGGAATCCATAACCGGTCACACAAAAGGTTACGCTGTCCTCCGAGAAGGTGTTCGGCCCGATACATTAGTGCTAATCGGTCAATTCGATCACTGGAAAACGCCGTTCGCCAAAGACCTGAAACTGGCGAGCCTCAATTCCCTGACGTCTCTTTCCATTAAGTTGACAGACTCGACGGGCAGCGGCGCCGATCATGCGCGCATCAAAATAACCAAGGGCTCCGGCCCCAAGCGCAATGACAGCCGGAGGGTGGCATGAACGATCTAAGCAAAAAAAGATGGGGCATGACCATCGACATCAACCGGTGCGTCGGCTGCCAGACCTGCACCATCGCCTGCAAACATGCCAATGATACCGTCCCCGGTATCCAGTGGCGTAAAGTCCTGGACGTTGAATCCGGTAAATTCCCCGACGTGGAGCGTTTGTTCCTAGTTGTCGGCTGTCAGCATTGCGCCGAGCCGCCCTGTGTTCCTGTGTGTCCCACAGGCGCCACCAAACAGCGGGAAGATGGCCTGGTCACCATGGATTACGACCGCTGCATCGGCTGCGCGTCATGCGCCGTGGCCTGCCCCTATCAGGCCCGGACGATCGCCCACAAACAGGAATATTACTACGGCGTCGAAACCGTTCAGGAAAAAGCAGTCGCTCATAAAGACCGATTCGGCGTCGCCCAAAAATGTACTTTCTGTATTGATAGGGTCGATGATGGCTTGGCCGCCGGGCTCAAGCCTGGGGTTGATCCCGAGGCCACACCGGCCTGTGCCGCGTCCTGCATTTCCGCCGCTATTCAGTTCGGGGACTTTAATGATCCGGGTAGCGAGGTCTCCCGACTGGTTAGTGAGCGAGATAATTTCCAGATGCACTCGGAACTAGGTACTAATCCGCAGATCAAATACCTGACCCAGACCCCGGCTGTCCCGACGCGTGATCCCGTTGACGCCGACAATGATGATGATGCCATGTCCAACCAGGCCAACGTCCTGGTCGGCGACCGCCAGACCTTCTGGGATATACGGGCGGCCATGAATTTTATCCTGGGCGGGATTGGTTCGGGCACCGTTATCCTGGCTTATCTGATCAGCCTACTGAGCGACTTTAACGACCGTTCGCTAATCCATATCTTTAACATGTCGGGCGGTATTATCGCCGGCGGGCTATTTTTTGTCTGGCTCAAAATCGGCCGTAAACTGAGGGCCCCCTTCGCCATCCTGAGGCCGCAAAGCTCCTGGATGTCACGTGAAATATACGCTGTTGGTATTTTCTATCTGGCGCTGATCGCCGACTGGTTTCAGCCCCACCCCACTTTGCACTTTATCGTCGCCTTGGGCGCGTTGGCCTTCCTTTATTGTCAGGCCCGTATTCTTCATGCCGCCAAAGGTATCCCAACCTGGCGCGTGCCCCTGATGCCCTGGATGCTGATCGCCACCGGCCTGCTGGAAGGCGCCGGATTACTCTCCATCACTTTCGCCCGCTATACCGATACCATGCCGGCGACCGTTATGCTGCCCTTTGCCGGGCTGGTACTGGCGGCTGTGAATGCCATGTTGTGGCGTAGTTACATCGGCACAGCGAAAGCCGAAGGTATTGGCCCCATCGATCGGCAAATTCTTGGAGGATTGACCTTAATGCTGCATGTGGTGGCCCATGTCCTGCCGTTCCTGTTATTTGGCACGGCCATTGTCATGACGGCATCCCCCGCTTGGGTGGCCGATTTCGGCGGTTCGCTGGCCATCGCTGGTGGAGTACTCTGGAAGGCCGTGGTCATAACCCGCGCCTGTCACCGCCAGGGTTATGCCCTCGCCAAATACCCGCAGCGGGGTTCCGGCAAATTTGCAGCACCGGCAAAATAGCGTTCCCGACGGAATAGCGTCTTAAGACACCGAGGCACGGGACCATTATTGTGTCCCGTTCCGTGGTCCGCATAAATGCAAAAACTGAAGAGTAAATCAGGCTGTAAAGCCCCCTTTTTATGTACCAGTTTGAAGTAGAGTTTCTGGTACCGGTGGTCGCATGTTTAAAGATTGGTGCGG
>PBQI01000003.1 GCA_002725625.1 Rhodospirillaceae bacterium | reverse complement strand
TGTCGTCACCTCAGTACCTTCGGCCTGAACCGCCAACATGGTGCAGCTTTTAGCCGAATGACCGTCTACCAAAACGACGCAAGAGCCGCATTGGCTGGTGTCACAGCCCACATGGGTACCCGTTAGGCTTAAATTTTCACGGATGAAATCTGAAAGTAGTGTGTCTGGATCAGCATCGACCGATACAGCCTCACCGTTTACCGTCATGGATACGCGCGCCATTTTACCTCCCTGCCTTTTCGGCTACCTGTATATTTTGGTCCCTGTACCGACGTTTTTTATACATCGGTTGTTGGCAAGTAATGTGCTGTAATTCCAGCTCAATATCAAGTGGATACATGCTACTGCGCATAAAAAAGAGGCATTCATCTTGTTCAAAAAAAGATGCATGCCCCCTTTTTGGGAATGCAAATTTAGAATTTAAGTGGAATGGCCCGAATAATATGCGGCAGCGCACGGACTTTATCGGCAATATCGTCTGGCACTGGCTCATCAGTCTCGACCAAGGAAATTGCATCGGCGCCGGGTTCCGAGCGACCAAGATTAAACGTCGCAATGTTAACCCCCGCCTCACCCAAAATCGAACCAAGCGCACCGATTATTCCGGGTTTGTCTTCGTTGGTGATGAACAGCATATTGGGTCCGAGTTCGGCGTCCATGGGAATACCTTTTATTTCCACAATCCTAGGCCTGTCGCCATGTGAAAGCGTGCCGGATATCGCCCGGGTCTGATTTTGTGTCGTCACCGTGAGCGTAATCAACGTTTGATACTCTTCCAGAGACTTTCTGGTGACCTCCGAGATATCAATATTTCGCTCCTTGGCAAGTGTGGGCGCGCTCACCATATTGACCGTTTCCAATTGTGGTGACAGCAAGCCCTGCAAGACAACGGCCGTCAGCGGTTTGGTGTTGAGGTCGGCCGCATGTCCCCAATATTCAATTTGGACCTTATCAATAGCCGACCAAGTTGCCTGACCGGCGAAGCTGCCCAGCTGTTCTGCCAATTTCATGTAGGGCAACAATTTGGGCGCATCCTCAGCACTGACCGACGGCACGTTGATGGCATTTTGAACAGTCCCGTCCAGTAAATAATCCGACAACTGCTCCGCTACCTGAATAGCAACATTGACTTGGGCTTCTGAGGTGGAGGCGCCGAGATGCGGCGTAGCAATGATCTGCTCCATACCGAACAGGGCATTTTCCTTGGCGGGCTCTTCCTCGAACACATCAAGTGCGGCGCCGGCCACCTTGCCACTCTCTATGGCTTCTTTAAGATCGGCTTCAACAATCAGACCACCGCGGGCACAGTTAATTATCCGCACACCATCTTTCATCTTGGTGAAGGAATCCTTGTCGACAATGCCGCGAGTGGCGTCGGTCAGCGGCGTATGCAGACTGATAAAGTCAGCGCGGGGGAACATTTCATCCAGCTCCACTTTTTCAACACCAAGATCGGCAGCGCGTTCCGGCGACAAATAGGGATCATAGGCAAGCACTTTCATCTTCAGGCCCAAAGCCCGCTCGGCGGCGATAGCGCCGATATTACCGCAGCCAATGATGCCCAGGGTCTTGGCAGTCAGTTCCACCCCCATGAAGCGGGATTTTTCCCACTTGCCGGCATGTGTGGATTCACTGGCCACGGGAATTTGACGGGCCAGGGCGAACATCATGGCGATGGCATGTTCGGCCGTAGTGATCGAATTGCCAAAGGGAGTATTCATGACCACGATTCCTCTGGCCGAAGCTGCCGGAATATCAATATTATCGACACCGATACCGGCCCGGCCGATGACTTTAAGGTTGCCTGCAGCTTCGATGATTTCTGCCGTCGCCCGGGTCGCTGAACGGACGGCCAAACCGTCATAGTCGCCAATGCAGGATTTTAACTCTTCCGGATCCATTCCGGTAATTACATCTACGTCTACACCACGCTCCTTGAAAATTTCCTCGGCGCGCGGGCTCATTTTGTCGGAAATAAGAACCTTTGGCATTGGTTCGCTCCTAACTCTAATCGTTTAAATTAAATAAATTATGCGGCGTAATCAGTGGCGACGGTCGCCAGAGCCCAGTCGATCCAGGGCGTCAAAGTCTCAAGATCGGTCATCTCGATGGTCGCCCCGCCCCAAATTCTGAGGCCCGCCGGTGCATCCTTGTAAGAATTGATGTCATAGGCAACACCTTCTTCGTCAAGGAGTGCTACGATCTTCTTGACCACCTCTGACTGGTCCTCGTCACTAAGGTCCCGGAACCAATCCGCCGTAATCTTCAAGCAGATAGAGGTACAGGACCGGATATCAGGCGTCCCAGCCAGGAAATCCACATCGGGTGAATTTTCAACCCACTTAGCCAGAGCTGCCAGATTACCTTCAGACCGCGCAATCAGGCTTTTGAGGCCACCAATACTTTCAGCCCAATTGAGACCGTCCAACGCATCCTCGACGCACAACATAGATGGTGTGTTGATGGTAGCCGCCTTGAAGACGCCTTCGATCAATTTTCCGCCGGAAGTCAGGCGAAAAATTTTCGGCAGTGGACGTGGCGGTGTAAAGGTCTCCAGCCTCTCGACAGCGCGCGGGCTCAGAATCAGAATACCATGCTGGGCTTCACCTCCCATCACCTTCTGCCAGGAATAAGTGGTGACATCCAATTTTTCCCACGGCAGTTTCATGGCAAAGGCGGCGGAGGTGGCATCACAAATGGTCAATCCTTCACGGTCACGGGCGATCCAGTCGCCGTTGGGCACGCGAACGCCGGAAGTCGTACCGTTCCACGTGAACACAACATCGCGGCTAAAATCGACTTGCGATAGATCCGGTAATTGGCCGTAATCTGCTTCATGCACACGCACGTCATCCAGTTTTAATTGCTTGCTGACATCGGTCACCCAACCTTTGCCGAAGCTCTCCCATTGGAGCATGTCAACACCGCGGGCGCCCAAAAGCGACCACAACGCCATTTCCACAGCACCGGTATCCGAAGCCGCGACGATGCCGATACGGTAATCATTGGGAACGCCCAGGGTAGAGCGTGTTTTGTCAATAACCTCTTGCAGCTTGGCCTTGCCCAGCTTGGCCCGATGTGAACGGCCGAGGGCGGCATCACTCAGCACGGCAGGCGACCAGCCGGGTCGTTTGGCACAGGGACCAGAAGAGAAATTAGGATTCGCCGGACGCATGTCCGGTTTAGCGGGGTTTGTCATCTGTTTTTCTCCTATCCTCACAGATAGGCTGCGACCCGTTGGGAGGTCGTGGCCCGCCAGCGCTTTTATAGATTTATCATTACGGAGTCAAGAACTCTAAAAAAACTGAAAGGATTTTCACCCAACGCAATCGCAATTGCGAATTTGAAATATTATTTTAACACAATATTTATGTTGAATTAATTATGCACTAGTCTTTAAATGTTTAATAGTTCAAACGGAGTTGGGGGATTTCTCTAATCGGCTCTATAAATTTTTAATGAGGCATTTATAGTTAGTTAGGAGGGTTCTAATGAATTTGAAGAAACTTATTGCCATTACTTCTGTGACGGCGCTCGGTACGGCATATGCCAGCCAGCCCGCTCAGGCGCAGATGGCGTCGGACGAGGTGCTGGTCAACACGTGTTTTTCCTGTCATGGCACAGACGGTAAGAGTTCCGGCGATATGCCGACCATTTCCGGAAAATCAGCAAGTTACATATTTAATAAAATGATGGATTTCAGAAGCGGGAAAAAACCGTCGACCGTAATGATGCGGATCACCAAAGGCTTTAGCGACGCGGAACTAAAAGCCATAACCAACTTCTTCGCCAAGAAGTAAGGGGGAGGAATGAGAAAATGACGAAAATTACACGTAGGACGTTTAATGCCGGTCTCGGCGTCAGCGCGGCGCTTGGATCGCTCTCTCTGCCAGGTAAAACCGCATTTGCCGCTACGGGCAATGCTCATGTCATTGTAATCGGTGGCGGTTTTGGCGGCGCGACAGCAGCTAAATATCTGAAGCGCATGAATCCAAAGATCTCGGTTACCTTGATAGAGCCTTCCAGCCAGTTCTCAACCTGTCCCTTCTCCAATACGGTGATCGGCGGCACCAACAAGATGGATTACATCACCCACAGTTTCGATGCCCTGAAAAGAAGGGGTGTCAACGTGGTGCAAGATCTTGTAACTCACATCAACGGCGACAGGAAGATCGTCTCCCTCGCGAAGAATGGTAAAATGTCATATGACCGCTGCATCGTATCGCCGGGCATCGATTTCCGTTGGGATAGGATCGAGGGTATGGATGCGGCTTCTGCCGGCATTATTCCCCATGCCTGGAAAGCGGGACCGCAGACGGTATTGCTGGCCAAACAGCTGCAGGCCATGCCCAACGGCGGTATATTCATCATTTCACCGCCACCCAATCCGTTCCGTTGCCCACCGGGCCCCGGTGAACGGATCAGTCTGGTCGCCGACTACTTCAAGAAGCACAAACCAAAGTCGAAAATTATCGTCCTTGATCCGAAGAAGAAATTCTCCAAACAAGGTCTGTTCAAGGAAGGCTGGGCGAAGCTTTATCCCGGCATGATCGATTACCAGAATATCGACAATGACGGCGTGGTGCATAAAGTCGACGTTAAAGGCAAAAAGCTCTTCACTGATTTCGGTGAGTACAAAGGTGACGTGATCAACTTTATTCCGGCACAAATGGCCGGAAGGATCGCTCACTCTTCCGGATTGGCGGACGGCACCGGCTGGTGCCCGGTCGATCAGATGACCTTTGAATCGAAACTGCTTCCAGGTGTCCATGTGGTCGGCGACGCCAGCGTTGCTTCACCGATGCCCAAATCCGGGTTTGCCGCCTCGACCCAAGCCAAGGTCTGCGCCGCAGCGGTCGTCAACATGCTGGCTCACAAACCTCCGGGAACGCCAAAATTCGTCAACATCTGCTACAGCCTGGTGGCGGAAGACTACGGTATTTCGGTTGCCATGGTGTACGGTTTCGATAAAGGTAAGATCACCAAAATCAAAGGTTCAGGTGGTTTGAGCCCGTCCGGTGCCGACGCCAAATATCGTTCCGAAGAAGCCGACTACGCCCGCGGCTGGTACAAGAGTATCAGCAAGGATATCTGGGGTTAACCGGTTTTCGGATAAATTATTTGAGGGCGGCTTTTCGGGGCCGCCCTTTTTTCGTGCTGACGGAATTTTCCGTCATGCTGGACCGATGAACCAGTTTAACCTTAAACCCAACTTCTCGAATTGCCCGGCCTTGTGTTGCGCCGCGCCTCCCTTCGCGAAATCCGAAGAGTTTGCTATAGCCAAAGAGGTAGGCGTCCCCTGCCCCAATCTGACCGAGGATTTTAGGCTGCATCAAATTCGATTATCTCGAAGCCGGCCAGCGGGTTCTCAAAAATCAGTTTAGGGGTCAAGATTAGCGGGCCGATCATCCGCTGGAAAAACGAATTTTTCGCACTTTTTTCATCATCAAAATGTTGGAATTGCAACCCCTACGTCCTTGATTTCCCGGGGGAGATAGAAGGCCTCAAAGGCATTAAACTGCGCATCCCATTAAACATGCTGCTTCTCTGGGTCGATCTGGAGGAAAAGATCAGCCGCTACGAATTGGTCGGTGACCGTTTCGGTAATCCACCGGGAAAATCCTATGATATACCTAGAGAGTAACATGAAAGCGAGACAATGATTTTAGTCGTCAACAGACCCATTGAGTGCGATGTCCTGATGGCCGGCGGCGACATAGGCGGATTGATGGCCACCATCAGTGCGGCCGGTAAAGGCGCTAACGTCATCATCGCCGAGAAAGCACACACCAAACGAAGCGGCTCCGACGTCACCGGAAACATTCACTTCATGTGCTACATCCCCGAGAAGCACGGCGACGATATAGAACCGATCCTGGCGAAACTCGTCGATAGCCAAATCGGCGGCTTTCACGACATCCTTCTTTCGCGCCGGTTTCTTGAAAATTCCTTCGACCGGGTTAAGGGTTGGAACGACTAGGGCTTTGAAATGAAACTGCCCGGCGACTGGTCATTTAACGGCCACGCCTTTCCCGGAAAGCCCCGTATCTCGCTGAAATATGCCGGCAGCAATCACAAGGACGAGCTCACCAAAGAGGCCAAAAGACGGCTGGCACGCACCATCAATTATATGCGATTACCGATATCCTGACCGAAGGCAACAGGGTCGTCGGCGCGATCGGCCTCGATGTCGAAGAGGAAACACTAAAATTAAAGGTCATCGCGACAAGATCAGATCACTCGCCGACCACAATGACTATTTCGCACGGGGACCGGAACAGTGGGCGGCTGCCGAATAAAATGGTGGTCTACCGGCCAAACGAAATATCGTAGTCCCCAAGTGACACATCGCGATAGGAAACCCGCTCGTCTTTTTCCTCATGGGGGTGGGCTCGGGTACAATCGAAGCCTAATTTTGTCCCGATATTATTGGGAAAGGAAGGGTTAAGACCCAGCCCGAAACTGTCGTGTACCTGGACGATGCCGGTCAATGGGATCAGCCGGTTAGACATGGCCCATTCGATATCGCTGGGATTGCGGATATCGACATCTTCATCAACCACGGTCACCATTTTCAACATATTGAAACCGGCAAATGCCGACATGATGGCGTTCTTGGCCCAGCCTTTGTGGGTTTGTTCCATTTGAATAACAGCATGAAAAACGCCGCAGCCGCCCGGTGTCATATAAATATCCCTAACCCCCGGCACCTGCTTGGGTAGCAATCCCTGGAGATGTCCCTCGGCTAACAGCCCGGCGGAATTCCATACTTCCTCGCCGGAAATCAGCGTATGAAAGACCGGCGTGCGGCGATGATGGATGGCTTTAACGTGAACCTTCCAGCGGGGCGCCCGGTCGGCATAAAGACCGGTCACTTCGGCAAAGGGTCCCTCCTCCTGCTTTTCTTCGGTGAACATTTCACATTCGAGGGCATATTGGGCGTTAGCAATCAGTTCAACGTGAGATGTATCCCCCTTCACTAACTCCAACGGCCCATCCTGAAATTCACTGGCGATGCCGAGTTCGTCTGCTTCAGCGGGCGCAGCACCTGAAGGTGTAGCGGCGGCGAAATAGACTCCGGGCGGCACGCCGACATTCAATGTAAAGCGAAGGGTTTTTCCCCTTGCCTTGGCCTTATCCAGATAGACGCCAAAATGGCGGCCCGGATCAATCAGCAGGGACAAGACTGTATCGTTGACCACCATCACCCGGTGCACCGAGGCGTTGCGCACACCGGTATCCGGATCCTTGGTAACAACGACGGAAACATCGAAATAAGGACCACCGTCTTTTAAGGCATGGATAGGAATGGGAAGTTTTGTGACGTCGGGAACTTTTTGTGTCACCTGTTTGACCGGCGCTTTTGTTACCACCATCGGCCTGACCGGCTTTTGCTGCCATTTGGCAATTCTCGAAGCGATAAAGGCCGATAGATTAAGCTCTTCCGTGCCGAGCAGTTCCGCCAGCAATCCCCTGGACCAGTAGAGACCGGTGAATATAGGCGCAGTGTGGCCTTTGACATTTTCAAAAAGCACGGCAGACGGCTGCCCTTCGAGCTGAGCCGCCACAGCAGCCAGTTCATAGTCAGGATCGACTTCCGATGCAACACGCGTCAGGCGGCCCCGTTTGTCCAGCCATTGAATTATTTTCGAAAGATCACTTAGATGTTTTGCAGGTTTTTTATCAGCCATTTTTCTTCTCAACTGGTCGTGCTAGGTAATAATTCGAAATTATATTAGCCTTTCTTATCTGCACGTACACACAATAAATCCGGTAATATCATGGCTATATCCCGTAGTACCAGGGCGCGAACAAGGTGAATGTCAGCCAGATGACGATAATCAAAGGAATGCCGCCGCGGGCAAAATCGGCGAACGTATAGTGACCCGGCCCCATGACCAACAGGCTCGTCTGATAGCCGATCGGCGTCGCCACTGCGCAGTTGGCGGCAAACACGACAGCAACGGCGAAGGCCTCCACCGGCACGTCTAGTTCATGGGCGATGCCGACAGCGATAGGCGTGAACAGCACGGCTGCCGCCTTGGCGCTGATGACATTCGAAAGACCGGCTATCAAGAGGAAAAAGGCCGACAGCACAACTGCCGGTGCCGCGCCCTGCAGCAGGTGAATCAGATGCTGGGCTAGGTATTGGGCGCCGCCTGTAACCTGCATGGCCAACCCCATGGCCAAGGCCGCGGGAATCATGGTGAATATTTTCGAATCCAACGATCGCGCCGCCATATTGAGCGAAAGGACCCCGGTAGCAACCATGACGACAGCTCCAATCATGGTGGCCGCGACGACGGGTAATACCCCTGTAGCCGCCAGCAGGATCACCAAAAGGAAGGTCCCGGTCGCCCGTTTTGCATGATCGAGAGCCGGCAATTCCTCCGCCGACCATTCCAGCAGAACGACGTCATCAGATTTTCGTAAGGCGCTAATATCCTCTGGCTGTCCCTGCACCAGAAGCACATCGCCCTCTTCCAGGCGAATATCGGTGATACGGGTTCGCATCATGCGGGCGCGGCGCTGCATACCCAAAACGACACAGTGTGTCTTGTGACGAAAGCCGATCATGTTGAGGTTCAGGCTCGCCATGCGCGACGCCGGCGCCACCATCACTTCCGCCAGCACCCGCTCGCCCTGCCGCCAGCGCCCCTCGTCCTCGTCACGACCATCCTGCAAATTAGGCACCAGCAAACCGGGATCGTGGGCCAAAGCGTCGGAGAGCGCCGACCTGGTGGCCGCTACAACCATGATATCGCCGGGTTGAAGCGTGACTTCTTCAAAAGGCGGCAGAAAAGCTTCATCCTCCCGCTGGATTGAGCGCAGGGTCATATCGGGATAAGCCCCGAAAATGCCTCCGATGGCCGTCAGGCCAACAACTTCAGACTTTGCGGTTACTGTGATCTGAGCCAGAAAATGACGGCCATCGACCTCCATGAACTGATTGGCCATGGAAGCGCGATCGGGCAATAACTTAGGCACAACCAAAAGAACAAATGCTAACCCGGCTGCCGCGAGAACAATTCCAGGTGCGGTAAACTGAAAAAAGTCGAACGGCTTTTCACCCAATTCATCCAAGGCACCTGAAACCAAAAGGTTAGTACCTGAACCGATAATCGTCGTCATACCCCCAAGCACGGCCGCGAAGCTGAGGGGCATCATCACCTTGCTGGGCGATGCGCCGAAGCGTACGGCTACGGCTTCCATGATCGGGATAAAGATCACCACTACTGGGATATTGTTGAGAAAGCCGCTGATGATCAACACGACGATCAGGGTAATTAAGATTGTCAGCCAGCTTTTACCACCGCCCGCCGACAAGACGATCCTCGCGCCCCGATCCAGTACACCGGCACGAACCATCCCCTGGCCAATTACCAGCAGCGCCAGGACGGTAATTAAGGCGGGGTTGGCAAAACCGGCAATCAGACGGTCTGCGGCCAGGAGGTTCCGCCCGTCTTCGCCAGCGATCGGCAAAAAATGAAAAAACAGCATAAAGGCGCCAAGTACCCCCAGGGAAGTGATCTCTACCGCCACTTTCTCTACCGCGTAAAACGCCAGCGCCCCGAGAATCAGAGCAAAGGTTAGCCACATGGCGAAATTGGGTGTTTCTATGGCGGCGGCTGCATGCATGCTTTATCTTTTCAATCTATCACTCGATTTGAATACTAAAGCGCACTTTCCAGAGCTTTGCCAAGGTCTTCGGTGGTAGCCTTGCCGCCCATATCCGGCGTCATGCACGAACCGTCAGCCAGCACGGTTTCGATGGCGCAGACGATAGCGTCGGCGGCAGCCTGTTCACCGAAATGTTCCAGCATCATGGCGCCTGACCAGACCTGGCCGATTGGATTGGCAATTTCCTTCCCGGCGATATCTGGCGCAGACCCGTGAACCGGTTCAAACATTGACGGATAGTCCCTCTCTGGGTTGATGTTTCCCGACGGCGCAATGCCGATGGTGCCGGTTGCCGCCGGACCCAGATCGGAAAGAATATCGGCAAACAGATTGCTGCCCACGACCACGTCAAACCAATGGGGATTGCGGACAAAGTGGGCGGTCAGAATATCAATGTGGAATTTATCAACCTCAATATCGGCATAGTTTTTCGCCATTTCTTCGACCCGCTCATCCCAATAGGGCATGGTATGAATTATACCGTTTGATTTGGTGGCGGATGTCAAATGTTTGGCCGGGCGGCTCTGCGCCAGATTAAAAGCATATTTCAGTATCCGGTCGACGCCCTTGCGGGTGAATATAGTCTGCTGAACGACCATTTCATCGTCGGTCCCTTCGTAAAGCCGGCCCCCGATTTCAGAATATTCTCCCTCGACATTTTCCCGCACGATCAGAAAATCGATATCGCCGGGTTGGCACCCGGCCAGGGGTGCCGGCACACCTTCAAACAGGCGAACGGGACGCAGATTGACATATTGGTGAAAGACCCGCCGGATGGGAATCAACAATCCCCAAAGCGAAATATGATCGGGTACGCCGGGAAAACCGACGGCTCCCAAAAATACGGCGTCGTGATTTCGTATTTGATCAAAACCGTCCTCGGGCATCATGCGCCCGGTAATCTTATAGGTCTCGCAGGACCAGTCGAACATTTCCCAATCAAACGAGATGTCAAATTTTCTCCCGGCAGCATTCAGCACGCGGATGCCTTCGGGCACAACTTCCTTGCCGATGCCGTCGCCTGGGATGGTGGCAATATTGTACTTGGCCATTTTTCTTCGTTCCTTAGCTCATCTGTTTTTCAAGGTAAAGTATATCGGCGAGCGGATTATCGTAATAGGTACCGATTTCCACAAATCCCATATCCCGATAAAGCATAATCTCCTGGTGCAATCTTTTCTCTGTATCGAGACGCATGGTCCGGCAACCTATTTCCTTGGCTTTTTTGAAGAATGTCCTCGGCCTCACCATTCATCTTTTACATACAACCATTTCATTTCGCATATACCGCACTCCAAAGGCCGCAAGGCGACTAACCCGGCAATAGCATCTTGGTCTCAAGCCAGCAGGATACAACTTTCGGGTTCGGCATATTTGCCCGGCAGCGTCGCCAGTTCTTCATCACCCCCCTTGAAAGCAAAGATCAACGTTGAGCCACCGCTGGTATTCGGCAAACAAATTCCGGACGTCTACCATTTCATCAGGATCGCCCGTCAGACCAATAGCAATCTCACCACTCATACCAGATCAATCTCTCAAATGAATATTGATGCGCCGGTTATGTTTGCCTTTATTTTCAATTTTTCCGCCCCGGAATCGCCCGATTTCACCTGTCGAATTTACATGGGTGCCGCCGCAGGGTTGAAGATCGGCGTCCTCGATATCGACCACCCGGACCGAGCCTAATCCACTGAGCGGTTTGACGGAGATTGTGCGCACCAATTCGGGATTGAACGCTAATTCTTCATCCGAAATAGATGAAAATCCGGCATGATAGTTTTCTTCAATCAGCCGGTTGAGGTCAGCGTTGATTTGCTCTTTGTCCAGGGACGTGTCCGGTAGATCAAAATCGAGGCGACTTTTCGCCTCGCCGATTAATCCACCGGTAACACCGCCATTGAATATTTCGGAGAAATTTGCCTCGCAGGATTTTAAATAAGGGTCGTTGCGAAATAATTCTTCGGTCAAGTGATATACCTCCCGTCTCCCAGAGGCCTAATATTCATTCACGGTATGCGCATGGTTGAGAGGACCATGGCCCTTGCCAAACCCGGGCGCCGTTTCAATGGCTTCCATGACGAAATTGCGCGCCCTTGCAACAGCTTCGCGCAAGGTCAATCCCTGGGCGATACCGGTGGCGATGGCCGACGCCAGCGTACAGCCGGTACCATGTGTATGCACAGTATTGATACGGGGACTGGTATAAATGTCCGACACCTTACCGTGCTCCATCAGCATATCCATGACGTTGCCCCCATCGCGATGGCCGCCTTTTAACAGCACGGCTCTGGCACCGAGAACGGTCAGCCCCCGCGCCAATTCTTCGGCCTGATCAATGGTTGCCCCTTTTTGACCGGCAAGTGCCTCCGCTTCAGGAATATTTGGCGTCAACACCGTCGCCCGGGGAACCATTTTTATTTTCAAGGCTTCCATGGCTTCCTCAGTCAGCAAGGAAGCGCCACCTTTGGCGACCATAACCGGGTCGACAACCACGGGAGTTTCGGATGCAAAGCGGTCGATCATGTGGCAAACGGCTTCGACAATATCCGGTTGGTGCAGCATGCCAATTTTGATGCAGTCGGCGCCGATATCCGTCAACACCACCTCCATCTGTTGGGCGACAAATTCGGCGGGCACATCGTGAATTCCGAAAACACCCTCAGTGTTCTGAGCTGTCAGCACGGTTACCGCCGTCATAGCGAATCCCCCGAGCGCCGTCACCACTTTAATATCGGCTTGAATTCCGGCCCCCCCCCCGGAATCCGAACCGGCAACGATTAACACGCGTCCTTTCACGAAAGGCCCCCTAGATACATCCAAAATACTTTTTATCGATTAAGCGGCAGCTACCCGCTTGATCTCGTCAACAATGTCATTGACGATCAGGGCAATCAAGCCTTCGTCTTCGCCTTCGGCCATAACACGCACCAGCGGTTCGGTGCCCGATTTCCGGATTAGCAAGCGCCCCGATTCTTTGAGCTTGGCTTCGGCGTCGGTGATGGCCTTTTTAACGGTATCCGCTTCAAGCACATCACCGCCGTTGATTGCGACGTTTTTCAGCAGCTGCGGGAACGGCTGAAACAAACGGCAGACTTCGCTGGCCGGTTTATTCAAATCCCCGAGAACGGCCAGGATTTGCAGTGCCGCTACCAGCCCATCACCCGTTGTGCAGTAATCCGACAGCACCACATGGCCTGATTGCTCACCACCCAGATTAAAACCGTTGCGCCGCATATGCTCCACGACGTAACGGTCACCAACATTGGTGCGGATCAAGGAAAGACCCAGGCCCTGCAGGTATTTTTCGAAGCCAATATTAGACATTACCGTCGCCACCACGCCGCCGCCGTTGAGAAAACCCTGCCGGGACCAGTTTTCGGCAATAACGGCCATGATCTGGTCGCCATCAATCAACTGCCCTGTCTCATCGGATATCAGGACCCGGTCGGCATCGCCATCCAAGGCGATACCGATGTCCGCGCCGTGGGCGACTACCTGTTCCTGCATGAAGTCGGTCGCCGTCGAGCCACAATCCTTATTAATGTTGTATCCGTCGGGATCGGCGCCTACGGGAATGACTTCCGCACCCAATTCCCACAACACCGTCGGAGCAACTTTATAGGCGGCGCCATTGGCGCAATCGATGACAATTTTTATACCTTCCAGGGTGAGGCCTCTGGGCAAAGTCCGTTTGACGAATTCAATATAGCGGCCCTGGGCATCATCAAGTCGGAGCGCCCGTCCCAGTTCTCCCGGTTTGGCCAAATCCGGATTCATGTCACCGTTTATGCGGTTCTCGATTTCGGCTTCCACCTCATCCGACAACTTGAAGCCGTCGGGGCCGAACAGTTTGATGCCGTTGTCCTGATAGGGATTGTGGGAAGCGGATATCATAACGCCGAGATCGGCACGCAGGCTGCGAGTCAACATGGCGACAGCCGGTGTGGGCATTGGTCCAACCAGAATCGGGTCCATACTGGCGGCGACAAAACCAGCCGTCAGCGCTGGTTCGATCATATATCCGGAAAGCCGTGTATCCTTGCCAATGACGACACGGTGGCGATGGTCGCCCCGGGTAAAGTGCAGTCCGGCGGCCATGCCAACTTTGAGGGCGATCTCAGCCGTCATCGGCTCGACGTTGGCCGTTCCCCGAATGCCGTCAGTGCCGAATAGTTTTCGTATCATATATAAATCTTCAATTCTGCTTGGGTACCATAGGGACTTTTATTACACAGGTGCAACGCCGTCACTTAACAATTTATTGCATTTTTTTACGTCGCACTAATATAACTGTCTACCAAGGCCTTACGTGTATCAGCAACATCATGGACCCGAAAAATCGCGGCGCCGTGTGCCAATGCTTTGGCGGCAAAAGCGAGCGATTCGGACAACCGGTCTTTGGGCTGTTTGGATATACCGAATTTACGGGATAGCCCAACCAGAATAGGACATTCATGAACGGTGAACTCATTTAACCGGTCGATCATGGTCAGATTTTGGCCGCTGGTTTTTCCAAAGCCAAATCCGGGATCAACGGCCAGTCGATCTTTGTTGATCCCTGCTTGAAGGCAGGTGGCAATACGGGCCGCCAGGTAAGCATTCACCTCCGCGACCACATCATCATAGATCGAATGTTTGGCCATGCTGGCAGGATCGCCTTTCATATGCATAAGGACAACTGATGCCTGGCTAGCGGCGGCAACGGACAAAGATTTTGGGTTGCCCGTTAATGCCGACACATCGTTGATGATGACTGCCCCTGCCTCCAGAGCCGCCGTCATTACTGGCCAATGTCGGGAGTCGATGGAAATTGGTATTCCCGTATCGGACAAAGATTTTACGACAGGGATAACCCGCCTAATCTCTTCGCCCGGATCAACGGGCGCTGCACCGGGCCGCGTCGATTCACCGCCGATATCGAGGATATCAGCACCTTCTTCGATCAGACGGTATCCATGATCGATGGCCTTGGTGCTGTCCAAATAATCACCGCCATCGGTGAAACTGTCTGGGGTCACATTGATAATTCCCATGATCAAGGGACGGGTAAGCGGAAGGCCGGCGAATGTCCTGCTCATGAAGTAGCTACGGTTTAGCTTTCCGGTTGCGGCTCCGGATTAAAATCACCGCCGGTGTTCTTATCGGAATCATTGGCTGTATTTTTCAGGCTTGATCCGCTGCTTGGAACCGAAGATTTAGCATGGCCATCCTTATTGGTATCGTCATCAAGATCCGGTCTATATATCGGCTCCCCATCCAATAGGGAATTCACTTCTTCACCGCTCAGGGTCTCATATTCAAGCAGCGCCTTGGCAATCGTTTCCAAATCTTCGTTGTATTCAACAAGGATTTTGCGGGCGACGGCCTCGGCGTCTTCGATCAGGCGGCGGACCTCCTGATCAATCAGCGAAGCCGTGGCATCAGATACGTTTTGATGCCGGGCCACGGAATGACCAAGGAAAATTTCCTCTTCATTATCGGTATAACGCAAGGGTCCCAGTTTGTCGCTGAAGCCGTATTCGGTAACCATGCGGCGCGCCATTTCAGTAGCCTGCTGGATATCGTTTCCGGCGCCGGTGGTGATGTTCTCTGCACCAAAGACAAGTTCTTCGGCAATTCTGCCACCGAACATTACTGCCAATTTGGATTCGAGTTCCAGCTTGGAATAACTGTAGCGATCCCGCTCCGGCAGGGACATGGTAACGCCGAGGGCGCGGCCACGGGGGATAATTGTCACTTTGTGCAGAGGATCATGCTTCGGCACTTTGATACCAACGATGGCGTGCCCCGCTTCGTGATAAGCGGTCAGCGCTTTTTCCTCATCGGTCATGACCATGGAACGCCGTTCTGTTCCCATCATAACTTTGTCTTTAGCCGCTTCGAAGTCGGGCATGGTAACCATGCGGTTGCCGGATCGGGCAGCCAGCAGGGCCGCTTCGTTCACCAGATTGGCGAGATCAGCACCGGAAAAACCCGGCGTGCCGCGGGCAATAATTTTGGCGTCAACACCCGGCGCGATTGGAACTTTGCGCATGTGAACTTTGAGNATTTTTTCCCGTCCGATAATGTCNGGATTGGGTACCACCACCTGGCGGTCAAAACGGCCCGGGCGCAGCAAAGCCGGGTCCAGAACGTCGGGGCGGTTGGTNGCGGCGATCANGATCACGCCTTCATTGGATTCAAANCCATCCATTTCNACCAACAACTGGTTGAGGGTCTGTTCCCTCTCGTCATTNCCGCCGCCGAGACCGGCGCCGCGATGACGTCCAACGGCGTCCAATTCGTCGATAAAGATAATGCANGGCGCATTCTTTTTNCCTTGTTCGAACATGTCCCGCACCCGGCTGGCGCCGACGCCGACAAACATTTCAACAAAGTCGGAACCTGAAATGGTGAAGAACGGCACATTGGCTTCGCCGGCGATAGCGCGGGCCAGCAATGTCTTACCGGTGCCCGGAGGCCCGACGAGCAGGCAACCCTTAGGAAGTTTACCGCCCAGCCTTTGGAACTTTGCCGGGTCTTTGAGGAATTCGACAATTTCCTCCAATTCCTGTTTGGCTTCGTCGATTCCAGCGACGTCTTCGAATGTCACACGCCCGGTTTTCTCAGTCAGCATGCGGGCGCGTGATTTACCAAAGCCCATGGCCTTGCCGCCACCCCCTTGCATTTGACGCATGAAGAAAATCCAGACACCGATAAGCAGCAGCATCGGGAACCAGGAAACGAATATACCGAATAGGGACGGCACCTCGTCTTCATCAGGCAGAGCATTGATATGCACACCTTTTTTGGTGAGGTTGGGGATCAGATTGGGGTCGTTGGGTGAATATGTACGGAATGACCGCCCATCACCATAATGACCGGTTATTTTCTGGCCTTGAATTGTCACATCTCTGACGTCACCGCTGTCAATCGCGCCCAGAAAATCAGAAAAGGCGAGATTTTGATGCGGGCCCTTATTCGAATTCCCCTGAAATAAATTAAACAGCGTAAAAATAAGCAATGCGATAATGACCCAGAGGGCCAAATTTTTGCGGAAATTCACTATTAATCCCTTCCCTAATCACCTTGCCGGTTTGGTTTGTTTAGTCCCGGCAATGCTGTAACAAGCGGCTCGACTAGCTTTTAAACATTGATTGAACATAGAGATAGTCCTTATTTTCGATCTGGCAAGCTGTAAGGCCCGCAATACCCAGAAAAACTATACTATTATTCGCCCGCATCCCGTTCAGTCAACGCCTTAAAATGGGCGAGTTTGAAGGTTACCGGCGGCGGCGGCGTGTCGTATATCGCCGCTTCCCTTCGGTAGCCCAATAAAGGTGCTTCGAAGACACCCCGTTGATCGAATAAGGCAGGCAGCGTTAGTCGGACCTGAAACGGCACCGAAATATCCTTTAAATCCGGACGATCTTTAATAATTTTCGCCCATCCCGATTTACCGAGTGGCCTGAGATAGACTTTTTCGTTAGTCCCACCGTCGTTCGCCATATCAGGGTTTGCATTGAAAGATTCGAACTGCAGGTCGAAAACATTACGCCAGACAATGGCATCGCCGGCCGATACTTGAACGCGGCTTTTTTCTCGTGCTTCCCGGCAGATCATAATTTCGTGAGAACCGCTGGTTTTGTCGGAAACCAAAAAATTGCAGCCGCCCAAGGTGAATCCTGAAACGTTGCCCTGCTTGAGCACGTTCACGGCACGCAAAAGCTTCTTCTGGCGCGGTGGATATTCGCAGCCGCCCACCAGCCCGACCAAGCGGATGATGATTCTTGAAATGATCGCATCGGGCAATTGTTTTAGAACCGCAAGATCAAATGTTGCGTACCCTTCCGGAGCAAGGTGGCATTGCGACTCAACAAAGGCATTTACCGGTAGCTGGAGAAATTGTTTGAGCGAACTGAATTGCCGAACGATCCCGCCCAGACGCTCGGCAGACAGGCCGTGATCTTCAAGCCTGCCGACAAGCGCCCGAATTTGGGTCCGGGCATAAGCGGGATCCTGATTGGACGGATCCTCAATCCAGTCTTGATTGCTCTCCTTCAAAAACTCTTTCAATTGTTTTTTAGATTGCGTCAACAACGGCCTTAGAATTTGAACATTCTGGAAAACATAATTGAGCGCCATACTGGCCAGCCCATCAACACCGCTGCCGCGATGCAGTCGCATCAGAAATGTTTCGACTTGATCCTCCAGATGGTGCGCCACCAGCAGATATTTGATTTGATTGTCTATGCACCAATCCGCCATCAGCCGGTAGCGTGCTTTGCGGGCGGCGGCTTGAACCCCGGCTTCAGGTTTTTCTTCCTGCCAAACCAAAATTTGATGATCAATATTGCGGGCGGCGAGCCACCCCCCGACCGTGGCCGCTTCATCCGCTGATCCGGGCCGCAGGCCGTGATCGACGATCACGGCCTGCAAAGCAATGTCATTTGATTTCGCCCACTGATCGGCCAAAAGGCATAGCGCCATACTGTCGGCGCCACCGGAAACCGCGACAGCAATGCGCCCGATCCCGTCACCATGCAGGATTGCCGCCATCAGGCGGTCGAAATCAATTTTTGCCACTATATTCCCGGTCGGTCACTTACAACCGGACCGGCCCTTTTCCATTGTGAGGAGTTTTTTAGTGCTGGCCGAAGCATCCGGATAATCCTTTGCCAGCTTTTGATAGGCCGCACAGGCTTCTTTGATTTTATTCATGCCGTTCAGCGACATGCCGAGCCTAAGTAGAATATCCGGCGCCTTCAGGCCTTTGGGGTCTTTTTGATACCCCTGCAAGAAAGTATCGGCTGCGGAACGGAAATCACCCTTTACATAGTAGGTTCGTCCCAACCAATAAATGGCATTGGTAGCGATCGGCTGGTCATTGTATCTACCGATAAATTCCTTCAACGCTTTTTCCGCATTTTCGTAATCGTTTTTCCTGAGGAAAGAATAGGCAAAGCGATACTGGTCCTTGGGCGTTCCTTCGGGCAGCATCGGTTTAGGTTTGACCGGTTGCGGTACCGCCTGGGCCGGGTTTGCTGTAACTTCACTGCCGGTGTTTACCGTGGCTTGACCCTGTACGCTACTAACTTCGGTTTCGCTGACTGATCCGAGTATTTTGCCTTTACCGGAAGACACCACGGGTCCGCCGGTCTGGGGGCCGACCCGTTGCACACCGGCTGCTCTTGGCGCTGCCGATAATTTCGGTGGCCCCAACGGTTGCTGCGATTGTCCCTGAAGTGATCCGGCGGGCCGACCGCCGGTCCGCGCTTCCAGATTGGTCAAACGGTAATCGATATCGCTGACCAATTTGTCGAGGCGCGTGGATATTTGATTCAGGATATGGTTATTGTTTTCCACATTGCTGGTCGAATTGCGAATTTCCTCTTCCAATTGGTCCAATCGATCATTGATTCGATTGATGTAGGCGTTTGGACCAGAACCCGACCCACCTACCGTAGCACCTTTGCTTGCACCAGATGTGCTCGGTGGGGGGCTGCCTTTGTAGACTTGACGGTTCAGTGTTTGGACGTCTCGTTCCAGGCGACCTAGCTTGTTCAGCACGTCCTGGATATTCTTGTCCTGAGCGAACGCGCTTGGTGTCCCGGCCAATCCCGAAACAACAAGCACGGTAAAAAAAGGGGCTAAAGTGAAAAGTTTGTTATTCATCGGTCCCAAAGCTAATGACTTAATGATGCAAAATTATGAAAGGCATAGTGCCAATCAATGTTGGCAAAAACAAGGCGCCCGCCATCCCGAAATCAACGGGAGGCAGGCGCCGAAACGTTTCGATCAGTAAGTGTTATTTAGCTGCCGGCCCCGGATACAACCATCACTGCGCGACGGTTTTGCGACCAGGAGGATTCTTCGTGGCCGAGAGCAACCGGACGCTCTTTGCCGTAAGAAATCGTTTTGACCCGGTTGGGGCTAATGCCCAAAGCAACCAAATAATCTTTTGCTGAATTGGCGCGACGATCGCCCAGCGCCAAGTTATATTCGCGGGTGCCACGTTCATCAGCATGACCTTCGAGAGACACACCCACCGACGGATATTTTTTCATCCAAGCCGCTTGCTTTTCAAGCGTTGCACGGGAATCAGCCGTTAAGCTGGATTTATCAAAGCCGAAGAAAACGCGATCGCCGACATTAACGATTAAATCCTGGGATGAGCCGGGTTTAATGGAGAAATCTTTGCCCGATTTCTTGACGGCCATTGCTCCCTTGCCGGAAGCGTCGCCTTTCTCGGAGGTGGTGGATTCACAAGCTGCTACTAAGAAGAGCGCAGCAAAAACAACAACTAAACTCTTAAACCGCATATTTTTGTCCCCCTGATCGGAACGTTTGGTTGAAAGAAGTATTTACTTAATCAGCCCCGAATATCTCGGCGCAAACAGCAAACTACACTTAACATCTATTTAGTACAACGACCAAATAAAATAGAAGAAATTATTGTTCGGTGTATGTTAAAGCTTTGAGTTATTTTAAACTATAAGGCCCCATGGTCAGGGAATCAAGGGGGACCACGCAGGATCGGAGGCATCCATCGGCGTTAAGACCTCCCGTTCGTTGTGTCCTGTTAGATCAATTGAATAAAGCTTCGATATTTTTCCGCCCTTTTTGCTGATCGGTTTTTCACGGAAAAACATTAATACCCGGCCATTAGGCGACCACGTCGGCGATTCCACCAAAAATCCTTCCGCCAACAAGCGTTCCCGTTTTCCATTGGCCTCCATAACGCCAATAAAGAACTTACCGCCCCTGATTTTCGTAAAGGCGATCAAGTCTCCGCGCGGCGACCATACCGGCGTTGCATAGCGTCCTTTCCCAAAGCTGATGCGCTTCACATTTTTGCCGTCGGCATCCATGACATACAATTGCTGCCGCCCACTACGGTCGGAATTAAACACAATTTTTTTGGCATCCGGCGAATAATATGGTGACGTATCTATCGAAGAATGTCGGGTCAGCCGCTTAACCTGCCGCGTCCGCGTGTCCATGGTGTAAATTTCACTGTTGCCGTCTTTGGCCATGCTCATGATGACAGTATTTCCGTCGGGTGAAAAACGTGGTGCAAAAGTCATACCCGGGAAATCTCCTAGCATTTCCTGACGCCCAGTATCAATATTGAAAATATAAACGCGCGGCACATTGCCGTGATAGGACATATAGGTGATTTCCTGACGATTGGGCGAAAAGCGCGGCGTTAAAACCAGCGCACTGCCGTCGGTCAGGAAGCTATGGTTTTCACCATCCTGGTCCATGATCGCCAGCCGCTTGATGCGGCGGTCTTCCCGGCCCGTTTCAGCAATATAGACGATCCGCGTATCGAAATAGCCCTCCTCGCCGGTCACCCGCTTGTATATAGCATCAGCGATAATATGGGCGATGCGCCGCCAGTTGCTGGGCACCGTCGAATAAACCTGCCCCACCATCTGCTGTTCGGCGAAGACGTCCCACAAACGGAATTGCACTTTCAATTTATTACCGGAAACGATTTGCACACCGCCTTGGGACAAAGCCTGAGCATCCAAAACCCGCCAGTTTTGAAATCGCGGCACGGTATCCATAGTTCGCTCAACCTCGATAAAGGCTTTTCGATCAATTGCTTTGAAAAGACCGGACCGTTCTAAATCCGACTTGACAACACCGGCGATATTCCGGCCCAACTGCCGCTCTTGCTCTGATTGACCCAAAAGATCAGTTATGGCGATGGGCAGAGGTTCCGATACGCCTCTGGTAATGTCGACGCGAAGTTCGGCTTTTGCCGGCACATTCGCTATGCCGCTCACGGCAATGGCCGCAACGGCAGCAAGCCACAGGCAAATTAATTTCTTCAATATGAATTGTTTACTCATCACAGCATATCCCTAGGATTAAAAGTCAGGGTTAAATCTTTCCATACATTATATTTGTCCGGAGGCAACTTTAAATGATTGCAACGCGGGTTATTCACCGCCCTCAAGGCGCTTTCCGCCGACGCCCGATAAAATGAATCGGAATTGATTCGTCCGGCATTTATTAAATCAGCCGTCCGCACTTTGCCATCCGGATTAACGGAAACTTTGATTTCGATCACCATATCGCCGGCACTTTTTGCTCCGGCCGGCAGATTCCAGCAAGGTTCCAACTGCCGTTTGATGGCATTCACGAGAGCGTCCCGTTCGCTCAGTGTAATTCGCTCCGAGGGATCGTGACCGGTGGTTCGACGGGCCAGCGATTTGGAAATCAATTCCTGAAAATCGGTTTTCGGTTTATCTTTCTTTTTAACTTTGGCTTTTTTCTTCGGCTCCGATTTACGTAAATCTTGTTCCAGATTTTTCAGCAATGATGCGAACTGATCGGGCGGACGGGGCTTTCGCCGGGGTTTGGCTTTGGCCAATCGGACCGGTGCCTTAGGTTTTGGCTTGGCCTTGGATTTCGGTTTGGGCTTCGGTTTGGGCTTCGGTTTTTCTTTCGGTTTCGGCTTGGGCGGCGGAGCGGCGGCCACGGCTTCGGGCTCCGGTTGGGGCGCCGGCTGCGGCGGCGCCTTTTCCACTTTCGGCGGCGGCGGCGGTGGCTTTACCTCCAGTTTTTTTTCCTCAGGCTTCGGTTTAGCTTCCTGCTTGCTTGGTAGACTGGTCTTGGCGGTAATTTCGACGACCTCGACGACAATTGGAATATCCTGAATTGTCGGCGGCTTGCGGATCGCAGGCAAGCCATAGATGGTGACCGCAACAATCGCGGCGTGAAGCAGGATCGAATAAAGAATACTCGTGCGCATCTAACCTATTACTTTTTCCCAGAAGTCTTTTTGTCTTTGCCTTTATTATTTTGAAATTGAGGCATTTCTGTGATCAGCGCCACCTTCCTGAACCCAGCCGAATTGATTGTACCCATCACCTGCATGACGCGGCCGTAATCAATCGCTCCATCGCCGCGAATAAATATTCTGATATCAGGGTTGGCAGCGGTGACAGCAATCAGGCGCGGCGTTAGCGCCGCCAAATCAATTTCGGCATCCTGAAGAAATATTTTCCCCTGCGCATTAATGGTGATGGAAAGCGGCTCTTCGGGATCATTGATCACGCCAGCATTTGTTTTCGGGAGATCAATCTGAACGCCTACGGTCAACAGCGGTGCCGTTACCATAAATATTACCAGCAACACCAACATAACATCGACCATTGGCGTCACATTGATATCCGCCATCGGCCTGGTAGCCTCGCGCCGCCGACGGCGCCCGCCGCTGCGTCCCACTTGGCTGACTGAAATCGTCATGATCAGTCCCGCTCTTCCATCTGACGGGAAATAATAGCCGAGAATTCATTGGCAAAATCATCAAGTCGCGTTGCATAACGGTCCACGTCCTTGGATATTTTGTTGTAGGCGATGACCGCCGGAATGGCGGCGATCAGGCCCAAAGCCGTGGCAAACAAAGCTTCAGCAATACCCGGGGCGACTACCGCCAGACTGGTGTTTTTACTTATCGAAATCGCCTGGAAACTGTTCATGATTCCCCAGACCGTGCCAAACAACCCGATAAAGGGGGCGGTCGAACCTGTCGATGCCAAAATGGTCATTTGCCGTTCCACCCGCTCCATTTCGCGGTTGACCGTTACATCCATAACCCGGTCGATCCGTTCGGTCAGGCTGGTATTTGTTTGCATGGTGCCGGTTTCAGTGGAACGCCGCCATTCCCGCATGGCGGCGGCGAACACCGCCGACATGGGATCTTTGGGCTGCGCGCCAATTCGGTCGTAAAGGGAATCAAGAGAGCCCCCGGACCAAAAACTGTCTTCGAAATCTGCCGTCATACCGTTGAGACGGCGTATCCTGAGTGATTTTTCGATAATGATTGCCCAGCACCAGATCGACGCCACGAATAAAACAATCATCACGGCTTTGACAATAACGTCAGCTTTCAGAAACAATGCCCAGACAGAAAAATCATAGGCGGCAACGACACCAGCCATCTGTGCGGCTTCGACCGCATTATTTTCCATGTTCGACTTCTCCAACTCTTAAAATATATCCATCAAGCGCCTGGCGAATGTCATCGGGAATTCGCGTAGTGCCTTTTCCTTCCAACTTCATGCAGACCAATTTTATTTTCATAACGACCAGTTCTTCTCCCCCTCTATACACCCATTGTTTCAAGGTGAGAGAAGCGCCACCAATGGCGTCTATCGCCGTCCTGATTTCCAGTTCTTCGTCTAACCAAGCCGAATGCTGGTAATCGATTTCGCAATGGCGGACAACAAAAACAGTGCCGCGCTCCCGCATGATATCGGCATGGGCAAAGCCCAACCCCCGCAGCATTTCCGTCCGTGCCCGTTCGGCATATTTCAAATAGTTGGCATAAAAAACGATGCCGGCGGCGTCCGTGTCTTCATAATAAACCCGCACCTGATAGCTATGACTTTCAGCACTCAACGTACCGCCTGGTTTGTCCATTTTATTCATCTAACTCACTAATCTTTCTGGTTTTCTTCCTGGGGATTTTCTTCCTGGGCCAACAATTCCAGCTGGCGGATATTGCGAGGCGTCGTAATACCCAAATGTTGGTATGTGCCCTCCGCCAGGACCCGCCCCCTGGGAGTGCGCATCAACAGTCCCTGCTGGATCAAATAGGGTTCGATCACCTCTTCGATGGTGTCTCTTTCTTCAGACAAAGCCGCCGCCAGGGTTTCAGCTCCAACCGGTCCACCACCATAATTTTCTGCAATGCAGGTCAAATAGCGCCGGTCCATGGCATCCAGGCCCATGGCGTCGACCTCCAGGCGGTTAAGGGCGGCATCGGCGGTCTTGGCATTGACGGCGTCGGTGCCGTCGACGGTGGCAAAATCCCGGACACGGCGCAGCAAGCGTCCGGCCACCCGGGGAGTCCCCCGCGACCGCTTGGCGATTTCCGACGCTCCGTCTTCGGTCAAATCAAGCCCGAGTATGCGGGCGTTTCGGCTGATGATGCTCTGCAGTTCTTCAACGCCGTAAAATGTCAGGCGTAGCGGAATGCCAAAGCGGTCCCTGAGGGGCGTTGAAATTAAACCTGACCGGGTGGTCGCACCGACCAGAGTGAAAGGTTGCAGATCGATACGCACGGACCGTGCCGCCGGGCCTTCTCCGATCACCAGATCCAATTGAAAGTCTTCTACCGCCGGATACAGAATTTCCTCGACGGCGGGGTTGAGCCGGTGAATTTCGTCGATGAACAGGACGTCCCTGGCTTCCAGGTTGGTCAGGATTGCCGCCAAGTCACCGGCCTTGGCAATCACCGGACCCGATGTCGCTCGAAACCCAACCCTCAGTTCACGGGAAACGATCTGGGCCAATGTTGTTTTACCCAGGCCGGGCGGGCCGAACAGCAGCACATGGTCCATGGCTTCGGCGCGCCCCCGGGCGGCCTCGACAAAAACCCGTAAATTGTCGCAGACTTGCCGTTGGCCAACAAATTCTTCAAGGGTCTGCGGGCGGGTCTTGGTGTCCGGAGCATCATCCAGTGATTCCGATGGGGCGATGATGCGTTCCTCATCCATCAGCCGTGCACCTCAACCGGAGTCAGTTCGGACAAGCCGTCTTTAATCAATGACTCGACCGTTACGTCACCCTCGATTTTTTGAGCGGCATGGGAAACGGCGCCGAATGCTTCGGTGCGTCCGTAACCAAGGTTAACCAGGGCGGATACAGCATCCGCCGCCGCCTGGCTTGCCGGGTCTGCATCCGCAACGCCGGAGTCACCATCGGATATTCTGGTCCCTGGCATGGCTGCTTCGCCAAGGGCAATGCCGCCCATTTTATCCTTCAGTTCACTGATGATGCGGGTTGCCAGCTTTGGCCCGACTCCCGGCGCCTGCGTGACGGCGGCTTTGTCGCCAGCGGCAATTGACTGGGCCAACATATCCGGTGCAATCGAGGACAATATTGCTAAACCCACCTTGGCGCCAACGCCCTGCACGGTCGTCAGCAGCTTGAACCAGGCTTTTTCACTTTCACTATGAAAGCCGTACAGATGTATATGATCTTCTCGTACGTGAGTCTCGATCAGAACGCTGACCATACCAACGGCGGCTGTCAAAGCATTGAGCGTGCGCACGGAACAGAAAATAAGATAGCCGACACCGCCGACATCAATAACCACCCAATCTTCACCGCTTGAATCCATCGTTCCCGTTAATTTGGCGATCATGCCTGCTGCTCCAACAAATCGGCCGTCCGGCTGGCAGCACCCCGATGATGAGCGTGGCAAATAGCAATGGCCAAGGCGTCCGCTGAATCGGCGGTTTCCACCTGACATCCGGGCAGCAATGTCTTAACCATCATCTGAACCTGTTCTTTCGCCGCATGTCCTGAACCGACAACCGATTTCTTCACTAGGTTGGGGGGGTATTCCGCGACAAGCAAACCGGCACGTGCCGGCGCCAAAAGAGCTATTCCACGGGCCTGCCCCAATTTGAGGGTCGACGCCGCGTTGACATTGACGAAGGTTTCTTCAACAGCGACTTCGGCGGGCTGGTGTTCTTGGATAATGCCGTTCAGCCCGTCGTAGAGTTGCACCAACCGGTCGGCCAGTGACTTTTTTGGGCTGCTTTTGATGACGCCGTCACTGACATAGGAAAGCCAGTTGCCGTCAATTTCAATGACACCCCAACCAGTGTTTCGCAATCCAGGATCTATGCCAAGCAGCCTCATATTCCCCCGAATACCGGACTTAAAAATATCATTCAAGCGCTCATGCGCTCCATTACATCTTCCGGAATATCGAAATTCGCCGACACCCGTTGCACATCGTCATTGTCTTCCAAAGCGTCCAACAGTTTTAAAAGTGTTTCGGCTTCTTTATCGCCTACCTCTACGGAATTCTGTGGGCGCCATTCGAGCACGGCGCTGGACGGCTCACCCAGGTTGGGTTCCAAAGCCTCACGCACAGCGTGAAATTCGTCGGGTTGACAAAAAATATCGTGGCCCTCATCAGTGGATTCGACATCGTCGGCACCGGCCTCTAAGGCCGCTTCGAAGACATCGTCAGAGGATCCGGTTTCCGGCGGATAATGAATTTGGCCGACATGATCGAACATGAAGCTAACGGCGCCGGTCTCACCGAGATTACCGCCGTGCTTGGAAAAAGCCGAACGCACTTCGGAAGCCGTTCGGTTGCGGTTGTCGGTAAGGGCCTCGACGATCACCGCAATGCCGCCGGGTCCGTATCCTTCATAGCGGATTTCCTCAAAGCTTTCGCTCTCATCGCCCCCAGCCACTTTTTTTATGGCCCGTTCGATGTTGTCTTTGGGCATGTTAGCTGTGCGGGCGGCAGCAATGGCCGAGCGTAAGCGGGGATTGGCGTCCGGATCTGGCAGCCCAGTCTTGGCGGCAACCGTGACCTCGCGGATCAATTTGGCGAAAATTTTGGCGCGCTTTTTGTCCTGCGCGCCCTTGCGATGCATGATGTTTTTAAACTGTGAATGACCAGCCATATTCTTAAGTCTGTTCCATTGATTGGGATCTGCTCAATTTATCGAGATTACGCCGATTTGTTATCATACATTTGGACTCTCTGCACCCCCACAGCAAAACACCCCGGAGACAGCCATTTCCTGGATATGAAGCCCTAACCAAGCAATGTGGCAACAATGGGACGGTGCGAATCGTCTGCGGATAACCGGTGTTAGTTAGTTCACGCGCCAGTAAATTATCGCTCACTCCTCTGGGAAAAAACCGTGAAATCAGTGACTGACAATTGATTTGAATGCTAACGGCAGGGGAGCCAAATTTCCAGGTACTACATTCAAAAAAATGTCAGGAGGCCCCCATCAGGTTGCGCGGACAGGGTGATTTAAGGCAGCGGCTTGCTAAGGCAGGCATTCAGACAATCGGCCGCCGATCCTGATTTGGTCGAAACGGGTTGCCTTGCCTGTCTTGGCGTCAGTTTCCAGATAGACGGCGCAGAGCGTACTCTCTTCTTCACCCGGCGACAATCGATCGCCGGGTATCTTTTTCGTAAAGCGGTTTATCGCCGCTTCCTTTTTCATCCCGATAACCGAGTTGTAATCACCACACATACCAAGATCGGTTTGATAGGCCATACCACCCTGAAAAATCTGGTAATCGGCGGTGGGAATGTGGGAATGAGTGCCGACAACCATGGAGACACGGCCGTCCAGATAATGGCCCATGGCCATTTTTTCGCTAGTCGCTTCGGCATGAATATCGACCACGGCACAATGAATATCATCACCCAGTTGGTGCTCCGCCATCACCTGATCAATCGCGACAAATGGATCGTCCATCGTTTCCATGAACAAACGCCCTAAAACCTGAGCCACCAATATTTTTTTACCGCTTTTGGTTTCGTAGACAGCGGCACCCTGCCCCGGTGTGTTCTTAGGGTAATTTAGCGGTCTTAAAAGCCGGCGTTCATCATCAATGTAATTGATGATCTCCCGTTGATCCCACACGTGGTTACCCGTTGTGATCGCATCGACACCAGCTTCAAAAAATTGCTTACAGATTTTTTCGGTAATACCGAAACCATGGGCGGCGTTTTCGCCGTTTACCATGATAAAATCGGGCGAATAACGTTCCTTTAATGTCGGCAGATGCGCCATCAAAGCGGTGCGGCCCGACCTGCCGACAATATCGCCAATATAAATAAGTTTCATGGGTTCAGCGCCGCCTTCAATTGAACCGAACAACACCAGTTTCGGTCACTACCATATCAAGCTGCTGGTCGTGGGCTTCGCTAGGCAGCACGTCAACCTGCTGGCCGGAGAAAGCAATACCGACAACCCGAACACCATTTTCGCCGGCATCGTTCCGCAGTTCGGCAATCGTCCAATCGTAGTATCCACCGCCATAGCCAAGCCGGTGACCATTCGTATCAAACGCCAACAGCGGCACAAGAACCATATCCGGAATTTTAACAGGTTTTTCGAAGGTCGGTTCCTGGATACCGAATGAAGAGGTCCGCATTTCATCGCCCGGATTCCAGGCCCGAAAAATCAGAGATGAATGCCGCTCGGCAGCTGTCGGTAATAAACACGGGCAGCCTTTTTCATGAAGCTTCATCAACGTGGGAAGGACATTTGCCTCATTTCGCATCGGCCAATAGCCGGCAACGGCGGTATTAGTCGAAACGTCAATTTCTGAAATGAGATGTTCGGCGATATCATCGCCGACGCCAGATCCGATTTCGCAGGATATTTTACGCCGGTTCGTGCGCGACAATTGGCGCCAAGCTGATTTGTCTTTGAGTAATGAAAACACCGGAAACTCCGCCACTGATATACTTGAAACTAGATCGGCAAAATAATCAGATGACGCCGCGTGGGTCGTTTATCGTCAAATCTTCCCAGGCCGTAAGGACTAGGTGGGCACCGTATATCGAACCCAAGAGTCCGACAGGGACAGCTCCCTATGGGTATTTATTGGCCCCGGAGATTTTCCACGCATCTCGGGCCCCGCAGCGTCATCCTGAGGGTAACTTAGGTATCTTCAAGCTTCTCGGCAATGTTTTCTATGCGTTTGGTGATTTTTTCGAGATCGGCGGCGCCCAGGGTATTCATGCTCGGTGCCCGCTGATTTCCCCTGAGTGCATCCAGTTCGGTATAAACTTCTGATAATTCGTCGGCCAGCAGAAGACTGGTCATAACCAAAAGCCGAGCGTCGCCGACCTGGCCAACCGCCGCGACCAATTCATTGACACGCCGGTCAACATACTGAGATAGCCGGGTTAAATGCGCTTCCTGACCGTCGTCACAGGCAATGTCATATTTTCTACCATTTATGGAAACTGTAATTTTTTTTTCCACGCTAACCGTCCTTCAAGAGCTCTTTTAACTGTCCGATAGCCCTGTCTAGGCGGGCCGAAACTGTCTGGTTCATGCCCTTCAGCTCATCAATTTCCGTGGTAGCAGTAGCGAGTTCTTTTGCCAACGTTTCATTTCCCGCGGTATCAGCAGGGCGCGAATCAATAACCTTTTCGAGGCGCGACAAAGCCTCATCCAATCCGCTGCGCGCTTTTTGAACGGAAGAAGTGGTTTGAGTAGAGCCCCTTGCCAAGGTTTTTTAATCCCTCTTTTTAAGCGCGCAGATTACGCCTTGGGATTGGAATCCGTCAACCGTTGTGATGGGCTTAGGCGAATTTAAAATTCGCGGTTGACGAGGCGCACTTAACTTAGGATTGTGCGCCGCAATGTCGAAGGCATTCATATAGCGCCCATTATTAAAGGTGCGGACGAATATTTTCGGCGGAGTGGTGGTACGATTTATAACGGAGATTAAATATGGCCCTAAGGGTTGCAATCAACGGATTTGGAAGAATTGGCCGATTGGTCTATCGCGCTATGCTGGAATCAAACCGCGACGGCATCGAAGTCGTTTGCATCAACGATTTGGGCCCGGTCGAGAGCAATGCGCATTTGCTCAAATACGATTCGGTTCACGGTTTGTTGCCGAGCGATATCACGGTAAACGGCGACACCATGGACGCCGGACAAGGACCGGTAAAAGTTACTGCCGAGCGCGATCCGACCGCCCTTCCCTGGAAGGATTTGGGAGTCGATGTAGCCTTCGAATGCACGGGCTTTTTCGCTAATAAAGAAGCTGCCTCCGCGCATTTGGACGCAGGCGCCAAGAAAGTATTGATTTCGGCACCGGCATCCGGCGCGGACATCACGGTCGTTTACGGGGTCAACAGCGATCAGATCAGCGCTGAACACAACATCATATCAAACGCCTCTTGTACGACCAATTGCCTGGCCCCGATGGCCCATGTGCTCAACCAGGCTGTCGGTATCGAGCGTGGTTTCATGACCACCATTCACTCCTATACTGGCGATCAGAAACCGGTTGATACACTTCACAGCGATTTGCACCGCGCCCGCGCGGCGGCTGTGTCGATGATCCCGACGTCAACGGGCGCTGCCCGCGCCGTCGGCCTGGTATTACCGGAATTGCAGGGCAAGCTTGACGGCACTTCTATTCGTGTGCCTACCCCCAACGTCTCGGTTATCGATTTTACATTCACGCCGGGCCGCGAAACGTCGGTTGAAGAAATCAACGATGCCGTCAACGCGGCAGCGGCCCGGGGCCCCCTGCAGGGTATTCTTGGCGTCAACGACGTGCCGCTGGTTTCAACCGATTTCAACCATAACCCCCATAGTTCTGTGTTCGACCTGCCGGAAACTCAGGTGATCGAAGGAAAATTCGTTCGGGTCATGTCCTGGTACGACAACGAATGGGGTTTTTCCAACCGGATGATCGACACCGCGCTGGCCATTG
The DNA here is from genome assembly GCA_002725625.1 of Rhodospirillaceae bacterium. Taxonomy (GTDB): domain Bacteria; phylum Pseudomonadota; class Alphaproteobacteria; order Rhodospirillales; family UBA2165. The sequence continues at coordinate 2,224 of PBQI01000003.1, read as the reverse complement.
GCGCCCATCTCTAAGAGATCGAATTTGCTGAAAAAACGGAAACCATAGATTACGCCTTTTCTGCCGCCACCGCCTTTCTGCAGGAAAAAGCTGACCCGCTTGCAGCGCCGGGACGTAAACACTATCTCAAAAGTCCCTACGACATGCTGGGCTGGGCTGCACCGTACCAACCATCCGCACAGCTGCCAGAAAATAACCTGCACCTGCCCGGATTCCGAGTTGAAAAACCTTGTTGCAGCCATGAAAAATTTCTAAGCCTCGCAGGTACAGGAAGACCGCCTCCTGGCAGCCTATAACGTCCAATACTATCGAGAGCTTTTCAACGTGAAACACGTCTAGGGGCTGTTCAAGAATTGGCTCTATGACAGCCACAACTGGGATTATGTCGACACCATCCTGCAGCAATACGGTCGGGCAGATTGCCCCCAACCACTCCAAAGCCTGGCAGGAGATTGAGACTTGGTTGCCCCATGATTGGACGTGGTTGCGGCGGGCGTCCCTGGCCTGCAACCTGCCCACCTTGCGCAAGGACGCCGCGCGGGAAGAATTACGATTGGATCAGATCAGACGCACCATTGACCAGCTGTTGGACGAAAAGGAATTCTTCATCCGCAAGACCATCCGCTGGATATTGAGGGAAATGTAAAAGAAGTACCTGGATGAGACCTTTACGCTCTTAGAGGAGTTCGGCCCCCGCGCCGCCAACCCGGCCATCCGCGAAGCTACCAAACGCATGCCGGAAGATGCCGGAAATAAATTAAAAAGAAAAATATTTAGTGATCAGAAGGTATTCATCCAAAGAACAGTTTGAACACGATGGCAACTGAAAACGCCAGATTAAATCCAACCACCCACTTTAAAAGCAGCCAATCCGCATCTACCCTGGAAAACGGCTGTCATAATCAGCAATTGCCGTGGTGGTGGCCTGCGCCTTATCTTCGGAGGCATCAGCGTCTTTTAACGCTACACAAAGCTCGGATATCACTATGCTCATAACAGACATTTAACCCATCCGGTTCTTACCATCAACTCCTGACAGGTATGGCAGCTCTAGAGGGCTTTTTTTTACCCCTCCGGATTATAAAATTCCAATCCTTCGATATTGTCCTCATCCTGCAGGCGACCGCGCAGTTCGATGACATTGCGGTCAGGGTCACGGATAAAGACGGAGACGTGGCCGTCGCCAAAAGTCACCGGCCCCTGGGTAATCTGAATATTATTTTCTATTAGAGAGGTGATAGTTTCAACGATCGCGCCCACCCGAAGCGCCACATGAGTGAAGCCGCAATGCTTTTCCGGCACATCCATGAGAATATTTTTACCGTCCGTCAGATCAACGCCATTGATGATTAAATTGATTTCCACTTGCTCGGCATTTTTCATGACCACGACAGCATCGAAATCCACATCAATGTGCAGTTTGAAGCCAAGGATTTCGTAAAATTTGATAGCTCGCTGACGGTCTGTAATCCGGATACCGATGTGATCGACTTGTTCAATTGCAATCATTGAGCGTACCGTCTTCCATTTAGCAATACAGGGCACATCATGTTGCTGATCAGTGCGAAAATCAATTTTTATTCGGCCACTTTCTTTTGTGCCGCTAACTTTCGGTTGCCCCGATAAAATCGTTTCAGGCCTAAACAAGCCTGACGGAAGGCCCAATTCGTTGCATGCCGGTAAATGTCAGCATTATCCTCTAAATAATGTTTGTCGTCAGATATATTGGCCGGACGGTCAGCTTGACTGAAACGGGACAGCTTCTGCAACCAGTACTGATCAACGCTTTCAAACGACTGGAACGTATCGTTCAGGAAGCCATCCGCCAGATCATCGACATCTAATTATCAGCGGTCAGGGCGTTCTCGTGGCCCACCGTGTCCTGGTAGAGAAAGATATTGCAGCCGGTCGCTTGATCACTCCATTCGCCATCGACCTATCCCTCGATTTCGCCTGTTACGTCATCGCCCCTGGGGCAAACCTAGAGAGACCTGAGATCGCCGCCTTCCAAGAATGGCTGTTGGCGGAAGCCCCGCAATCGGATACACAGCCCCTATGAATAGTCAAAATAACATTGAAGAAGCATGCCGCCTTTATCTGATCACACCGCCCCGCTTCGATCCCGTTTCCTTTGCCGATAAACTGGCGGCGGCTTTGGACGGCGGTGACGTGGCTTGCGTGCAACTCCGCCTGAAGGATGTGCCTGAAGACGAGATATTAAGGG
>PBQI01000002.1 GCA_002725625.1 Rhodospirillaceae bacterium | reverse complement strand
GACGTTCGGCCCCCGGACCGGCACCGTCACCTTCTTCGCCATGGCACATCAGGCACCGTTTAGCATAGACCTTTTTGCCGTTTTCTGCATTGCGGGGGGCGGAAAGGGCCGGATTGACTGAAAGGACAGTCAAAACCGTGAAAATTGCTAGTATCTTTTTCATCGTTCCAGCCCCCCCTATTCTTCAAACTTTCTGGGGCGGTGCCCGGTGTAATCGTAAAGGAACAAAATCACTTTCCAGATTTCTTCCTCTTTCAGGAAATCCTGCCAGATCGGCATGGAGGATATCCAGGGTGCCGCCTCATTGGGCAGGCCCGGACCACCAGTGGCGATCCGCCAGAACAGATAGGATTCCTGGAGCTGGGCGATGGTACCGACATCCTGGAAGTTAGCAGGTACCGGGTTGAGGCCGGCGGCATAAGGTCCTTTGCCGTCCAGCTTGTCGCCATGGCAGAAATGACAGTTCTGGATATAGATAGCAGCGCCTTCTCCCACCAATTCCTGGAATTTCTTAGGATCTTCCTTTTCGAATTTTCGGAATGGGTTTTCCAGTTTGAGGACGTCGTAGCGCTTTCCGTACGCCTTCATAGAAGTCGGCGGCGCCGGGTGAATAGTCCGGAGCTCGACAGGTGCTTCAAAGCTAAGGCTCATTTTGTCATAGGTAAACCAACCAGCCGCCAAGGGAAGGATGATGAAGACGATATTGCGGATCATCTTCTTGGATGGGTCTTCGACCAACGCCTTGATCGGCCCGACAAGTTCCTTGGTGCTTTCGTCGGTGGCGGTAAACACCATAAAGACGCCCGCCAGAACGAAGAACATATACATGGTGAGCAGGCTGGTCGGAATGACGTGATCGAGAATGACGTCAAAGACCAGGACAAAGCCGTAATAGACAACCGTCAGAACGAGGACGGCTTGGAGAAGTTTAGGTATTTTCATTTTTCCGTCCCCCCTTTATTTGGATTTCGCCAGATATTCGACCAGTATCTCCAACTCCTGCGCATAAAGCTGGACGCCGTAGTCCTGCGGCATGATATCTGCTTCAAAACCGTCACTGATTTCGGCATTGGGATCGAGGATCGACTTGCGGATTTCAGCAGCGCTGCGCTCAGCACCGATATCGGTCAGATCGGGACCGTTTTCCCCTTCTTCCTCGACGATTTTATGGCAGGCGCCGCAGCCCACTTCGGAGATGATATCCTCAATAGTTTCGTAAGGCTTGCGCTGCTGCTCCTCCTCTTCATCGTCAGCGGCTTCACCCACGTCGGACGGAATTTCAACAGTAACTTCTGCGCCGCCCAAATCCTGGATGTAGGCGGTCACGGCGGCAATCTCGACTTCGTTCATGCCGATGCTTCCGCCTGACACGTCAGGCATGGGGCTGACCGCATCATTACTGCCCTTCTTGCCGAACCCGGCGACGACGTAAACCGAAGGCTTAAGCATGGACTCGATCAGATAGCTTTCGATGCTGTCCGCTTCACCCTTGTATTTGGGGTCTTTCATCCGCGCTTCGGCGACGCCGGCGGCTTTTTCAAGCAGCGGTGCACGGCCCAGATTGTTGTGGCACAGCGTACACGTGCCCTTGCCCTTGTAGACCCGTTCGCCTACGGCAATAAACTGATCCATGGTCATGGCACCGAGATCGAGCTTTTCCTCGGTCGGCGGCGGTGCCGGTTCGATACGAGGCACGCCTAAATTGGCGAAGCCGGCAAAAAGGCCGATAACCAGCAGGCTGAAAAAACAAACTTTGAAAAAATTCTTCATTATTCGGCCCCCACGGTCGCTGTGGGTTTTTCAGCTTGCGGGGTCCAATAGCCCTTGGGATCAGTCTTCTTGGCACTGATCTGGCTGAGCCAGAACACAAATATCACCATACTGAGAAAGATGATGGCACCAACTGAAACCACGTTGGCGGCGAATCCCATGGCCGGCGTGAAAGCGTCAGCCGAGTTATCGCGCATGATGTCCACCACGTGCCAGTGCTGGCGGATACCCGAACGGATATAGCCCATCAGCCCCATCAACCAAGTGAAAGAAACTGCCAGCAGGAACAGTGCATATTGCGAGCGTTCCGGTACCCTTCCCCATTTCAGCGGGGCGACCTCTTTCGAATTCTTGTAGATGAACGCGTCGATGACAATGCTGACGACAATAACCACCAGCGTCGTGCAGACCTGCGGGATCGAGGCAGCGATTTTATAGACCGTGTTGGTGAAATAGCCGTAATAGATGCCAAGAATGAAGATGTTGATCACACCCGCGGTGAACAGCGCCACCTGCATGGCGTTGCCCGCGTTGACCCAGGAGACCGTCGCCACCTTATTGGCGCGGCGATAAAAAAGGAAGCTCACGTAGGTGGCTAGGATCATCAGATTCACCGCCGTATTTTTGGCGGGCATGATACCGAAGGGACCGACATATTTATGATACGGCCCGCCCAACGCTTTCAGCTCCTCGTTGGTCAGCACCAAGGTATGGGGCGTGAACCAGACCAGGAAGGCACCGACAATAACAATGGCGATATACTTTATGTATTTGTTGTAGCGTACGGCTCCTTTGCTCCGCCCCATGCAGCACCAGAGATAATAATTGGCAGACAGGAACAGCGAGCCGATCAGCACCGCCTGGATGATAAACAACCAGGCAAAAATGCCGCCCATCAGTGTAATACCCATCTGCTGGCTATAGGCGTAAATTTCCGTCGTCAGGTAGTAGCCAGCGAAGGGCAGTGGCAACAGCGCCGAAATGGCGATGAAGTTAGCGTTATAGCCGACCCAGTCGTAATGAGCCCGCTGGGAAAGTTCGGTGGAGCTGAGAAACTTGAAGGCCGCATAGGCGCCGACGATGGAACCGCCAAAGGCAACATTGGCCACCACCCGGTGCAGGTTGATCGGGTTCCACAGATGGTTCTGCAAGGCATGCCAAATCTCACCGCTGAACACGCCGGACGGGTCGACCCCCTCCGGGCTCATCATGAAGGTGAGCCAGGCATTGGCCAGAAACATCAGCATGGTGCCGACGGCATTGAGCAGCAGGCCCAAAGTCAAATGCACCCATTTCCGGTTGCCGCCCTGGAGCCAGTGCCAACCGTAATAATACAGATACAGGCAGGCGCTTTCGGCGAAGAACAATATGGCGTACCAGAACATGGTGTCTTTGAAGATGGTGACCAGATAGCCCCACAAATCGGGATAAAACAGAATCAGAAGGAAGCCCAGAAGCCCGCCCAGGACTGCCGTCAGGGAATAAGCGGTAATACTGACCTTGATGAACTCATACGCCATGTCGTCATAGCGCTGGTCCCGGGTTTTCATACCAATGGCTTCGATGATAAAAACAAAAATTGGCACTGCCAGGACAAAGGCAGCGAACCAGAGGTGCAACTGGGCCACCAGCCAGACGGCGACCCGGCTGTTAACGCCATCTACCGTCGGATAGCTGGCCAGTGTGGTTTTGGGGGCTGGTCCGAAAGGAGATGCTTTGCCGTTTTCGGCAGCAGCTTCAGCTGCTTTTTCCGAAGCATTCGCGATGCTTGATCCGAAATCGGAAAGATCACTGGAAAAATCTGTCGGTAACAGAAAAACAAACAAGCCCGCGATCAGTAGGACGCCAAGGGCATTCGATAATTTTTGCCAAATCATATTACTTTTCATCCTCGTTACCGACTACTGGTGAAAGAACAGGGATATGCCCTGCAAGTTCATCAATCCCCAATCCAGGACGAACATGCCGACACCGCTAACGGCGAGCGAAAGAACGAATGGTATAAAGAAATTTTTCAACTGAATGTCCCCCCCCCTCAATTGTCTAGAACAAGAACCACCAAAAAACGGCGCACACGGCAATGGTCACCGCGATAAATAAAGCCTTACCAGGCAGCGTGGATGTTTCGTTTTGAGGCGTTTTCGTATTCATGTTCTATAAGGTCCCTAACCTTCATTGATTATCTCAAATTTCAGCGTTAAAGTGCCCGCACATCTAAAATGAAAAAATTGATCCTATGAAATTCTTAAAAAACCCCCGGCCGGTTGATATTGTTATTTTTGTTGGTGCGGCCGTTAATATCGTCGTTATCGTTCTGATACTGTTTTATTTTGTATTTTGAGCGGTAATCAGCCGCCCCCCCATTTAGCTATTTGGTAGAACCAGCTGAATTTATGCCGCTAACCCGCCTTTCCTTTACATTTGCAAAGTCCGCGCAGGTGTTTGATCAGACCGTTAGCCTCGGCGTCGCTTATCGTCTTGCCCCAAGGTGGCATAAGCGGTGACTTGCTCTGCGACGGTCCGCCATCCATGACGATGCCGCGGATATAATTATCGGTCAGTTTGCTCATTTCCGTGGCGTTGGTGAAATCGCGGGGCGTTACCGGAAAATCCTTGGTGACGTTGGGGCCTTTACCCTTTCCTTCGAAACCGTGGCACTGGGCGCAATAGAATTTAAACACCTGCTCGGCCTCGGCGGCCAGGGCGGTATTTGTGACGGCCTGTGTCGCAAAAACGAGAGAGGCGGCCAGGAAAACAAATTTAGTCATTTTAATCATTTTTCTGTCCTCTCCCTTACTTAAGCTTGCTGACATGCTTGGCGACGTTCTTCAAATCCTTGTCCTTCAAAATACCGGCGAAGGTGGGCATTGCCTTGAAGGGTTTGAAGTGTGTCGGATTTGCCAGATAGGCGTAGATCCAGTCCGGGTTCAGGCGCTTGCTGACGCCGACCAGAGTGGGGCCGCTGAAACCGCCGGAAACTTTGCCTTTTTTATTGGCCGATTGATGGCAGCCGGTGCAGGGCATTTTCTTGTTAAATATCTTCTTACCCTTGAGGCTTTTCTTGGGTTTGATGGTGCCCGCTTTGACTTCCCCAGAGGTTTTGCTCATCAGGAAGTCGGTAACATTACCCGCGTCACCGCCCGAAAGTTTCGGGTGGCCACCGGCGTTCTTTTCCGTCAGAGAGTTGTATTTGAGGGAGCGGATCGGTTTGGGGTCCACCAGCCAGGCCTGCAACCAGGGCTTCTGGAATTTGGACCCTGCATACCACAGCTCGGGGCCCTTTTTCGCCAATTGTTCGGCAATGCTTTTTTCTTTGGCAGGTCCGTCAGTGTAATGGCATTCGTTGCACTTTTTAGCCTCAAACGCTGCTTTACCGGCGGCGGCGTCGGCCCAGCTATCGCTAGCTGTCGCCGCGATGAGGCCGATCCCGGTGATAATTGAAAATATCAGTCTCATAGACTTTGCTCCTCCAAAATTCAGGCCTGATGGGCCTGGGCTTTTTTCATCAGCCATATGCCAATANCGCCGGTTACGACAACGGCGATCAGGGCATAAACATAAATTACCATCGGCGTNGGCGCTTCCAAAATTACAAAATGCCACGTCGACAAACTCATAATCGATCCATGCTCACCGTTCGAGCCGTCCCAGGCGTTTAACGACATGGGAATGAACTTGCCCGGCGTGAACTGTATGTCATTGCGGTCTTCGGTCGTGAGTGGACGCTTCATGATTACGCGCCAGCGGCCGTCCTTCCATTGAGACTTGGAAACTACCTGCTGTTGATCTTCCGCCTGCGGCCGAGGCGGCTGACGCCAACCACGGGCGATAGCTTCTTCGGTGCCGCGTTTTTTCTGCTCCGCCATATCGGCTTTCCAAATCCACATATTGACGGCATTGGAAGAACCGCCCCGATAGAAATGCGGCTTCTTGGTGCCTTCCACCAGTTTACTGGGGAATTGTAAAGCGACAGAATCCCTAAAGGTTTCTAGTGCCCGCGGTATCATGTCGTTGGCGGCAACGTAGGAATTGTACCCCCCCACCTTGCTGATTTTTTTGGTGTTGAGTTCCTTTTCCTTTTTGTGGACGGCATCTTTGAAGGGATCATCCCATTCCATCAAAAAGGCGATTTCCTTGTCGTTGAAAGCGGCCTTCAAGGTTACCAGCTCGATACTGGGGTTTTGCCAGCGCGGCGGCGCAATCACCTGCCCGGCGAGGCGCATGTCCATGGGTTCGGCGGCGGCCCACTCCTTAGCTTCCGTGTCAAACGGCAGCTCGCCTTCTAGCTTCATCGCCCGCAAGACCTGATTAGAAGTCAATTTGTGCTGCAAGGACTTGATGAAATTAGCCAAAGCCCAACGGTCTTCATCAGAGAGTGCCTTGGCGAAGGACGGCATGGGTGTACCGTTAATACCGGTCGAGAATCGCATATAGATGTCTTCAACCTTGGAGCCGCCCTTGATCTTCCAAGGATGGGTCACGTTCCGAATGCGGATGGGGAAGCCCCAATCGTCTTTGCGGTCAAAGGCTTTCTGGCCGTTACCGCGCCCTTGCTTACCGTGGCATTCCCAGCATTTGGCCTTGATAAAAATCTCCTGGCCTTTTTTGACGATCGCTTCGTCAAAAGGCGCCTTATTGGCCGGTAGCGAAAGCAGCTTGCCCCGTTTGATGGGGTCGAGCTCTTCATCCTCGAATTCCTGGGCGAAGGTCTTGATGTAGGAAATAACCTGCCAACGCTCCTCCTCGGTCAGGCCGTTTTTGATAATATCGCTATCGAAGGCCTGCATACCGGTGCCTTGAAGGCCACGGCTGACGGTGCGGAAAATATCATTGTCGGTGGGTAGTTCGCCGGACTGGGTGGTGCGGAACTTGAACGTACCCAACGTAAAGTCACGGGGACGCGGGTCCATGAATTCGGCGGCCGGTCCGTTGCCGTCGCCCAAAAGGCCGTGGCAGAAGCTGCACCGCTTCATATAGGTAACCCGTCCTTTTTCAACAAAGGCTTCGGTGGCTTCGGGCATGGGGTTTTTCGGCTCATCCGCTGCCAATGACGGATAGGCAATTGCTCCGAGAACAATGGCTCCCAGGACCGGAATGACTTTAGTAATTTTTATGCTACGCATTATTCGGACTCCGGTATTCTGGGCGTCTTCTCGGCCAGATCATACTCGGCCAGGATGATCTTCCACCGTTCTTCATCGGTGAGGCTAATTTTCCATTCGGGCATGGCGGAATCCCAGGGCGTCGCCTCGGTCGGCAGGCCGGGGCCGCCGTTCATCACCCGCCAGAAGGTGTAGCCTTCAACGATGGTTTCAATGGTGCCGTTATCGGTAAAATTGATAGGGCGCAGCTTGAAGCCGTCAGCCATGGGGCCGTCACCGGCGACGCTATCGCCATGGCAAGGCCGACAGTTCATGGCGTAGAGAGCGCGCCCTTCAAACAGATCTATTTCATGCAAGGCTGCTTTGGCGGTTTCCTTGCTTACCTTGTCCGCCTCGATTTCCGCCAACAGTTTTTTTACCGGCTCGAAGGGCAGGAATTGCAGCATATGATCAGGATCAGTTTCCTCCGCCCAAACTTCGATATCCTTCATCACCTGCGGGATCAGGGTAATTTCGTTGTCCTTGGCCTGCTTGATAAAGGCATCCACCCGGGCATCCGTCGGTTGGGTAAACGGGTTTTTCAGGCTCTCGAATTTTTTCGGGAAGTTCGACGACGGGTGCTGGATGCGCAGGCTCGACGGCAACTGGATTTTCGGCACCGTAATGTCATAGACCTGCCAGCCGATAACCAGCGGCACCACGACCAATACCACGGCCCTGAAAGCCTTGGTATATTCGCCCCGCAGCATTCCCCGGATGGGACCAACGAACTCTTTCATGAATTCGTCGGAAAAGGTCACCAACAGGAACAACGCCACGACGGTCAGCGTCATATAGATAAATACCAACGTACCGGGCACGGTCAGCGGAAACGGCAGGGCGGTGATTTCCCTGGAGACCGCTGGAATTACTAGTTTCACAATCCCGTAAATCACCAGGATGGTAATAACAACGGACCAAAAACGGTTGATCTTGAATTTGCTCATGGATTTCGCCCCGCCCCGTTATTTCTTTTTGCCTTTTTGCATCAACATGAAGGAAAGAACATCCTGATAGTCCTTCACCGTCATTTCCTCGGACAAATCGTCCGGCATGATGCTGGAGGTTTTATCCTCGGCAAGCTCGTTGATATCTGATTTCTTGATGGTGACCTCATCACCATCCTTGGTCACCAGGTCCACTTCGCCGTCTTCGTCACGGGTTTTCAATCCGACGACTTTACGGCCGTCTTTTTTAACCGCTACATATGTCTCAAAGCCCTTGGCAATGGACTTGGCCGGCAAAAGGATAGCTTCTGAAATAAATTTCAAGCCCTTTTTACCGACAGTCGACAAGTCCGGCCCAACATCGCCGGGCTCGCCTTCCAAGGAATGGCAATCGCCGCAGGTTTCCTCATAAACTTCCTTACCGTGGGCGGGATCGCCGCCACCGGCAGCGGACGCTACGGCGATCTTGCCGAAGAAGCCCTGGGTGATCTCACTTGGTTGGTTGAGAAATTCCGGATCGAAGTCGCCACCCTGGGACAACATATAGGCGGCAATGGCCTTGATCTCGTCCAGGCTTAGGGAAATCGGCGGCGCGTAAACTACGGCCATTTCATTCTTGTATCCCTTAACCACATAGGCGCCCGGATCAGCCATACTTTCGACGATATAATCTAAAGCCGTGAACTTTTTACCGGTCTTAGCCGCACGTTCCTTGGCCCGCTCAACCGCACGGAGCCCCATGGGCAGCGGGAATTTTTCGCCAAACTGGCCATGGTTAGGTCCGCGGACCGCGCTGCCGCGGTCACCCAATGAATGACAAGTGAAGCAACGGCCCTTACCCCAATAAAGCGCTTCACCGCCCTCCGGAGATATTTCGACTGCGCCAGCCGGTGCGGCTTTTTTCTCGCCGCCGGTCAGTTCGGTGACCGAATACCCCACCCACATAAAGGTGGCGTAGACCAGTACCAAAAAAACAAAAACTTTTCCAATTGTGTTCATTAAGTTTTCCCCCCGGAAACCCTATTCGCCCGGTTGCTGGCTGGCAGCTGTGTGTTCGGCACCTTCATCGTCATGACCTTTGGTGGCGAGGCTGCCTATCCAGAACATAAAGGCGCTGCCGATCATGAAAACGAAGAAACTGGTTCCGACCATCTGGGTCATTGTGAAATTACTGGGCGTGAACGACCATTCGGAGGTATCCCGCATAATCCCGAAAATATGCCAATCACCCCTGAGGCCCGACCGGATGAAACCCATCAGACCCATATTGAGCGTGATAACGAAGGTCACGGCCAAAAGCGCATATTGACTGCGAATTGTCATCTTTCCCCATTGCAACGCGCCGACTTCCTTGGCGTCTTTGAACAGGTAAATATCGATGCCGCCGACCAAGATCAGGCATGAAATCAATTGCAGGAATTGGGCTACGGCCACGTTACGAAGGAACGGCGACGCCTGCTCCATGACGATAAAGCCGTAGACTCCCAGGAATATGGTGACGTTAAATGCGGTCACGGCCATATAGAGGCCTTGCGCGAATTTACCTTTATCCCGGAGTGCCAACAGCACACAGAAGACGGCCACCACGCACTCAAAGACCAGCAGATAGCCCACAACATGGAAAAACTGTGCCCGGTCAGCGGGTAAATCGAGGTGCGCCGGATCCAGCGTCAACATGGAAATGGCGTACTGCCCGACCAGCGCAATCGCCAACGCGCCAGCAATGGGGATAACAATCTTGGGCATCTTGCCCTGCTGGCTGATCGGAATAACCTCGCTTTTGTTGCCCCGCCGGTAGAGCAGGAACGAGAAAAATGTCGAGAGAATGATCAGATTGATCACGGCATTCTTAGCCGGCATCAGACCGAGGAACTTCAAGGTCGGGTGATACTGGCTGCCGCCCATTTCGCTGACTTCCTGACCGGTCAAAGGCAGGTTATGCGGTGTTAGCCAAACGGCAAAGGACACCACCAGGGCAAACAAAATATACTTGATGAATTTATAATAGCGCTCGGACCCGGGAATACGGGTCATGCCGCTCCAGAGATAGTAGTTGGAGATCAGGAAAATAGAGCCGACCAGCAGCGCCTGGATGATGAAGGTCCAGGAGAAATCGCCGCCCATCATGTTGTTGCCCATGACGGCGCTGGTGGAATAGACCTCGCGGCCCAAATAATAGCCGGCGAACGGCAGCGGAATCAGCGCCACCACGGCGATCAGATTGGCGATGTAGCCCATCCAGTCATAGTGGGCCTTTTCCTGCATGGTCTTGGCGCCGATAAACTTCACCGCAGCGTAGGAACCGGCGACCAACCCGCCAAAAGCCAAATTACCGAGCATACGGTGTATGGCAATGGGCGTTGCCAGAATATTTTCAAATGCCACCCAGACGGTACCGGTAAGTTGACCGGCTTCGTTAACGCCGGCGGGACTCATCATGAAACCGGCCATGGAATTGGCGGCCTGCATAATAGCGGTACCAACCACATTGAGCATGATGCCGATAAAAATGTGGGTGCTTTTCGGATCTTTAATAAGGAACAGGCCAATTGTCGTTGGCAGGAAATATAGCAGTACGACGAAGGACCGGGTATCGGTCCGCATGTCCGGGCCTATCATATTAAAGGTGACCAGCACCGTAAATATCGCCATGGCAATACCAAGCGCCTTCGTGATCATACGGACTTTGGCGCTGAAGGGGTTGGTACCTTTCATCCAGTGCCAGCCATAATAATAAATGTAGAGGGCGAAGGTTTCGGCGAAGAACAAGAGGGCGTAAATGAACATCACGTCCTTGAAGGTGCCCGCCATATAGCCCATGAATGTCGGATAGAGTGTAAACAGGGCAAACGCCAGCAGACCGCCGAAGGCCGCCGTCGTCGCGTAGGCGACGCTCAACAGACTGGTAAATTCATAGGCCAGCTTGTCGTAACGGTCGTCTTTGCTCCGCCAGCCGACGATCTCGATAATCACTGCGAAGAGCGGTACACCGAGCACGAAGGCGCCAAAGAAAAGATGCATTTGGGCCAGAAACCAGACCACCTTGCGCGAATCAAGTCCGAGCACTTGGCGATACACATTGGCTTCCTGGGCAAGTGCCGGGAAGGCAAAGAAGACGACTGCCACCAGCATACCTGCCAGCATGGCATTCCGTCGCGAGGAATTACGTGACGCAAACACTCTCGATACTCCGATTAACTGACCCAAAAGGTATTATTTCGCGGAAAAGGCAAAATTGGCGTCGGTTTTGGCACCGCCTTTAACGGTAACTTTAGTCTTTATAACGCCCAATCGCGGATGCCAGGCTTTGACCTTGTATTTACCGGCGGGAACATTTGATAGCGTGAAGGAGCCGTCATCACCGACCACCACCGCATAGGGGTTTTTCGGCGCCATCATGTAACCGAACATGAAGTTGTGGGCTTCACAATTGATCGCAATGTACGACGAACGGCGGGTTTTGACTTCTTGCTTGATGTCGCCCGGATCCGGCTGGCCGAAATTGAACATGGTTCGCTTGACCACGCGCTTTTTCTCGACACCGATCATCTCGCGAGTGTTGATGTTGTGGAGCACACCCTTGTCCGAATTGCGGATAATCACGTCACCGGGCTGGATAACCTGAGCCCAAGGCCTGAACCGGCATTTTTCCTGATTGATTAAATAGGCACCGCCTTTGGGCTTACCCCATTTTTTACCGGTTTTGATTTTGTCGATGAATACGAAGGTGCCGCGAAGTGCGCCGTCTTTAACGTCGATCCAGGTAACTTCCCGTTCTCCGGTACCACAGACTTCCGGATTTTTGGTAATTAGGATTTTTTCTACGCCATCTGCGGGTACGGCACCCGTAAAGGTGACTTTTCCGGCAATGCTACCACCGTTGCTGACCGAGCCTTCCTTATATTTGGATTTTGCCGCATCGGCGTCACCGGCAACCAAAC
>PBQI01000001.1 GCA_002725625.1 Rhodospirillaceae bacterium | reverse complement strand
GTGATATGGTCAACAAAGTCTCTAACGCTGAAGCTATAAAGATTACTAGTTCCTCAGAAAGAGAGTCTCGCTTGTCGAAGACGGATATTGCTAAAATCTCTGATACTATGGGTGAAGCTGAATGGTACGCTAAAGAACGGATAGATGCACTGAACGTATATTACAGAACTCCAATGCCGACAGTAAGTGATGAGGCATGGAGACGGACAGATATCAGATCAGTGGATTGGGAAAAGTTTGCTCTTGGAACAGTAGAAGCTAAGAATGATAACGGTATGGGCAATGTACCGGATCACCTACTAAAACCGTTGGTGGGAGATCAACACGGAGGTCAGATTGTAATATCTGGTGCGCAAGTAATTCAGGAAAGCTTGGATAACGATGCTTCGGACAAAGGCGTGGTATTTGCCGACTTTTTTTCCGCTACTAATAATCACGGTGAATTATTTGCTAAGTACATATCAAAAATAGTTAATGTTTCAGATGGCAAACATGCTGCAATGGCGGGTGCATTAGTAGATCAGGGTGTGTTTGTTTATGTCCCGGCTGGCGTGCATGTTAAGGCGCCCTTGCACTCAGTTTTATGGTTAAACGGACACGCACATTTTTCAAGAGTAGTGATCGTAGTTGAAAATGGAGGATCGTTGACTTATGTGCATGAGCTAGCGTCTGATAGCGGAAACTCTGAACAATTACATGCTGGCACGGTTGAGGTGTTTGTTGGTGATAACGCGGAGTTAAAGTTTGTTGAGCTACAATCATTGAGCGAGAACTGTTATCATTTTTCACATGAGAAATCGCAAGTAGGGCGTGATGGCCGATTAGACTGGGTGTTTAGTGCAATTGGAAGCAAGATAACTAAATCATTCTTGGACTTGGATTTGGTTGGAGAAGGAGCTTGGGGGCGTATGTCGGGATTTTACTTTGCCGCTGGTAAACAGCACATGGATCATGACACACAACAAAATCACAGAGCAGAAGGTCAAACAAGCGATTTGTTATTTAAGGGTGCGTTGCGCGATGAGAGTCGATCTGTTTGGCAAGGCATGATTAATGTCGAACCTGGCGCACAGAAAACAGATGGGTTTCAGGCGAATAGGAACTTGCTATTGGCTAAGGGCGCGCGCGCTGACTCGATACCTGGTCTAGAGATACAGGCAGATGATGTGCGTTGTACACATGCCGCTACGATAAGCAGACTAGAAGAAGAACATTTATTTTATTTGATGTCGCGTGGTATTGAATACGAAGAAGCTCGCAAGGTTGTGGTTGATGGATTTTTCGACCCAATTATGGAGCGCATCCCATTTGACGGGGTTCGCGGGAGATTGAAGGAATCCGTTGTGGACAAGATGGCATGAAAAAAATAACGATAACTTCAGTTTTTGTCCGAGATTCGCGGCTATTGTGTAGAGGTATACACTCATAATGAAAGGTGGATTTGACGCCAACGTGATAAGACAAGATTTTCCTGCGTTAAAACGGATGGTGAAAGAAGATGTGCCATTAGTTTATTTGGATACTACAGCAACCTCCCAAAAGCCAAAGCAAGTTCTCGATTGCTTGAATGACTACTACAGCAACAACAATGCTAATGTGCATCGAGGAATACACACCTTGGCCGAGGAGGCTACTGCGGGTTATGAAAATGCGCGCATAACTATTGGTAAATTTATTAATGCGTCAAACGAAAAAGAAATAATATATACCAGAAATACGACAGAAGCTATCAATCTAGTTGCAAATAGCTGGGGCCGCACAAATTTAAACAGCGGAGATCGGATTATCTTGACCGAAATGGAACATCATTCCAATCTGGTGCCTTGGCAAATGCTTGCTGCAAGTATTGGATTGGAGATAGATATTATACCGGTAGATGATAATGGATTGCTCGATTTGCATGTATACGAGCAACTTCTAGATAAAAATCCGAAAGCTGTATGCGTTACACATATGTCGAATGTTTTGGGAACACTCAATCCAATCAAGAATATGGCTATTAATGCCCACGATCATGGAGCGCTAATAATTGTTGATGGAGCACAATCAGCACCACACATGCCGGTTGATGTCCAAGATCTGGACGTGGACTTTTTTGCCTTTTCGGCTCATAAAATGTGTGGGCCAACAGGAGTGGGTATATTGTGGGGTAGATATGAATTATTAGATGCAATGCCACCATTTCTTGGTGGTGGCGATATGATTAAAAGAGTCCACTTAAGAGATTTTGATACCAATGACTTGCCATACAAGTTCGAGGCGGGTACACCTGCTATAGGAGAGGCTATTGGTATGGGAGCGGCAGTAAACTACCTGAATGGGCTTGGTATGCAAAGCATATGGGAGCATGAGCAGGATATAGTTTCTTATGCGATGGATAGACTAAATGAAGTGCCCGGACTCACTGTCTATGGTCCAGAAGCCGAAATGCGTGGTGGCGTGACGGCTTTTAGCCTAGATGGTGTACATCCGCATGATATATCGCAGATATTGGATGGGGATGGTGTAGCTGTACGTGCTGGCCATCATTGTGCGATGCCACTCCACGAACGTTATAAATTAGTGGCTACTGCAAGAGCATCTTTCTATTTGTATAATACATACAGCGATGTGGACAAACTTATTGAAGGTCTACATAAAGTCAAGCAAGTGTTTGGGTAGGCAAGGACAATCTTATGGAAGATATGTATCGCGAAGTTATATTGGACCATTACAAAAACCCTCGGTTTAAAGGTGAATTAGCCCCCGCCGATATTTCTTATCAAGATGATAATCCGTTGTGTGGCGACATGATTCGCATTGATTTACGGGTTGATGAAAACAACCGAGTGGTGGAATGTGCCTTTTCGGGGCAAGGGTGTGCTATATCTCAGGCATCGGCATCTATGTTGATGGAAGATATTCAAGGCAAAAGTCTTGAAGAGATAAAAGAATATTCTAGAGATGATATTCTGGATATGCTTGGAATAGAACTTGGTCCAGTACGATTAAAATGCGCAATGCTTAGCTTGAAGGTATTAAAGGTTGGTGCTTATGGCGTTCAGGAATGGATTGAAGACTAGGAAGTTTAGTATTGAGTTAATGAATAGGTTAATAGTATATGCGAATTACGATTGCTAAGAAGGATGAAGTAACTGAAGGTGAGAAAATGATGTTTGCTGTGGGTGAAAAAAGGCTAGCTTTGTTCAATGTGGGTGGTGAGTTTTATTGCATAGGCGATATTTGCTCGCATGACGATGGGCCTGTAGCTGAAGGAGAATGCGAGGGCTATGAGATAGAGTGTCCGCGGCATGGAGCGAAATTTGACTTACGTGATGGGAGTGTACTATCTTTTCCTGCGATAAGAGGCATTCCATCTTACCCTGTAGAAATAGTTGGTGACGAAATAACGATTGAGGTTGAATAGCTGTGGAGCCTAGTGTGGTTTTAATGCAAGGTAAGGCACTGGCTTTACTTTAGTTAGTTATGTTGTAATTTGCGGAACCATATACTGATTGCCTGATTCCAACTTTAACTCATCCCAGCGCTGCAATACGGAAATAGTTTCTAATCCACAGGTGACTACTCGATCATCTTCTTTTGGGTCCCAGGCTTTAGTCGCTTGATTGAGAAGATTGACGTTAATTACTCCTGATCTAAGCCCGTATATTGAGGACTGTACAAGCATGGTGGCTGCTTCGCCCGTTCCATTGAGTACGCCGGCATTATGTAGAGATGCAGCCATTATTTCTGTGTTTGTAGCAAGATATCCTCTGTAGCCATCATGTGTTGTTGGTCCAAGCGAAGCCATGTCTGCTATTATTCCTGCTTTGTATGGGTAGTTCAGTGTCTTAGCGGCTACCATTGAGGCCATAAGTACTTCAAAATGTGCAATGGCAGGATATTCGGGCATAGCATAATCGTGGCTTGTGCCGTCCCATCGTACGGCACCTTTGGCTAGAACTAAATCACCATAATCAAGTTCATCTGCTAAAGGACTCGTTACCCCAATTCTAAGTAGCGTTTTAGCTCCAAGTCGTGCGAGTTCTTCAATGGCAATTGATACAGACATACCGCCAATACCTGTAGAGCAGGCTGAAATTGGTTTTCCATGAAGTGTACCTGTACAAACTAGGAATTCGTAGTCGTCAGCTATCTCATCATACTTGTCCCATCTTGACGTTAGGTTTCGGACCCTAGTCTTACTACCTGTTACTATTACGTATGGGGCTATATCTCCGGGTTTACATTTGCCACCAAAGTTTCTGTGGACATAATCTCTTGACATGACTATTTATTTCCTTGGGTTTTGCTTGCATGGATTTTGGGAGGATATTCGGGTAGCATAACTTCGTCATTTGTGGCGAGTTTTGTTTTGTCCCATTTCATTAGTAACTTGACAGCCTCGGTAACTACTTTGATTGCAGTTTCTTCGCCAGTTGGATTGTAAAGACCTGTATTTGGATCATCTACTATTACGTTTAGGCGCCCAGCTCGGAGACCGTAAAGATTGCAAAGAGTGAATATAGTTGCAGTTTCTGAATCCCAGTCGTAAACGTTTGCTGCTTTGATGTCAGAAGCTATGGCATCCATTTTAGTAGTACGGTAACCATTGAGACACGTTATACCTTGGCCTGCATAAAATGATGATGCAGTTGCTCCGATACCCACATGGAAATTACAACCTTCCGATTGTGCAGCTGCAATCAGTGCGCATGTAACTTCCAAATCAGCTACAGCAGGATATTCGAGAAATACATAGTGTTCACTGGTCTTGTCCATTCTGACCGCACCAGATGCAATTACTAAGTCTCCGACTTGCATATTTGGCTGTATACCACCAGTAACTCCTATTCTGACAAAGGTGTTGGCCCCAAGTGCCGCCATCTCATCAATTGCTATTGAGGTGGAGCGTCCGCCTATTCCCGTTGAGCATGCGGTGATTGCTTGTCCTTCCAGCATGCCTGAATGTACCAAAAATTCATAGTGGTGCGCTAGTTTACTGTGTTCGTCCCAGTAGGAGATTATCGTTTCGATTCGAGCCTGACTGCCTGGTACTATTACATAGTCGGCGATCTGGCCTTTTTGTAGCTTTCCGCCCATGCGTTCATGTATGTATTCTGGTAGTTTATTCATATTGCTTAAATTTGTCCTATGCTCGGTGTGTAATATACTTAGTTTTTTGCTAGTGCAACTCCAGAAAAGTTATTTTGGAATGTATAGTTATTGTACTTGAGAAATCATCTTGGCCACATCACTAAATGAAAAGTGGTTACTTAAAGAGCCAGCACCTTGGCAAGCTAGTGCTCCGGATGCGCTTGCACATTTGGCGGACTCGATGAGTGGTATTCCTTTGCATAAGGAAGCCAACAGTCCGGCTACATATGCGTCCCCTGCGGCTATGGAGTCTATCACATCTACTTTGTATGCAGGAATATGTACGCTTGATGTTGGAGTAGCTATGTAGGAACCGTGCATTCCGTTTTTTACTATCCCTAAATCTAAATTCATTCGGCGGTATGAATCGATTATGGCGGTTGGTGTGTCGGCTCCTGTGAGTAATTGTGCTTCGGATAGATTTGCAAAGGTAATATCTGCGTAACCGAATATGCGTTTCAATAGGCCGGTGGCATGTTTAGCGGTGGGAACGCAAGCATCAACTGATATAACGCAACCCGCATCAGTAGCTCGACTGATGGCTTCAAATACTACCTCCTCGTTACCTAGTGGGCTAAGGGATGCATAGCCGTCGATGTGCAGAATCTTAGTGGTTCTGAAGTAGTCAATGGATGGAAGATCTGCCATGCGGAATTGAAGGTTAGGATTTATCATACTCAAGGATGCCCATTCACCAGTTGGGTCGGCAAGGATGCGAATAAGACTTCCTTGTTCATTGGTGTAGTGGGACATGTGATTTGTGGCTACGCCAGCATCACGTAATTCCTTAAGAGCGGTAAGGCATGGCTCATCGTCACCGATCATGCTAATGATTGAAGATTTGAGCCCGAAGCGAGCGGCAAAGCAGGCAACGCTCGTTGCGCAACCTCCAAAGGTGTTGGTAATTGATTCTATAGTGATATTATCTTGTCCACCAGCCTGTGGCCAGCCAGATAGTTTAATTACTCGCTCTAGAACGAATGATCCTAAAGATAGGATAGCAAGTGGTCTGTTTAGAAGGCTGTTGGGTAAGGAGTATGTTGGATTAATGTTATTTTCCATATTATGGCTGTTGTTTGTAAGAGTGACATGGTTGTGATAGTGTTTGGGTTTAGTAATCAACCATTCATAAGTGCCTGCATTGATTCGATAGTAATGTTTTCAGTTACGCCTTCACTTGCTACACAGAGTGCAGCTATTGCATTGCCTCTTCTGGCAGCTTCGATTGTGGAAGCACCATCTAGCTTTGCAGATATAAAACCGGCATTGTATGAGTCTCCGGCTCCTAAGGTGTCTACCACTTTCACCTTATAGGATGGTATCTTCGTAATTTCACCTGACGGTGTGGCTACTAGACATCCGTTTGAACCTAATCTCGAAATTATGGTTCGCTTTCCGGCCGAAAGTGCAAGCGCGGCTTTACTCCGGTCATCTATTTGAGTGTAAAGTGCTATTTCGTCATCGGCAGACCCTAATACATAATCGGCAAGTTCTATTGCTTCCGATATGGCGTGTTTGTACTGGTTAGGTAGTTGATTGTTTGGATCGCGCAGGTTAAGATCAAGCGATATTGGAATTTTGTGTTGTTTTGCTATTGTCATGGATCGTATTGTAGATTGGGGAGTAGTTCCACGATCGAAACTATTGCCAGTGGTATGCAACCAACTAGATTTGGCAATTGCTTCATGGGATACCTTATCAGGCGGATAATACACGGAAGCCCAGTTGCCATAAGGATTTCCAGCGAAGTGCCTCTCGCCTAGGTGGTCAATGATTACATTGACATGCAATGTGAAATGATCTTGTGAGACATGAACATGTTCCGTACTTATATTTGCGTCTTCTAATGCGCGCAGTAAGTATTTCCCGTAGCTGTCGGAGCCGATAGCAAAAAACATGGTTACATCATGACCAAGTCGGGCAAGAGATAATGATGTGTTTCCTGCTGTTCCACCCGGTGAAAGGATTGGCCGAATTATGTTGAATGAAGTCGCCTGGTCCTGTGATTTAGGTAGTTGGATTATGATATCAACACCAGCATCACCTATTACTGTGACTTGGCTCAGGTTTGGCTGTGTAGGATTGGATATATAGTTAACCATAGCGTATTGTTTGAATTAGCAGTTATTTATGTAGAGCATGTGCTAACTCTGATTTTTCAGTATCTCATCTAGTGTAGCTTGTTGACTCGTGCGGATGCTATTTCCATTTAATGGATTAAGGTCTGTGACGTCATAGAGATCCTTAAATCCACGGAAATAATCCTCTCCTAAATTTGAGGCTAGATGGTCTGCAAATAGCTCGGTGGCTGTTGGATAGACGATTGGTGAAAATATCTCAGGTGTATTACCGACGACGGGCAGAAAGACATCGCATTGTTCTCCTACTGTATTGTCCCCAGATGGACAGACTCCTATCGTATAACGTCCTATTCTATTCATAGGAATAAGCATTTCCGCTGTTCTGTTGTGACTCCTGCTACCTGGTGAAACTATGAATGTTGGTGTATCTATATCGGCATTAGTAAAGTATTGTAAGTGCCCCCATTCTTCTGTGTCCTGCGCTAGAGCATGTGTTCCGGCTGCCTCGAGGAGCTTAGCTGCTCCAAACATGGCTGTAGCGTAATTTGGACCATGCCCTACAAAGACAAAATGGTTCTGTGTCGTAAGATTGTGCGCTAATTCTATGACTGTGTCCCTGTTAGCTTCTATTGTGGCTTCAATTGCATCTCCTGTGGAGATAAGTTCGCTGCGCAACTGATGCGCTCTAGTGGGAGTGATTATGTCTTTTGCCTCTGAAATTCTGATGGCTATAAGGTACAACACCACCAAAGAAGTTCGGTATGAACGTACGCCTGGAAAATCAATGAAATTTGGTACGGTACAGTCCAGGGTATGCTTAGCCGTTTGTCCGAATGGTGATGATGGGTTAGCAGTAATAGCGACTGTAATCATGCCTTGGTCGCGAGCAATGCCTAATGCTTCGCGCGTTCGTACTACTGTGCCTGATACGGATGTGCCAATCACAAGGGTGTTTTTTGTGATGTTGGTGTGGTTGGTGGCTAGAGCATATCTGCTTGCGGTTAGTGCGTTGAGGGGCTCAGTCGATATCTTTGTGAGTTGCTCAAATGCTAGTTCGGTTGCGATCGCCGCCATGTGTGAGTCTCCGCATCCAGTCGTAATTATGTGGTCTATGCTATTACACATTTCCTTTGTGAAAAGGTTGCATACCCGATCGTTCAACTCAAGCGTTTGTGATCTTATAAGTTCGGGTAGACTCTCTACTTGTACGATTATGTTGTTTTGTCTCATGGTCTGTTCTCCGTGGCCCCATTATATAATAAAGTCATGGCTAGATCGGATCAGAAATGTATTAACGATGGTTGTTAAAAATTTGTATGTTGCTTAGAAAGAAATGATATGTAGAGAGTGCAGATAATATCTGAGTCAGATGGTTACCGGGGAGATTTGTTGACGATGCATCTGAAAAGCTGAATGAAGAATATTGTTACTCATGTTTATGTGTAGATGGTCTGGCTAATGTAGTGGTAATCTATTTAAAAGGTGATTTATGCAAAATAGTATCAGTTGTCGAATTGGAATTGATTTAGGTGGTACTAAAATCGAGGGAATTGCTATTGACTTTGACGGTACTGAAATTATGCGTTACAGGATCGATACGCCTGTGGCCGGTCTAGCTGATCGTTATGACAAGATTGTTTATTCAATAGATGAGTTGGTTAGGCATATAGAAGGTGTTATCGGACTGTCGGGGACTGTTGGTGTTGGAATACCAGGTACATTATCCGTCAGTACTGGTAGGATAAAGAATGCCAACACTACCGAACTAATTGGTAAGCGTTTTGACAAAGACCTTGAAAATGCCATCGGTAGGCCAATTATGCTGGCTAATGATGCGAATTGCTTTGCTCTTTCCGAGGCAGTGGATGGTGCTGGCAAAGGCAGTGCTAGTGTGTTTGGTGTAATTATTGGTACTGGCACTGGAGGCGGAATAGTTATTGACGGAAAGGTCGTGGCGGGGCTAAATGGAATTGGCGGTGAATGGGGTCATAATCCTCTTCCGTGGCCGAGAACATCTGAGCTGCCGGGACCTGAATGCTACTGTGGACTTAATGGATGCATAGAGACATATTTATCAGGACCAGGGTTGAAGGCTGGCTATCAACGTTTAACTGGGCGAAGTGTTGAGCCCATAGAAATAATGCGTCTCTTTGAGTCAAATGATCCCAAAGCACGACATGTAATTGAGGACTATGTGGACCGTTTAGCCCGAGGCCTCGCGTCCATTATCAATGTTTTGGATCCTGAAGTAATTGTATTGGGAGGAGGATTATCTAATATCGATTATCTCTACGAAAGTGTACCTAATCAGTGGTTGAGCTATGTTTTTTCGGATGACTGTTTCACTACATTAAGAAAAGCTGTGCATGGAGATTCTGGTGGCGTACGTGGAGCGGCATGGCTATGGTCGGATAGATAATGCATTGTCCGGCGGACGAGCTACATGTGAATTTGTTTAGGTATACAGAGATATGAAACCAGTAATAGAAGTAAAAGGTTTGACGAAGCGATATCCACAGTCGAAGAGTAACGCGGTGGATTGCATCTCGTTTGATGTGCACCAAGGAGAGTTTTTTGCGTTACTGGGACCAAATGGGGCTGGCAAGACCACTACTATTTCTGTTCTAACAACGACATTAATAGCGACTAGTGGAACAGTACGAGTGTGTGGATATGACGTTGATACTGACCCGTCTGGAGTGCGCAGAAATTCTGGAATAATATTTCAGAATAGGAGCCTGGACGAGAATCTTACTGCAGAGGAGAATATTAGATTACATGCCATATTGTATGGTATGTATGGTTTTAGACCTACATTCGGTACAATGCCGACGGCATATAAATATAAAGTGGAGGAGCTAGCAACGGTTCTAGGTATTGCGTCGGAGATACATAAACCGATCAATACTTTTTCGAGTGGCATGAAGAGGAAGCTAGAAATTATTCGTGGCCTGATCCATGCTCCCAAGGTGCTTTTTCTAGATGAGCCTACTACAGGGCTTGATCCGGAGAGTAGGCGGAATCTCTGGGAATATCTATCTGATGCACAAGAAAGAAATGGAGTGACCGTATTTCTCACTACGCATTACCTTGAGGAGGTTAATAATGCGGATAAAATATGTATTATTGACCGAGGCAGGATTGTTAGCCTGGGCTCACCTGAAGAAGTAAAATCGGACTTGGCTGGTGCGTATCTTATTGTGGACTGCGATGACAGATCGGCGTTGGTTGACGAGTTGGATTCGCTAGGCGTGAATTATGAGGTTAATCGAAGAATTAGGATACAGATTGATCCGAGTGAAATCCATAGAGTCTTGCGTAATATTGAGACACCTTTAAATATCGTAGAAACTCAGGACGCTACATTAGAAGATGCCTACTTGAAGATAATTGGAGAAGACTCATGGAGTTGAGTGCTGTTGTTGCGCTTGCATATAGAGACCTAATGAAACTTATAAGGGACCCAATTAGATTGGTGACATCTCTGATATTTCCTGTTATCTTTATTGGCATATTAGGCGGTAGTTTTCAGTCAGGATTAGGTAGTATGATCGATTATGATTTTATGCATTTTGTGTTTGTAGGAGTCCTGGCACAGACACTATTTCAGTCGAGCGCATTAGGAATTATTTCCCTCATCGAAGATCGACAGAACGATTTTATTCAGGAGGTGTTTGTGTCTCCGATATCACGTTACACCATTGTGATTGGGAAGATAATTGGAGAGTCACTAGTGTCTCTAATACAAGGCATTGCTATTCTTGGGTTTGGCGTTGTGATTGGTATTCCATTTGATATATCTGTTGTGTTGGGTTTGGTAGTTGTTAGTGTGATAGTGTGTGTGTTTGGGGGTTCGTTTGGTATATTAGTTTTGTCAAACTTGAAAAGTCAAAGGATAGCCAATCAAATATTTCCCTTTATAATGCTTCCGCAAATATTTCTGTCGGGCGTGTTTACTCCTATTGGCGATTTGCCTATAGTGATGGATGTTCTTTCACGACTGTCGCCAATGCGATATGCAGTAGACTTGGCTAGAGGCATCTATTACGAAGGTAAAACAGAATATAATTCAGTTGTATTGACTGAGCCATCCATTAACCTGATTGTTATTTTTGGTTTATTTAGCACATTTGTGATTTTTGGCACATGGTTGTTTGTTAGAAACGAACGTAAATAATGAGACCAATTAGCTTCGACAATAGTTATGTCAGATTGCCGAATACCTTCTATCGACGCGTTTCCCCTAGCGATGTTAGTAAACCAGAGTTGATTAGGGTTAATAGGCAGTTAGCTGATGAATTGGATATTGATGCTGAATGGCTTGCAAGTGACGAAGGTATAAGCATGATGGCCGGTTGTGAGATGCCTAACGGAGCCGATCCAATTGCTGCTGTGTATGCTGGACATCAGTTTGGTCATTATGTACCAAGATTGGGTGATGGACGGGCTATGCTAGTTGGAGAGGTTATTACCTCAAGGCATTCAAGGTTTGATATACAACTCAAGGGGTCGGGTCCGACTCCATACTCGCGTGGTGGTGATGGAAGGTCTCCGCTTGGGCCGGTTTTGAGGGAGTATATTGTGTCTGAGGCTATGTATCATTTGGGCATACCAACCACCCGGTCACTTGGTGCGATACTAACGGGAGATAAGGTGATACGAGAAGGTAAACTGCCTGGAGCGATATTGACACGAGTGGCTCGTAGTCATATACGTATTGGAACCCATCAGTATTTTGCTGCATATGGAGATTTCGAATCGTTGAATAGTCTTGTTAAGTATGTCGTTGATAGGCATTATCCGGAAATTAATGAGTCTCAGGAGTATGTATTGGAAATGTTAAGCTCTGTAATGGCAAGACAGGCTGACTTGGTTGCTAGATGGCAGCTAGTTGGATTTGTTCATGGGGTAATGAACACAGATAATATGATGCTGAGTGGTGAAACAGTTGATTATGGGCCGTGCGCATTTATTGATGGATTTGACGAGCATGCGGTGTATAGTTCAATTGATCGTGGAGGAAGGTATGCCTACCGTAATCAGCCTGGAATTTGTCATTGGAACCTAGCGTGCTTGGCGCAGGCCTTGCTGCCAATACTAGGAGATGATAAAGGTAAAGCTTTGGGGGATCTAGAGAACACCCTATCGCTTTTTCCAGACTTATACTCGCGGTCTTATCAAAAACATGCTAGGAAAAAATTTGGATTGGTGACTGAAGAAAAGGATGATGATGATTTGTTTGTAAAGTTTTTTGGAATTCTGAATAGTGAGAAAGATGACTTTACTTTAGCGTTTAGAAGACTGTCAGACATTTCCGGAGGCAGCGATGGTGTTGGTAATGTTTCAGATTTGTTTCAATTTTCCTCTCGATATCGGGATTGGATTAGTCGGTGGAAAGATAGGTGTAACAGAGATGATACTAGCGAGAAGGATAGGCAGGCATTGATGTATAGTGTAAATCCGATTTATATAGCTAGAAATCACATTGTTGAAGGGGCTATTAATATAGCCGTAGAAGAGGGGGAGTACGGACCATTTAATGATTTTGTGGACGTGCTTAAATTTCCCTATTTATACCGGTCGGGGTTGGACTATTATGCCACTCCACCGAGTGATGATCAGCTAGTTACGCGTACGTTCTGTGGCACGTAGTATGTATGGCTGCGCGTTAGTTGCTGAGTATTTTTCTTAGCCAGAACACTAGTCTCTCCCACACTGGTAAATTTTTTGCGTTAGGTTGATCTTGGATAGGCGTCAAGTATGCTTTGAGCTTAGCTGAGAAATCTGGGTCACCGCCTGGTATTTCGCGATCTCCAACGACAAGAACATATTTCCCGGTGCGTATATCAGACTCCGACCATACTGCAATAGTATATTGTGAGCTTTTAGGTAATGTGACATATTCGCGTTGTCGGCGCCAGTAGCTGGTGCGTGAGAATGGCTCAAAGAAAGGTTCTGGCTCCGCTGGTGTTAGTATGAGGGATCCATTTGGCCGCTCTGAATCAGTTGTAATTACCGCGGGAATAATGTTGGCTGGTAAGCCGGGTCCGATGACTGCTACCGTAGGAGCAAAGTTCAGCTGACCCTCTATTTGAGGTATTGTAATGCCAACAAGAATATCTGATCCTTGAATAGCATCAAAAATGTAATAATCGATGTCAGTCAAGGAGTCGATGGTTGCGTATAGTGCTGTTGATATAGTGGGATCTGCGATAGAAAGTGGGTTGGTCTGTGTGGAGTCTGGATTCTCGAAGAATGGTTGATGTGCATACGCTGGTCTAATTGGAGTTAGTAGAAGTACGACTATTGTAAGAAATAATACATATTGATTTATTGATGAGTGATATACAGGTTTCATCAGGAAGTTACCCTACGTTGAAAAGTTGATTTATCCTTAATTGTCTGTATGAAAAAATTGACTGTAGTTTTGGTCTGATGGCAAGTGCATGAATTATATCACCACCTAGAGGACCAAATGGGATGGAATAGGTCACTGTGTCAGTTGCAAGTGTTCCTTCTGGGACTTCGGTGAATCTATGTTCGTGGTACCAGAATTGATAAGGCCCGAGTCTTTGTTCGTCCACAAAGTGTGAAAGATATTCCAAATGTGTTATTTCCGCTAGCCAAGTGGCTTTGACTATAGGAAGAATTTGAATGCGATATTGGATGAGCTGACCTAAAAACATTGGTTGGTCTGCTCCATCTATAAATTCAAAGTTCATGTCAGGTGGCGTAAGGGTATTGAGATTTATTGGGGTGGAGAAAAAGTCCCAAACTACATCCAGGTGTTGCGGTATTACTTGGGTGGTTACCAATCTATGAATCATTTATCACTCCTGAAAATATTGAGAAAGTTTGGCACAAAAGATGGCACGTTATCTATATAATACTTGTAATCAGGTTTGTCTCTGCGCATAGACTTCTCAGTGATGGGGACGCCGGATACGTTTAGCAGTAATATTGTGATTAGTATAGGTGAAAAGATCGTCCACCATGTGGCCTGTGTTACTGAGATAAGCCAAAAGGCCCACCACTGCGTTGCATCTCCAAAATAATTTGGGTGCCTAGTTATTTCCCAGAAACCAGTTGTAAGCAGCTTATCATTGTTGGTTGGATCTGATTTGAAACGCATGAGTTGCCAATCGGATCCAGCTTCGAATACGAATCCTATGATCCATACTAATAAGCCAATTGTAGTTATCAGACTCATTGGAGTAGGAGATACTTGCATAATTGAAATTGGTGCAGATATCAACCAGATAAGCAATCCTTGTAGTAGAAAAACCTTAAATAGGCTAGACCACCACCAATGTGGGGCACTATTTGCGCGAAATTGTACATATCGTTTGTCCTCACCTTTGCCAATACTTCGTAACAATATATGTATTGCTAAACGCAATCCCCATACTGTTACTAGGACACCGAGCAGAATCGTTGTAATGTTATTGTTTCGGGATGTTTGTATATATGTGAGCCAGAAAGATACAACAAATCCTAGTCCCCAGAATATATCGATGATTGATGCATTCTTGAGCAGCAGACTTACTGCCCAGAGTGCTACAGTGCAGGCTAATAGTGGTGCTAGTGTACTTATCCAGATATCTGTTCCGATCATTTGTATAATCTCGTATAACTATTTTGGCTTATATATGGGCGTTAAAGTAATGATGGTGTACTAAGTTTGTCGAATTCGCTAGTTCCTGCTAGGATATCGATATCAGCTGGGTCAGCAATTATGCGGTTTATAGTGCCGTCTACCATTTGTATTACTCTGTCGACATATTTGCACATTCTTAAGTCGTGAGTGACCATAATTCCGGCCCGTTGTTCCTCGTGGATCAGATCGGAAAGAATTTGAACAACCTGTTTGGCTCTTTGGGTGTCAAGACTTGCAGTAGGTTCATCTGCTAGTACTACTCGTGGGTCATGAATAAGTGAGCGAGCTATTGCAACGCGCTGTTGTTCTCCCTTTGACATTTGTGATGGTAGTGAATTCAGTTGTTCGTCTA
This sequence comes from Rhodospirillaceae bacterium, assembly GCA_002725625.1. Classification (GTDB taxonomy): domain Bacteria; phylum Pseudomonadota; class Alphaproteobacteria; order Rhodospirillales; family UBA2165. The sequence continues at coordinate 60,449 of PBQI01000001.1, read as the reverse complement.
ATCCTAGTCGGAGTAGAAGGTTTTTTACTCTGGTTGCGTCGACTGGATTATATATTCCGTTTAATCGGAGCATTAACTCGACATTTTCAACAGCGGTTAAATAGGGAACGAGATTGTTGTCCTGGAACGTAAATCCTATCTTTTCTCTACGGAACTTTGCTCGCTGTTTGTCGTTCATGTTGTCAAATGGTTCGCCATCAATATAGATGTGGCCTTCGGTAGATTCGAGAAGTGTAGCTAGCATTGCTAACATCGTCGTTTTACCAGATCCGCTAGGGCCAACCAAAGCTATAAATTCTCCTGGCTTGATTTGGAGGGAGACCTTGTTGACAGCCTTAACGACTAACTCATTTGATTTGTATGTCTTACTTAAGTCTATGGTGTTGAGTATGTAAGTGTCCATAGTGAGATTACATGTCAAGTGCTGTGAGAGGCTCTATTTTATGGGCCATTCTAATCGAGAGCATTCCACCGATTGGACCTATAAGTAGCAAAGTGATGATAGTTGCTGTTACAGAAGAGGCAGTAAAATACACAGGGACGTTGGAAGGTAGAGTAACTGCAAGCGCAAAGGTAGCTAATGTACCTATAATGACTCCAATTAGACTTACTATAATAATTTGGGATATCACGGCTGCAGAGACAAGACGATTTGGGGCTCCGATTGCTTTTAACATACCTATTTGCGGTAATTTCTGTAATATTTGAATTTGAAAAAAGCCTCCAATTACTAAAGTTCCTATCAGGAATGTGAATCCTTTGATTGTATTTAGAGTGCCCTGCTGTTCTGAATATCCGGGAGCAGATTCGTAAGCGGTTTTTATATCTGTTAATTCCACGTCATCAATTATGGTTGGAATTGCGTTTTCAAGATAGGAAGTGCTAACGATATCTTCAGCTTTCACTGCTATTATGTTGAGTACAGGTTGAGTTGTATAATTGTCCGGGTCGGATTTAGGTCTAAGTTTGTCCCACGTGCTGAGAGAGACAAATATTGAAGGTCGGAAAAAGTAGCGTTGGCCGTCAGCAATTCCGGTTACTGTAAGCTCAAAAAGCTTATCTTCAGTACCTTGAGTGGATTTGATTGTTATTTTATCGCCAACTTTTGCATCTATCAGATCGGCTGTGTTTTGGTCTATTAGAGCAATTTTTGAAGGATATGACTTGAGATCGTGGCCGAGCAATGCTTTAGGAGCACCGGGTCGTGCAGGTTCTACTCCGATAAAGGAAACATCGACTGGCTCTTCGCTTGGGTTTACGACTACTTTTACATTACTGAAAGCTATTGGCCCAGCATCGGCTATTCCCTCGATGCGGCGTGTACGCTTATACTTTTTGTAGTCAAGTCTACTTTCAATTGTTGAATAATTTGCATTTGTTTGGAAAACTAATAGATCTGCATCTAGTTTTTCGAGATACTCCTTGTTGTTCGTTGCCAGACCTTCACCTAGTCCTGCCGTGAATAACACCAACACTGAGATTAGGGCAATAACTAAACTAAACAAAAAATATTTTGTTCTGTTCCTCCATATTTCTTTGAAGCTCAGGTAAATCGCCATTGGCGGTATCTCGAGTGCGGTTAAGATATGGACCTGGTTGGTGTAAGATTGCTAATATGTTTTACAATAAATATAATTACCGGTAAAATTATAACGCTGTTGTATTAGCATGTTATTAATATATTTGAATTATCAGAATTACGATTAACATCGAATTTGTAAGTAATTGGCAACAATGATGTTTAGTGAGAATATCCAACCTATATGTTGACTGTATATTATATTGACGCGTTTGCTCATAATCTGTTTGAAGGTAATCCTGCTGCTGTCATACCGCTTAGTAAATGGCTATCCGACGATATGATGCAGGCATTGGCTTCCGAGAACAACCTGTCAGAGACGGCATTTTTTGTTGAATCAAAAGGCAAATATCATATTCGATGGTTTACGCCAGTTGGTGAAGTACGTTTGTGTGGACACGCAACATTGGCGGCAGCATACGTGTTGTTTAATGAGTTGGGATATAGGAAAGAGACTATCCGATTTGAATCGTTATCTGGAGAATTGTATGTCAAAAGAGACGGAAGTGAGATTGTGTTAGATTTCCCTGCGCAGCCACCATTAAAATGCGATGCGCCTAGCGAGTTACTTGAAGGACTTGGTGTAAGTCCGGTAGAGATTTTAAAGAGTGAAGATTATATAGTAGTCCTCAGACATGAAAGCGAGGTGAGATGTATGGAGCCGTTATTTGATAAACTACATAAAGTCCCTTTACGAGGGGTTATTGCTACTGCAGAATCTAGTGGATACGACTTTGTGGCGCGATTTTTTGGTCCAAAACTAGGCGTGAATGAAGATCCCGTGACCGGTTCGGCTTATACCCAACTGGCTCCTTATTGGGGGAAAATTTTGGGTAAAACTTGTATGAGTGCTAGACAGGTGTCGTCCAGAGGTGGAGATGTAGGATGTAAAATCGTAGGTGGTAGAGTTTTGATATCAGGTGGGGCTGTTAAATACATGAAAGGGCGAATAATACAAGACTGCATTGAATCTTAGCTGTACTGTTATGGCGTGTGATTTTATGTACTCTTAAGCAGATGAGAGTGCTTTAGTCGAAGCTTATGCAACTTTGGTGTAATCATTGCGTTGCAGTAGGGATTATCGGGGTTTCGGAGAAAATATTCTTGATGATAGTCCTCAGCTTTATAGAACTTTTTCAGAATTGTTAATTCGGTGACTATGGGATTGTTGAAAATTTGGTTGTTAGTTAGAAGCTCGATCGTATTTGCTGCGGTAGTGAATTGAATGTCGCTATGGGCAAAGATAGCGGATCGATATTGAGTGCCAATATCATTGCCTTGTTGATTGGGTGTTGTTGGATCGTGGTAAGCAAAAAACACGTCGAGTAACGTATCGTATGGGATTTCCTGGGGTACATATTTTATCTGGATGCATTCCGCATGTCCTGTGGCTCCTGTACAGATCTCCTGATAGGTTGGGCTTTTTGTAGATCCGCCAGCGTAGCCCGAAGTTACTTTTAGTACGCCAATAAGATTGGAGAATATGGGTTCAAGACACCAAAAACAGCCACCAGCCAATGTAGCAAGATGGTTGGAGATGGGTCGAGTTTCAGTATTCATTGATGGTGTATATTTCGTGTACAGGCGTTAAAGCGTTTCTAGACACAAGTATATCATTCAATGCTTGTGTCGTATAATTTATGAGGTTATTTTAATAAAAATACTGGGTAGCTTGTACATAAAATAAAGCGACTATTAGAAATAGGGTGAAATAATGGTAAAATCAATCAAATGATTGAGTATCCACAGGATGGAGTAAACGGCGTATAAGATAAGTTCGATTGTAAACATTGGAGGTTTACGATGTGTAATAATAATGTAGCTGTGATAGTAGATAGCACTTCGACGATTCCAGAAGGCGTGATCAGAGAATATGGTATGCATGTGATACCACTTACCCTGGTCTGGGGTAACGAGACTTTTCTTGACGGTGTTGATATGAGTGCCTCTGAGTTTTACGATAGATTAAGGAATGACCCTGTGTTTCCAAGCACAACTCAACCAAGTGTCGCTGAATTTGAAGAGATGTACAGGAGAGTCGGTAACGAAGCAAGCGATATCTTAGTTGTTACTTTGTCAGGGGAATTGTCTGGAACACTGAATTCCGCAGTACAAGCAAAAAGTATGATGCCTGACATGAATATTGAAATTATCGATACACGAACCATGTCGATGGCGGCCGGGTATGTGGCTTTGGCGGGTGCTAGAGAGGCCAAGGCAGGAGGCAGTCTAACGGCCTGTGTAGAGGCAGCACGAGCGGCCAATGAAAATGTAGGCGTTTTGGTTACTCTAGATAGCTTAGAATACTTGCACCGTGGTGGCAGAATAGGTGGTGCTAGAAAATTGTTGGGTGGAGCCCTGAATATCAAGCCTATACTAACGGTAGGAGATGGTATTGTGCAGGATGCGGGTAAAGTTCGCACACGACGCAAAGCTCTGAAGTATTTGATTGATAGTGTTACAGAAGCTGTGAGCGGAAAGAGTGGTGTGAGACTTGCTGGCTTGCATGCATCTTCGCCAGATGATGCGGCTTTTGTGCTTGAAGAGTGCAGCGCTGCCGTTAATGCAGTAGAGACATTGATGACTGAATTGAGTCCTGTGGTTGGAGCACACGTAGGGCCAGGCGGGGTTGGTATAGCATGGAGTTCTGGCTAACCCGAAAAGAGATTGTGTTTTAGGGATTGGTTGGAAAAACAAGACTAGACAGAAGGAGATTACAGGCGATGGATATCGGCGCCAAGTGATCTTAATTTGGCGTCTATGCCTTCATAGCCACGTTCGATCTGATTGATGTTTCGGATGATGGATGTGCCTTTTGCGCAGAGCGCTGCTATTAATAGTGCCATACCGGCGCGGATGTCCGGACTTTCAAGTGTTTGAGATTGAAGTATCGTAGGGCCTTGCACAATGCATCTATGAGGGTCGCACATTATAATTTGTGCTCCCATACCATTTAGCTTGTCGACAAAATGCAATCTGCTTTCGAATAGTTTTTCATGAAATAGAACAGTGCCTTCGCATTGTGTGGCAACCACTATGGCTATACTCATCATATCGGCAGGGAAACCAGGCCATGGCGCGTCATCTACTTTAGGTATGACATCATTGAGGTCAGGTATTATCTTAAGGGTTTGATCGCTCGATACTATTATATCTCCTGACTCTATTTGCCATTCTATACCGAGCCTGGCAAAAACGAGCTCCGCCATTTTTAGGTGATTGGCACCACTATTCTTGATGCGTATTTTGCCGCCAGTAGCTGCCGCGGCGCCAATGAAGCTCACTACTTCGAGGTAGTCGGGACCAATTGTATGCTCGCCGCTACCCAGTGCGCTAACGCCGTGTATAGTAAGCATGTTTGATCCAATGCCTGTAATACTAGCTCCGATATTGTTGAGAAACATACAGAGCTCTTGAACATGTGGTTCGGATGCTGCGTTGCGAAGTACAGTAGTTCCTTTTGCAAGTACTGAGGCCATCACAGCATTTTCTGTGGCCGTGACGCTTGCTTCATCTAGTAATATATCAGCTCCAACGAGATTTCTTGCTATTAATTTGAATGGGTTGGTTCCTTCTATCGAGCAACCTAATGCTTCTAAGGCAAGAATATGAGTGTCTAGACGGCGCCGTCCTATAACATCACCACCGGGCGGAGGTAATGTTAACTGTCCATGGCGAGCTAACATAGGGCCAGCTAGTAATATTGATGCTCGTATATTGCGGCATAGCGTGGGATCGGGCGCATGGCCTACTATAGATTTAGCGTGTACTATCCATGTGTGCTTGTCTTTCTCATCGATTGTTACCCCAAGATGTTCAAGCAGCTGCTTTAAAGTTAATACATCACCGATTTGAGGGATGTTATGTAGAATAACAGGCTCTTCAGTGAGTAGGCAGGCGGCCAGAATTGGAAGTGCGGCGTTTTTGTTGCCAGATGGTGTCAAAGTGCCAGTCAATGGTACTCCACCGTTAATTACAAATTGTTCCATAGGTTATGTATACACAGTGAAGTATTCAGCTATAGACAGAGATGGCACGGTAGGATTTCATATCATCGTACATGTTACCTGAATTGTAATAGAGTGTGCGTGCAAGGTCAACCTTTTCGTTAGTTACTGGCTATAAATTTGACCTTCTAGGCAGGCGTTAATGGTAAAATCTGCGGGTGCAAAGTAGAACGAAGGTTGAACCAACGCCTCCCATTGGGGTGATCGATTCATTTGGCAAAGGATTTGAGACAGTAATGTCTCAAATTGCGCTCATATCTATACCGCTACTTCTAGATGTGTTTTTGTGGCTCGGACCTAGGTTAAGTGTGGCTGAGTTATTCAGGAATTTTGGGAGCCTAGTCACTAGAGGGGAGGATGTGCCGGTTGAATCGGCTCAGATTCTTGAAATGAGCTTCAATAGTCTTGCGGAGTCGTTAAACCTTTTTAGCTTTCTTAGTACATCACCGCTTGGTGTTCCTAGTATGGTTATTAGTAAAATTGGACTTTCTCCTTTAGGTGAAGGTTTGGTGATTTCAATAACAAGCTGGTTGACTGCTGCGATTGTAGTGTTTGTAGTGAGTTTGGCTGGGCTGTTCTTGGGAGTAATATATTTTGCAGTTATAGCACAAGGCACTTTGCCAAGTGAAAAAAAACTTGAGGACTCAGAGCTCCTTGAAAGTATATGGACTGGATGGGTTAGGATAGTAGGGTTCGCAATAGGTATCGTGTTAGCCATGATAGTGTTTGGAGTGGCTGTTTCAATGCTGGCTGGTCTAGGAGCGCTAGTGCATTCTAGTGTAAGCGGGCTTGTTGTGTCTCTTGGAGTTGCGATATGGGTGTGGGGCCTATTCTATGTGGCATTTGCAGCGCATGGGATAGTTATGAACAACGAAACGGTAAATACAGCTATAAGAAACAGTTTGTTGCTAGTGCGATTTAATATGCCGTCAGTCGTTGGGCTATTTGGACTGATAGTATTGCTTCTTTGGGGGCTTGGATATTTGTGGCTGATACCAGCATCAGACTCATGGGTATTGCTGATAGGAATAGTAGGGCACGCATTTGTGGCGACTGGGTTGTATGCCTCTACCTTTCATTTTTACAAAGATCGAATGCGGTGGACTGATGAAGTACAAATAGTTAAGAGCGGTTCTTCTGAGTCGTTGGGTGTAGTCAAAAGAGCACTGAGAGGGAATAAGGATAATGGCGAAAAGTACAAAGAAGAAGACAACTAAAAAGAACAAAAAACAAGTCGATAGTTACGGAGCAAGCAGCATCCAGGTTCTTGAAGGACTAGAAGCTGTTAGGCGTAGACCTGGCATGTATGTAGGTGGTGCTGACTCACGAGCTATGCATCATTTGATATATGAGGTTGTAGACAATTCTATTGACGAAGCCTTGGCGGGTGAATGTGACTATGTGTCGGTTACTATTCATGACGATGAAAGTATAACTGTAACCGATAACGGTCGTGGGATTCCTGTCGACAAGCACCCTGCAGAAAAGGTTTCCGCCTTAGAGGTGGTGATGACAAAGCTTCATGCTGGCGGAAAATTTGGGGGTGGAGGATACAAAGTATCAGGAGGTCTGCATGGGGTTGGAGTAAGTGCGGTAAATGCACTGTCGAGCAATTGTGAAGTTTGGGTTACTCGTGACGAAAAAATATGGTATCAACAATACAAACAAGGTTTGCCGCAGGCAGCTGTAAAGAAGATCGGTAAGGCAGCAAAAGGTATAAGTGGTACAAAAACAAAATTCATGCGCGACACTTCGATATTTAGGGAAGATAATACGTATAAATTTGAAGTGTTACTGCAAAGATTTCGAGAGATGGCGTTTGTTACTCGTGCTGTCACAATATGTCTTGTTGACGAAAGAAATGGTAGAGAGATGACATTCTATTTCGAGGGTGGAATCAAGTCGTTTGTAAGATATTTAAACAGAAATAGGCGAACATTGCATCCCGTGCTTCATGTGGATAAGGAAATTGACGAGACTGGTGTTGAGGTTGCGTTGCAATATAATGACGGATTTGCCGAATCTACTTACTCCTTTGCTAACACAATCAATACTACTGATGGTGGAACCCATATGACTGGGCTGCGGTCAGCGCTAACTAGAACAATGAATGACTATGCGCGAAAGGCCAATCTACTAAAGGACGCTGATCAGAACTTCAGCGGTGAGGACACTAGAGAAGGACTCACTGCCATAGTTAGCATAAAACATAAGGATCCTCAGTTTGAAAGTCAGACGAAAGTTAAGTTGATGAATCCAGAGGTGTCTGCGCTTGTGCAACAAGCTCTGGGCGACTACTTGCTTGAGCAACTAGAAAAGGATTCGCGGATGGGAAAATCTATTGTGGAGAAGTGTTTAACATCAGCGAGGGCTCGCGATGCTGCTAGAAAGGCGCGCGATTTAGTAATAAGAAAAAGTGCGCTAGAAAGTTTGACTCTTCCGGGAAAATTGGCAGATTGCTCAGAAAGAGACCCAGCAAAATGTGAGCTGTATATAGTTGAGGGCGACTCGGCTGGAGGGTCCGCCAAGCAAGGTAGAGATAGACACTTTCAAGCAATACTTCCTCTACGCGGCAAAATCTTAAATACCGAACGTGCACGACTTGATAAGATTCTCGGATCCAACGAAGTAAGGGCATTAATTTCGGCCTTGGGCACAGGTATCTCCGACGGATTTGATCTTGAGGGACTTAGATATCACAGAATTATTATCATGACGGACGCTGATGTGGATGGTAGTCACATAAGGACATTGTTGTTAACTTTTTTCTTCAGGTATATGCAAAGCCTCATTGAGGGAGGACACCTCTTTATAGCTCAACCGCCGCTATATAGAGTTGCGAAAGGCAAGAAAAGTGCTTATGTATATAATGAAAACGAAAAGGATAACCTGATTGAAAAGTGGGGCAAGAATGGTAAACCTAGCCTTCAACGATACAAAGGATTGGGAGAAATGAACCCCGAACAGCTGTGGGACACTACGATGGATCCTGCTATTAGAGTGCTATTGCAAGTTACAATACAGGATGCGGCTGAAGCTGATCGGACGTTTGATATGTTGATGGGAAGTGCTGTGCCGCCAAGGAGAAGGTTTATACAGACTCATGCTAAAGAGGTCCGCAATCTTGATGTTTAGCAAGTGGGATCTTTAGCAATAGGATAAAATTCTACAACTTTCGTGTCTTGGTACTCGTTTTCCTCGTAGTAAAGTTTAACAACCAGAGTGTGAGATAAGCGTGGCTCTCTGGGCTTGATGTGAAGAGTAATTTCTGTAGTGATGGAGATGGGCTCTAGCACTTCTGCGGTGACTAAAGTTTTATCATTTTGATCGGCAATGCTAATTGCTAAATTGGGCTTTTCCTGGAACGGAGATAGCGTAATCGTCACTTGAACGCGAGTGCCATCAGTGAATGGTTGAGCAGCAGCATGTTCAATGTGTACCTCGTGTGAAGGAAGTGGAGTGGCACCTTCATCAAAAAAGAATATTTCTTGCATTATGATCGATATGATAATTGTTGAATCGCAAATCGGGTGACTTTACACAATATTCTTACTCTTTTGGTGGTGCGGGTAACGGATTGGTTGTAGTGGCAACCGGCAATGGTTTATTAGGTTCGGTATAGTTCAAATAAGAAAGTGACACCCAGCCGGAAACTTCGGTAGAACGAGGAAGCGTATCTATGAGCGCCCAAGTTCCTTGGTCATTTTGAGCCACTAGGGTTACACACTCTCCTTCAAGTAGATAAGATAATTTTTCGTAAGAAGCGCTAGGGCCAGTACGGACATTTAATGACGATATAGTGACGCAGGCGCGGATCTTAGTTGGAGATGTATCTTCAGTAGGATCGGGCTGTGACATGGAGGTGGATGGTGTAGAAATTATCACGGCGGGTGAGGCTGAGGATGAGGATACTATATCTGTAGTTGGTATGGGCAGTATTGCTGGAGTAGTTGGTGGAGTAGAGATTATAGACGATTGCGACGAGTCGGTAGTTAATTCTGTGAACTTATCAACTAGTGTCCACGCGGCAGACATTGTGTAGTCGGGATATAGCAGGAATAATGATACAGCTGCTAATGTAGGGACCATAATCATGAGTGGTGCTAGCGCAGATCTACGTTTACGATCCCGTGGATGTGGTTTGCGCCGGCGGCTTGACGGTAAGGGAGGTGCAGCATTTGTAATTGGAGTCATACTGCCTGGAGCCGTCCGTGAGCGAGCATTGTTCTTTGTCTCCCATAGTAAAAATGCTGCGGCTTGATAGATTTCGGCTAGCTTCTGTTGAGATGATGCGTCTGTAAGGTCCCTTAGATGTGCGGTGCGAGTCTTGACTGCTGCTGCAATCTCGTCAGGACTTGCGTCTCGTGGTATCTTCAGTATGTCGTTAGGGGATTGAGCTGTCACAATATTTATTGATTAGTTTGTTGTGTAATTATAGACCAAATTACAATTATGAATGAGGATGATTGTCCGACAGTATAGTTCCCATAGCGTATTGTCCGGTAAGTGCGTTAGTTAGGTTCCCCGGTTTGGTGCCGGAGAAAATGCGGACTGTGATATCGGGGTAATGGCGAATTAGCTCAAGCATAATGTCTACTTTGGATTTCATTCCGCCGGTAATATCTGGTGATTTAGATGTAGTTATGTTTGTGAAATAGGTATTCCTTGATGAAGCTGATATTGCGGGTATTATATTGCCGTCAGGATAGCTGTCATATACTCCTGGCTCCGTGCCGGCAATATATATGTTGGTTGGCTGTAACTTTGTGCTAATGTAGGCAAAGATAGATTCTGTAGATATGATTGATGCTCCGCAGGTTTCATCAAAGCAAATGTCCCCGTGTATTAATGGGATTACTTGACTGTCAATAGTGTGCTTTATCTTTGTTGTATCTAAGGATTTTAATTGTTTGTCGCGACAAATAGCTGATTCTGATGGGTGAAATAACTTGGCTTGTAATCCTGCCAAGTGTAGTGCCCGTTGGATAATACGGCTGAGTTGGGAGACCGCTTGCGCTACTTCTAGTACTCCGGACCATCTTTCAGAGCTGTGGGCGCATAAATGTAATTTGTTTCGAAGTGCTTGGATGTGTCCGTATGATCCGGCACCGTGTCCGACAATGATTTGAGTCGCTGGGTTGGAAGATTTGAAATTGTAAATCTCTGCTGCGAGGTGCTTTATGGTAGTTGGGTGTGCAGTGGACTCGGTCTTTTTATTGGTAATAAGAGATCCACCAAGTTTGATGTAAATTAAGTTTGAATAATTATTATTCATGTGAATGTGGTTTGATGGTTGCTGTTAGCGGATTTGTGCCTGTTGCTTTGAGAGCATTGGCAACTGTGAGCATAGTTTGTTTGCTGACTTGAGCGATTATATGACCGCCGTAACCAGCGCCTGATAACTTAGCGCCCTTGGCCCCAGCCTCAATTGCTATATTGACCAACTTGTCGAGCTGTTTGGTTGACACGCCCAACTGTTGTAACAATATGTGGTTCTTTGTCATTAGTGTGCCAAGTTTTGTGTGGTCACCATCTTGGAATGCAATGGAGGCGGACCTTGCTAATTTGCCTATTTTACGTATATTGCGGTCGAATAAAGTGCTTTGTAGCAGTCGTTGCTTACTAAACGAATCTACCGTCGCAATAGTATTACTGGGGTATTTACTATCGGCAAGCACATAATATAGAGACTGGGCTGGTCGCAAGTGTTTAGGCGGACTTACTTTGGAGTAGAGCATCGGAACTTCATGTGCGATCACTGTATTGTCTATTCCTGAGGGGTTACCGTGTTGTAGTTCTTCGGTTTTGTATACAATAGCTGATATTTCATTATCAGTTAGGGGTATATTTAAGAATTTGACTATGGAACGTGATATTGCTGTTGAAACAGATGCACTAGAACCTAGGCCAGATGCGATTGGTATGGTAGACGTAATCGTTAGATTGGCCGATAAAGAGTCATGGTAATTTATCGCTAGAAGTGTGCGCCGAACAATATCCGCAATTGGGTGGTTTTGATGCAGCGAGTGTAAATAGTCTGACAAGTTTATATCAGGTGCGGTAATGCTTAGGCCATTACTACCATTAGGTTGTGTAGGATTTATGGTTGCAATGCTACTCAGCGAATCTAGGGGTGCGGCTAGTGCGGGCTCTCCGTGAACCACGGCATGTTCGCCTATTATTATGTATTTTCCGGGCGCCCTGGACGATACTGAAGTGAAAGTCTTATTGATCACCGATAATTGTACCTAAGCACTGTCGCGGTGATTATCCAAAGGATTATTGATAAAAGCAGTGGCTGGTCCTTAAAGACAAGTTGTTCAGGCGTACCACCTTCGCCTTTAACATGCACTAAGTATAGATATCTGAAAACGCCATATACTACTAAAGGTATTGTAAGCATCATGCTGTGGTTTTTTGGCTGATGGTATGTTGCATTGAACGTGTAAAAAGAGTAAGAGATAATAGTGGATGTAGATACACAATATATCAATAAGTCAATGAATTTATGGTTATAGGATGCTAAAACTGCACGATGATTATCGGCGAGATCTGAGAGTAGATTTAGCTCGCTGCGCCGCTTGCCTAAAATAACCAATAATGCGCCAAATCCAACACACATGTATATCCAGGGGGAGCCAATAGGACCTTGCTCAACGTCAATTAGTGTGGCTCCAGCGGCGACACGTAATGCGAATCCTAATGATATTAGTAATACGTCTAATATAACTATGTGTTTGAGCCAGATTGAATACAATATGTTTTGGAGCCAATAGATTAGAAGTATGGTCCCAAACCAAGAGTTTAGTAGAAACGATAACGGAAGAGCTACTAATGGGAGAAGTATTGCCATGCCTACTGCTATTTGCTTTGTTAGTTGTCCGGACGGTAGTGGTCTGAGTTGTTTGGTGGGGTGCAGCTTGTCTTGTTCCAGGTCGAGAATGTCATTTGTTATATAAACTGCCCCACTAATTAGGGTTAATAAAATAAAGCCATATAGAGTTTTACTCAAGTAGGGAATTACAAACAGCTTCCTGTCAAATATTAGAGCTGCAAACAGAAACATGTTTTTGACCCATTGTCGCGGTCTGGTCGAATACAATATTAGACGTAGATGATTCATAATCATATTATATATCGAATAGCTTGATGATAAAATTATGTGTATGACGAAGATGCGATTGGATTTATTGATCATGAAGCGGAGATTGGTCGAATCGGGATCAAAAGCTAAGGGAGTTATTATGGCCGGCCAGGTTATAGTGGACGGCTCTATGATAGATAAGGCTGGTACTATGGTTCCAGTTGATAGTAAGATCGAAATTAATGAACGCATGCGATACGTCAGCCGGGGTGGAATTAAGCTTGAAGCTGGTCTGGCGACATGGGGATTATCTGTCAGCAACACTTTGTGCGCTGATGTGGGCATATCAACGGGTGGTTTTACCGATTGTCTGCTACAGCATGGAGCGACCAGAGTGTATGGCATCGATGTGGGTAAAGGAGTAGTACATTGGAAACTCAGGCAAGATGATAGAGTGATCTTGCTAGAAAATACAAACGCGAGATATCTAAATAAATTACCTGAGGAACCGAGCATTGTAGTTATAGATGTGTCATTTATATCTCTTAGACTTTTGTTGGACAAGGTGGAAAGATGGCTAAATCATGAAGGTGGATATATACTGGCGCTCATAAAGCCGCAGTTTGAGGCTGAAAGAAAAGATGTTGGTAAGGGTGGAGTGGTTCGATCAGAAGAGATACATCGACAAGTACTAAAGAGAATATTGGACTACTCTATTGGTATAGGCCTGAAACCTTTAGGTTTGATAAAGAGTCCATTAGTGGGCGCGGCAGGTAACGTAGAATTTCTAGCCTATTTATCAAATAGAAGTGATGAGATAGGAATAGATTCGGATAAACTGATTGGTATTACTATGGATGACACTGATGGTTCAACAAAATAGTATACGAAACTTTTGTATTATAGCTCATATTGACCATGGTAAATCGACACTGGCAGATAGATTGTTGCAGCTTACCGGGACCATTTCTGAACGGGATATGCATGCCCAAGTACTAGATGGTATGGAGCTCGAAAGAGAAAGAGGAGTGACTATTAAGGCGTCCGCCGTGCGAATGAAATATGTAAATAGTGATAGCAGGGAATATGAATTAAATCTAATTGATACGCCAGGACATGTTGATTTTTCGTACGAGGTGAGCAGGGCTTTGGCAGCATGCGAAGGCGCTCTGTTAGTTGTTGATGCTAGCCAAGGGATTGAAGCCCAGACGCTCGCCAACTTGTATCTGGCACTAGAAACAGATCTCGATATTATTCCGGTGGTAAACAAGATTGATCTTGATGGGGCGAGAACGCAAGAAATTATGGCGGATATTGGCGAGCTTCTAGGGGTGCCTCAGGATGAAATTTTGATTGTGTCTGCGAAGACCGGCGCTAATGTTGAGGGAGTGCTTGACGCTATTGTCAGTCACATAAGGCCACCTGCAGTAGGTGCATCAGAATGCAGCAGAGGTTTAGTGTTTGATTCGCACTATGATCCGTACAAGGGTGTGGTCATTTATGTGCGCATGGAGAGTGGTGAGGTTACAGTAAACGATAAACTTCGTTTAATACAGGGCGAAGTTAGTTTTGAGCCACTCGAAGTCGGGGTTTTTTCGCCGGAAATGACCTCTACTGATAGATTGAGAGAGGGTCAGGTAGGATATGTGGCGACCGGAATTAAGAGTGTTAGTCAGTGTAGAGTCGGAGACACTATAGGGGTAGAAAGCGGAATAACGATAGAGCCATTGGCTGGATATAGGCCAGTTAAACCAATGGTATATGCAGGCTTTTTCCCAGTGGAAGGAGATGACTATCAAGTATTAAAAGATGCAGTGGAAAAGTTGCAGCTAAACGATGCGGCTCTTGTGTACAAACCTGAGTCGTCGCATGCGCTTAATTTCGGTTTTAGATGTGGGTTCCTCGGTATGTTTCATATGGAAATTGTTCAGGAAAGACTTGAGAGAGAGTATGATTTAGATATTATCGCTACCGCTCCTTCAGTAGAATACGAGGTTGAAACTGAAAACGGGGATGTTGTCAAAGTAAAGTCGCCGGCTGGACTTCCGGACGAAGGTAAGATTCAGGAAATTCGGGAACCATGGATGATCGTTAACTTATACCTGCCAGCAACATATTATGGAGTCGTGATGGAATTGGTTACAAAACGAAGGGGTGTGTTTGTTGAAGAGCAACACAGTGGTGGAGGACGTCTTGTGCTCGTGTTTAGAATGCCGTTAGCTGAACTGATAGTTGATTTCTTTGACAAGTTAAAGTCAAGTACACGCGGATATGGATCTCTGGATTATCAGTTTGATTGTTATCGGGCTGGTGATCTTGTAAAATTGGCAATACTAGTTAATGAGCAGCCAGTAGATGCACTAGCAATGATTGTTCATCGTGATGACGCGTATAGTACTGGGCAGCGGCTTATAACTAAACTGAAAAAACTCATACCGCGTCAGCTGTACCCAGTTGCCATACAGGCAGCCGCTGGAGGTCGTATTATTTCAAGGGCTAATGTAAGAGCGTTGCGCAAGGACGTTTTGGCGAAATGCTATGGAGGTGACATAACTCGTAAAAAGAAACTGTTATCCCGTCAAAAAGAAGGTCGAAAACGACTAAAGATGGTTGGTAATGTAGAGATTCCTCAAGATGCATTTATGGCAGTGCTACGAGTAAGAGATTGACAATGGATAAAAGGAAAAGCGTAGTTATCGGTGCCGGACCAGCGGGGCTCACTGCAGCGTGGGAATTGATAAAAGCCGACGTGGAAGTTGCGGTTTTTGAAAAATACAATCTGGTGGGAGGAATTGCCAGGACTGAAGAATATAAAGGTTACAGATTTGATATCGGAGGACACCGGTTTTTTACTATGGTTCCCGAGGTTGAAGAGCTGTGGCATGAGTGGATGCAGGAGGAATTTGTAGTGCGACCCCGTAAATCTAGAATCTTATACCGGGGAAAATTCTTTGATTATCCGTTAAGGGTTTTTAATGCGTTAAGCGGGCTTGGCATAATTGAAAGTGTACGAATCGTGATTAGCTATGCTATGGCGCAGATTATTCCTTACAAAAAGGAGGAAAGTTTTGAGCAGTGGGTAGTAAACAGATTTGGTAAGCGATTATACGAGATATTTTTTAAGACATATACGGAGAAGGTGTGGGGTATAAAGTGTACGGATATACGAGCCGAATGGGCTGCGCAGCGTATAAAAGGCTTGACTCTTCCAACAGCAATAAAGAATGCCTTGTTCCCTCCGCGAGGTGAAGTTATCAAAACACTCATCAAGGAATTTCATTACCCGACTTTGGGTCCGGGTATGATGTGGGAAAAAGTAACAGAGCTCGTACGCGAGGCAGGTGGTTGTGTTGAAATTGGATCCGAGGTTATACGCATTGTCAGGAATGAAGACAGTGTAAATGGCGTTGATATCAATGGTCCAGCCGGGCCAAGACATATAGAGGGAACTGACTTTTTCTCTACAATGCCACTTAACGAACTAATTAATTGTATAGACCCTGCTCCGCCGGAGGAAGTTGTTGAGGCAGCTAATGGTCTGCGATATAGGGATTTTCTGACTGTTGTGCTTATACTTGATATAGCCGACGTATTTGACGATAACTGGGTGTACATTCATAGTCCTGATGTGAAGGTGGGACGTATACAGAACTTCAAGAACTGGAGTGGTGATATGGTACCCGATGATAGCACAACAAGTCTTGGTCTAGAATACTTTTGTAATGAAGGAGATGGGTTATGGAACATGTCCGATACCGAACTGTTAGAATTGGGTACTATCGAGATTGAACGGATTGGTTTAGCTAATAAGGCCAATGTCCTTGATGGAGTAGTAGTGCGTCAACAAAAAGCATATCCAGTATATGACGCTGTTTACGGGCCCCTTCTTGCTACTGTGCAAGAATGGGTGTCTGGGCTTAGTAATTTTCATACTATAGGAAGGAATGGACTGCACAAGTATAACAATCAAGATCATTCGATGCTGACCGCTATCATGGCGGTGAAAAATGTTGTTGCAGGCCAGACCAATGATGTGTGGTCTGTCAACACTGATCGGTCATATCACGAGGAAGTCCGTATACCTCGCAGTGGAGGCGAACCTGTTGATATTCTTGAAGCGTGATAAAAATACTAATTAGAAGTTATAGCAGCAGTTGGCTTTCGAACAATCTAAAGAAACTTGGGATGATTGCGGTTGTTGCAGTCTGTATATTGAGTAGAGGATCTCATGTTGCATGGGATGGTCTACATCAAACGCATCCGGACGAAAGATATATAAATTTAGTAGCTACGAGTATAGAATTTTTCGGCACAACGAATGATGGATATGACGCTGGGTCGAGTCTGAACCCATTTTACTGGCCTGATAGTAAGACTACTAGCGGCATAGAGATACCGCGCGGCGAACCGAGATTGTTTGCCTATGGACATGCGCCACTCTATCTGCGCGTTGTTGTGGCAAAAAGTTTGGCTTATTTTGGTAAATCCCTAGATGATATTGACAATTATGTACTAAGGCACCTGTTCCTTACAGGTGATAGCTTAGAGATTTTACAAATGGTGGTTGTTGGACGCTATGTGTCCGTATTGGCTGACTGCATTACGCTGTTGATGGTCTACTTGATTGGAAAGAAATTGAATAGCGAATTAACCGGGTTTATTTCGGCCGGCTTATTCGCGGTGACTGTACAGTTTATTCAACAGGCGCACTTCGGCACTTTCGATTCGTTACTCACTACTGCAGTTACTGTGGTGCTTTGGATTTTGGTGTTGTATGTAGGTTCAAAAAAATTGAAACACTTAAATTTTGCAGGTGGCGCTATTGGTTTAGCAGTTGGTATTAAGGCGAATGCGGTACTTTTAGTACTGCCTGCTTTCACGGCAATACTGTGCTGTGAATTAATTCGGGTTGAAGGGGTGAAGCTTGGTGTTGGGCGTCGTCTATTTCAGGTGTGGATTGTGCCGAGTCTATGGGCATTAGGAGCGTTTATCTTATGTAATCCATACGCATTAATTGAATGGCAAGAGTATCTCGGCAATATCGCTCTACAATCTTATATGGTAAGAGGCTTAGTAGATTGGCCGTTTATTTTGCAGTATAAAGATACTGCGCCTTATATTTATCACATTATTGAACAAGGGAGCTGGACGATTGGCTGGCCACTAACAGTTTTTATGTATGGCGGTACATTAGCTCTTGGGATACAAGTCGGATCAAGATTACGTCTTAAGGAAATTGACGACGGCGTTGTTCGACAGTTGGTTCTCTTGAGTTGGGTTGTGTGTTATTTTGTGCTCATCGGTGGACTTCATGTGAAATATCCGCGATATATGCTTCCGATAATTCCTGTTCAAATAATTTTTGCAACTAGTATGTTGGTTAGACTTGCGAAAACATCTGTTGCCTACGGATTGCCTATACTCCTGGTTGTAGTGGGCACCACGACAGTTTATGCAATGGGGTATGTAAGTATGTATGAAAAACCTCACCCCTGGATTGTCGCTTCCAACTGGATGTATGAAAACGCTGAGATAGAGGAGACCGTTCTGACTGAAAAATGGGATCACCCACTACCACTAAAACAGATCAGACAGGCAAATAGTTTGATGTTTAGAGATCAGTACGGTTCTGTGGCTTTGGGTTTAGCTGATTTGCCCGACACGGCAAGTAAATTTGAGTCTATTGCGCAGAATGTTATGAAAGCTGACTACATAATTGTGGCTAGTAATAGAAATTATGGTCCAGTGTTATCAAACCCAGATATGTTCCCGTACAGTATGAGGTATTACCAAAGTTTGTTCGATGGTACGCTAGGCTATACATTGTTGCTTGCAGAGACACGACATCCGAACTTTGCAGGAATATCTCTAAGAGGGAATTCCATTGTATCGGCGGGTATCGACCTCAAAGACAATCAAAAATATTTCGACACTACTCATAGACTAGGAAGTGCGGATGAAAGTTTTACGGTCTACGATCACCCATTAGTGCTTGTATTTCACAATCAATCCAAGCTAGGATATGACCAGATGATGGAAGTAATAGTTGGTAAAGAGTGACTAATGTGTAGTGTGGCTATAGCTCTGGACCTGCAGTAAAGTTTTTGTCTGTGGCTGAACCTAGAAGATAGTTTAGTAGAATGGAATCCGTAAGATGCTCTACTGGCGCCCGATCGTCTGTAAATATCATGTCGCTCGGCTGTGTAGGCACAAGGTTATTGATTGTCTTGGCGAGCATCAATGGTAGCAGTGCGTGAACATTTTGGCCTAGCGATGATAGGTTTTGTTGTAGATTATTGGCGGATGTTGTTGTGTTAGTTGCTACGAGTATTGAGTTGAATGTGTCTGGTACGTCAATGACGTGGACTGTAGGAAATACCGATAACAATGTTGCTGATAGGGCGTCAACTAGACGGCGATCCGTGTTTGTGCGGCCTACATTAATCGCAAGTACGCCTGTTGGGCTCAGTAGAGATTTGGTTTCGAGGAAGAATTCTTTTGTGGTTAGATGCCAGGGTATATAGGGCAGCCTGTAAGCGTCTACAACAATTCCTGAGTATTTGTCAGATAAATAATTGAGATATAGACGCCCGTCAGCTGGGATTGCTGACAAATTGGGTTTGTCCATATCAAAATATTTATTACCAATGTCGATGATATCTGCGTCAATTTCTATGCCAGTGATTGGGATATTGCCATATATTTGAGTGTATTGGTTAGATACTGTTCCCGCTGCAAGGCCTATGATTAGAAGATTGTGCATATGTGATACTTTGTAAGGTGGTGGGTTGAAGAAGGGAGCTACTAGGAAATAGTCCCAGCTACCTCCCGTATAGATAGAATTTGGATCGTGTACTGAATGTATTCCCTGCCCTTCGTTAAGTAATAGATAGCGCACCTCATTACGCTCGATCACTTGTATGAGGTTGTATGATGATTCCTTCTCGTACATTAGGCCATCATAGGGTCTTATATTGCCTTGCGAGCATAGATAAGCTGCGAAACAAAATGGTATAGCCATATATAGTGTATTAGTAACTGAATTTTGCGATGAAAGTTTCCATAGTCCTATAAGTGATGTGAGTAATAGAGCACCGGAGAATACAATATACGTATAACGTGTACCGATTAGTGGGATCGTGACTAAGACTGGAAGGAACGAACCAAGTATGGAGCCTATTGTTGATAACCCGTACACTCGGCCGGCTACAGATCCGGCCTCAGAAGCATTAGATGTTAGAAGTCTGATTGCGAAAGGAGATGTGCAACCTAGCAATGTTATTGGTACTGCGAAGATAAGCATGGTGCCGGCAAATGCTCCAGCGACAAAGGGTGCGTTTAGAGATGCTAAAGCGGTTGCTGCGTACAGCAATATTGGCCTAGATATGACAGGAATAAATGCGGTAGTTATGGATGCCCAACAGATTAGTGTGAAATACTTTGTGGCGCTTGGTGTTTTATCGGCTAATTGTCCTCCAATGTAATATCCCACTGACAGGTATAGCAACATAAGTCCAATTATGGAAGACCAAACGATATTCGACGTGCCAAAGATATTTCCGACCAATCGAAAAGCAGACACTTCCGCTGCAAGCGTGGTCATGCCAGATATAAAGACTGATGCTAATATGTGGTTTCGCAAGGGTTGGTGTTATATGCTTAGTTGGTTTCGTTAGTTATTTCTTTTCTGTCTAGGAATTGGTTAGATTATACACCGTGGTGATATAATCCATGTTGTTATGAGCTCAATAGCTGGTATATATATACTACAACAAATTGATACGAAAATTGAACGGAATAAGCAACGTATGCGTGAGATCGGACGTGTGCTAGATGACAATCAAATTGTGCAACAAACTGCAATGAAGGTTGATGTAGCTACAGATTCGGTTTTGGCTGCTACAAAGGAGCAAACCAGCATACAGGGTGAGATAGATATTGTAACTAGTAAACATAAAAGCGGTGAAAATAGATTGTATAGTGGTGCTGTTACTAGTCCGAAAGAGCTTAAGGATTTGCAAGATCAGGGAGAAGCTCTGACTCGTCGTATAGCGGAGCTAGAAGATTCGAAACTTGAAGCAATGATAGCCGAAGAGGATTGTAAGACGGAACTTGACGATGCGGTTGCTCAACACAATATCGCCATGTCCGAACGTACAACACTTGAGAATGAGCTTGGATTTGAGAACGAAACTCTTGCGAATGATATCGAAAATTTGAATAGTGAGCGCGAGGTTGCGTTAAACGTTATTCCGGCGGAATTACTGGGAAAATACGATACTGCTAGGTTAAAGTACCGCGGTGTGGCAGTGGCATTGGTGAATGATGGAATTTGTTCATGCTGTGGTCTAGGTGTGTCTACTGGGCATATACAGGATGCACGTAGTGGCAACAGTATCGTTACTTGTGACAACTGTAATAGATTCCTTTACGTGAAGTAAGTTCAGAATTGTCAGGTGTTGACTGTCTATGTTACTGGCACGCTATAAAGTTGCGTGGTGGTCAGCTTCCTGGATGACAGAATGGCTTGTTGGGTAGTGTGGATGGCAAGCACTGATCAGTATTTGCTTTAGGGAAATACCTAGAACAGACCTGTAATAATATATTTCAACAATCCTTCGAGTACATTGAGTAATAGAAGCGCTATTATCGGACTAAAATCAAACATGCCTCCGCCCATGTCAGACATCAAGTTGCGAATTGGTTGGAGTATTGGCTCGGTCAAGTCATACAGTAGTTGTATTGCTGGATGCGATCGGTCCGGTCGTATCCAGGACAATAGCACTCTGCCTAGAATTGCAAATTGTACTATTGAAAAAATGAAGCCAATTGGTCTGATAAGTATTTCTTCCATAGTGGATCCTTGTCTATATAGTATTACTTGGTATTTCTGTGACCGAATATTGATGTTCCGATCCTTAACATTGTAGCACCTTCTTGAATTGCTATAGCGTAGTCGGCGCTCATTCCCATTGATAGATGCTTTATGGGTAATCGTGGAAAACGTTGCAATATCTTATCTTTGAGAATTCGTAGATTTCGGAATATTGGCCTTGATTTCTCGGGCTCGTTTGTTATGGGTGCCATAGTCATAAGCCCTACAACTTTGAGATTTGGCAACCCTGCGATTTGAGATATTGAGTTGACTAAATCAGACCACTGAGTCGTATTGTGAACGATATCGCTTGCAGTGAAACCTGACTTGGTATGTTCTCCAGAGACATTGCATTGCAACAGTATCGATACGGTAGTATCGGATTCAGCCGCAAATCGTGATAGTCGTTTTGCAAGCTTTATGGTGTCGACTGAATGGATCAGATTGAATAGTGATACGGATGTACGTGCTTTGCGGCTTTGAATGTGTCCGATCATATGCCAAATGGGTGGACTTGGATTGGATTGCAGTTGGGCTGAGAATAAGGCAATTTTTGTAGAAGCCTCTGCAACTCTGTTTTCTCCAAAAT
Source organism: Rhodospirillaceae bacterium (assembly GCA_002725625.1). GTDB lineage: Bacteria > Pseudomonadota > Alphaproteobacteria > Rhodospirillales > UBA2165. The sequence continues at coordinate 38,315 of PBQI01000001.1, read as the reverse complement.
CTCTGTGGCCTAGTTCGTACAGTCTTTCGATTGCTTCGATTGATTGATTCTTTGTGACAGCAATCAATGTGATATCGTCTAGAGCACGGCCTGCCCGCTGCGCTACATCTTGGATGTGAGCAAGTGTTTCGTTGTAGGATGTGGCTAATGAGTCCGATGATAATGTTTGATTTTGTTTTCCCATGAGAAGTGCTAAGTTAAGTATATTACGGCGCCAAATCTACCTGACGGGTTCGGTTCGGCTCGGTGCGAGAAAAAGTAATCGTTGTTGTCTGTAGTGCATAGGTCACTAGTTTCAATTGATTGTACACCGGATAAAGTTAGTGAATGTATATTTGCCTTAAGAATATCTAGATATACTGAGTCATTTTTGTATAGAAGAATATCATCTGTTTTGTTGTATGTCTCATGAAATAAATTAGCTACCTCCTGGCCGACTTTGTAATGATCTACGGTTATACAAGGACCAATGGCCGCTAGTAGGTTGTGGGATTTGGATCCAAATGTCGACTTCATTGTTTCTACAATTGAGGATGCGAGGCCAGCTAAGGTTCCTCGCCAGCCTGCATGGCCTAGGCCGATTGCGTGAACGATAGGGTCATATAACATTATGGGTGCACAGTCAGCAAAACGCATGAATAAAGAAGTGTTTGGTGTTTGAGTGATAAGTCCATCAGCCTCTATATTATTATGGAATTGTTCGTTATGGGTAGCGATTATGCGTGCTCCATGTACTTGAGTGACTGTCCTGAGTGAAGTGAGGGGCACATTTAGCGAGCTGTATGCAAGAGCTATGTTTGCGTTGACATTTTGTTTGGTGTCGCCTGTACTTGTACTCATGTTGAGGCTTTCGTAAGGATAAGGGCTGACACCACCTGACCTGCCAAAGATAGCATGTGTAATATTGGTGTTTGGTATTGTTTTGAACGTAAAATATGTGATCTTATTGTCAGAATGGGATATCATAATTGATAGGAATTAGCCTTGATAAGGTGTTTGCTGTAATAGTTTATATATATTTTTGGCAGTACGTGTCGATTTGGGGGTAAGAGTACCATATGCTCAAGGTGCCAAAGAGTCCCCCAGTCAATGTGCTTAGTATATGCGAGAGATGTATTGTAGAAATAGCAAATACGGTTGTCGAATCGGTTAGTACGACAGTGTCGATAAGGATAGGTGACAGTCCAATAATTAAGTATAAAAATGTGGTTAGTCTAGGTACTCGTATGTTCCTAGACTTTAATAGGTGATATATAAGGCTGGCAACAAATACGCCAAGATATATGGCCGTGCATCTATGACATAAAGCGGTTTTCCAGCCTATCTCTGGAGCGCCAATGAAGGCGCTACACTCAAGGCAGGGAGCAACATTGTTTGGGAATGCTACTTGTGATGAAGGCAAGATAGTTGGACTGAAGAATGGATGATTTGTTGAGAGGAACCATGATCTTGAAACGTCCTGATGGCAAACAGCAGAGTAAATGCGATAGAGCAACTGACCTGCTTGATGCAAGCTAGTAGACATTAGTATAGGTGCAAGTAGTGCGAGGGTTATGTATGCGCCTGACAATATGGTGGCAATGTTCGTCCAGTCTTTAATTATTTTGGCTTGAATAAGCGCGATTGTAGTTTGATTAGGTGAAGAGTTCATTAGTAGCTACTTTGCAAGAAGTTTGTCTATTTGTTGGATGAGCATACTGGATTCAAGCATTCCTATATGAGTGTGTGATATTGTTCCGTCCGGGTTGACAAAGACTGTGGTAGGGTAACCGCGGACTTGGTATTGTGACTGTATTGCTGCAGTTTCATCTAGTAATGTTCTGAATGTGAGTCCTAGATCAGATGCGAAGCTAAGCACAGTTTTTGGATCTTCACCGTAATTTATTGCTAATATGATTAGGTCCGATTTCGAATAGGAGGTGTGGACGTCTTGTAGATGAGGCATCTCTACCTTGCAAGGACCACACCATGTAGCCCAAAAGTTGAGGATGACTGGCTTTCCATAGAATTCACTCAATGTTACAGGCTGATTTGTGACTGCATCTACGAGCTTAAAGTCAGGAGCTAGTGATCCGGGTAAGATTGGATCGAGTACGGGGCTGTTATTGTCGGTAGGTTGATAGTGAAGAATTGTGTCGATATTGCGTAATACAGGATATGTTGTAATCAGAACTATTCCTAGTATTAGACCAAGTGCCGCACCTGCAAGCAGTTCTTTATTGTGAGAGAGTGACTGCGGTAGTTTAGACATGCTTTGAGTCAATAATAACTGCCTTAAATTCAGCCGCTGATTGTTGCCCATAGACTGACAATTGCGGTATCGATGGTTTGCTGTAAATCTAGTAGAACTGGTAATTGGGCAAATCTTATGGTCATCAGACTTAACGTTCCGGTGAATAGAAGTGCACCTATTACTATCAGTAATATTCCATTGGCAGTTTGGAGATAACGGAGTTTAGGCCCAAGTTTTTGATAGATCTGCGCAACCTTATCAACTGCTATGGAGGCAACAATAAAAGGTATGGCAAGACCAACCGAATAACTAGTTAGCATCTGCACTCCGGTAATTAATCCTTCGCTGGTCAGGGCCATGGTTAGCATGGCACCGAGTACCGGTCCAACGCAGGGAGACCAACCGGCTGAGAAAAATACACCCATAAGGAATGACGATAATAGACTTAGTTTGTTGTTGCCAGGTTGTTGATATTGAGGTCGTGAATCGTAGTAAAGCCAAGGAATAGTGATAGTTCCCATCACATGGAGGCCAAATACTATTACTGCTAATCCTCCTAGCTGAGATAAAGTGTTTCTGTAGTCATACAATATATTGCCAATAACGCTGGCGGCTGCCCCTAGCGCTATAAACACAACGCTAAAACCTAATACAAATGCAGTTCCGTGCAGTAAGGCGTGACGCTGTGTCGATTTGGATTCTTTGATTTTTGGCGAGTCTGATATGACCTGACCACTCAAATATCCGATGTAGATGGGTACTAATGAAAATACGCAGGGTGATAGAAAGGACGCTAGGCCGGCGACAAATGCGAGTCCAAGTGAGAGGTCTGTAGCATTCATGTGTATGGTTTTAGTGCCTCTATTTCAAATATGATATAAATGGTGTTATTACGTTCTGGTTATCGGGTGTTTGGACATAATAGTAGATATTCTGTGGGCGTAATATTACCTTAGGCAGTAAGTGTTGGCAAGGACATGGNTGCTCGTATATGTATTGTTTTGTTTGTAATTGTGTGTAAAATCTGAGGTAGATAATTATGAAAATGAAATTGGTTGCGAAATGGTTTTGACAGTAACGGTGTGCTTGGTAGCGATCAGTGTTGCGGTCTATCTGCTGGCGATACTTACGGATAGATATTTTATTGTGAGTCTCGACGAAATATCAGCACGGATGAAGTTATCTAGTGATGTGGCGGGCGCTACCTTAATGGCGATGGGATCTTCGGCTCCAGAGCTAGCTATTGCACTGATTGCACTGATGAGACCAGGAGGATATGCAGACGTAGGAATTGGGACAATAGTGGGTTCGGCCCTCTTTAATATTTTAGTTATTACTGGGGCCTCTGCAATAGCGAAACCATTGCGAATAACTTGGGCTATAGTGACTCGTGATGTGCTTGTGTATTGTGGAAGTGTAGCGTTATTGTTATGGGCATTTTCAGATAATAGAATCGATATGACGGAAGCAATAATCTTTATTGGTTTTTATGCCGTATATGTGGGTGGACTTATTTGGTGGAGCAAAAGTCGTGCGCTCGGTGATTCTGAAAACCTTAATAATCGTGAGAAAGAGAGTCAAGCGACTAGTGGCAATAATCTGTTGGTAAATGTAACTGTTTGGTTTGATAAATTGTTTTTCGCCTTGATGGGTAATCCAAGAACGGAATATTTGCGCGCATTTTTGATATCGATTGGACTAATTAGTATGATTAGCTGGGTGTTAGTGGAAAGTGGCATTTCGTTAGCAAATGCGGTTGGTGTACCGCCGGTGATAGTGGCGCTTACTATACTAGCTCCGGGTACATCGGTTCCAGATATGATATCGTCAATTGTCGTGGCTAAACAAGGTCGAGGAGGCATGGCTGTGGCTAATGCAGTAGGCTCTAATATTTTTGATATTCTGATCGGTCTAGGGCTACCATGGTTGTTGATAATATTGAGTGGGCGTAAGTATATAGAAGTTATGGCGGCTGGTATAACTACTTCTACATGGTTGTTGTTGGGATCGGTGCTTGTGTTATACGTGTTTATGGTGACACGCCGTCGATTGGGAAGAAAGGAAGGATATGTATTGGTCGTGGGCTACATTGTGTACGTAATATGGATGTATATCGGTCAATAATTCGATGTATGTAAATAATCAGTGGAGAATTGAGAGACTGGTATGACAGACTTTAGTCAAATTGTTGCAGTGATCGCAGCAGGATTTGCCTGCGGGTTTATTAATACACTGGCCGGAAGCGGATCTTTAATTACTCTGCCTCTACTGATTTTTCTAGGACTGCCTGCGCCTGTAGCAAACGGAACCAATAGGGTGGCTATTGTGATACAGAATATAGTTGCAGTGAGTAGTTTTCGTGCGCAGAAAGTTCTAGATATAAAGCCGGCGGTTCGATATGCGATCCCTGCTGTTTTTGGTGCGATTATCGGAGCGAGGATTGCTGTGCAGGTTGATGCGGTACAAATGGAAAGGATTATAGGTATGCTAATGCTAGCCATGGTCCCGTTTGTTTTTTGGAAACCGAGAGCGTGGTTAGAGAATCGGGTTGGTGTTGTAACAGAAAAGAATTCGGTGTCGGTAGTAGTTGTGTTTTTTCTCATAGGTGCGTATGGGGGATTTATACAAGCGGGAGTAGGAATTTTTCTGCTAATGGGAATAGTATATGCTGGGCAGGTTAATTTGGTGAAAGGCAATGCAATAAAGGTTTTTATAGTCTTGTGTTTTACTGTGTTTGCGTTAGTTGTGTTTTTGGTTAATGGATATGTGGACTGGAGAATAGGGTTTACACTGGCTGCGGGGAATGCAGGGGGAGCAATGGTTGCCTCTCGTTTAGCGGTCAAACGGGGCGAAGCATTCGTTAGGTGGGTGCTTTTACTGGCAATCCTAATGGGGGCGTCAAAGTTGCTTGGATTTTCTTTCGTTTAATTGTTTGCAGTGAATATTATAATGTTTGGTGGGTCGGAAAGAATTGAGATGGTATGAGTATTTCGATAGATAAGTTGGGAGTTGCAATACTGGCAGGTGGTAAATCCAGTAGGATGGGTACTGATAAGGGACTAATAAATTTTAATGATATTCCGCTTGTCGAACGTATAATACGGCAGATTTCACATATATTTCCAGAGATCTTTATCGTTACTAATAACATTGAAGAATACAGAAGATTTGGGTGCCCATTGATCTCAGATGCTCTGCCTGGTATTGGGCCACTTGGAGGACTGTATACGGCCCTCGATTATGACAAACATGACTATACATTACTGCTTAGCTGCGATATGCCATTTGTAAGTCAAGCGCTTTTGTTGTATCTGATGAACGTGGTCGATCATTACGATGCTGTGGTTCCTCGGTTGAGTGAACAAAGTCATCCCGAACCGTTGCGAGCTATTTATAGCAAAAATTGCTTTAGCATTATTGAGAAATATATCGAAAAAGGTGGGCGAAAGGTTATCGGATTTTACTCCGGGATTGATATTCGTTATGTTGAACGGAATGAAATAGAAGGTGTCGATCCTGGAGCAAGATCGTTCTTTAATGCTAATAGACCAGAGGACCTAATAGAAGCTGCTCGTTTAACTAAGTATTATCCACTGAAGGATTAGTGGATAATGTGATTGACTTACTTTGCAACGTATTGTAAATGCTTATAGCAACATAGTAGACTGAGCACAATATGGATATCCATAGCGGAATGGGGTAAATAGTTGGGTAGGTGATTATTAGGCTGATTCCCGATATGCCCCATATTAATGTTAGTGACATTATTATGAATTTATGCTTGGTAGTACGGCTTGGGTAGTAGTACTTTATAGGGACAAAAATTAGTGTTGTAAGTACAACCAATAATACGAGATTGCTGTTCGGGCTTGACTTTAGGAGTAGCATGTAGAAGACTGCTACGTTCCAGTATGACGGGAAGCCTGTAAAGAAATTATCATGTGTTTTTGCAGTAGTTTGAGCGAATTGGTAAGCAGATGAAATTAATATTGCGGGAAGTAGCCAGTTGTTGGAAGTGTATGGCAGTAGATTTGCTTTGTAGATGAAAAGTACTGGTACCATGACATAGGTTATATAATCCACTATTGCATCTAACCTCTTTCCGTCAAAATTTGGTAGTTTGTTTGCAGAATTGAGCTTGCGCGCGATGGTCCCGTCTACGGCATCGGACACTACTGCTGCTGTCATCCACATTAATGCCGTTCTGTGATGTGACTCAAAAATTGCGGCTATCGATAAGAAACCGAATAGTAAACCACTGGCAGTGACTAGGTGAGGAACCCATGGTGCTGCTCTGGGAAGTGCTTTCTGCAAGTTGCTGAAGAATTTAGACATATTAATTGTACAGGTTGGTTATGGCTCTATTCGAGAGTGTCTGATGGCTTCCACAGTGTGAGTTGGTCGCGATCCGTTAGTGTAGTTAACCAAGCGCCGTCTAATGAGAAATCTATGCTGGTTGGAATTGAATTGGTTAGTGAATTAGTGAACAAGGCTTGATGGGTTGTTGTGTCCCAAAGAGTGATGGATCCCTCGGCATCAACTGAAGCAAGTAGTTTGCCGTCGGGAGAATATTGTAGTGAGTAATAGATAGCATTATTTGGGTTGGAATATACCGCTTTTTGGGCGCCCGTAGTAATATCCCAAATGTGAATATATCCCGTATCGGATGATGTGGCTATGTGAGATCCTATTGGGTTGATTGTAGTAGCGGAAGTGTATGTGCTTCGCATGAAAGTTTGTGTATTTTCTCCAGTTGACGTATCCCATAGTTTGAGGATTGCTGTGTAGTGCTGATTTATCGTACCGGCTGTATAGATGGCTAAGATGTCGCCATCTTGTAGGAATTTCCAATTGCTAATTGAATCTTCATGTGTCAATAGAGGTCCTGTAGAGTTGGTCGTGAGGTCAAAGACCTGGGCCGAGGCACCGGATATGAATACCAAATGTGACCAGTTGGGGCTAAATTCCACGGTATAGAATGGTCGTGTACTTTCTGGCCAATCTACTGTGCGACAGTCGCTTGGGTCAGCCAGGCTGCATAGTTTGATTACTGGTGTATCGTCTGTAGACATTACACCTAGAGTGGAATTGTCAGGTGACAGAAAAACAGATGATATACGTCGATTTTGGGATGGCCATAGACTGAAATCGTACAACGAGACTAATTCATAATTTGTGAGGTCCCATATATATATTTTTTTGCTGAGATCGATTGCTAAAAATATATTTTCGTCATCTGAAAAAAGCATGTTAGTTATAGGGCCGTATGATCCTGACAGTTGGGTTGGTGTAGTGTTTGGCAAGGTCCATAGGTCAATAGGTTCTGTGCCTGATGATGAGGCTAATAATGTACCTGACTTAGACAATACGGCCGACTGAGTATCAGATGCCTGTAATGTTATGTTGGTTTGCGAAAGGAGATCTGTGACAATAATTGATTTGTCGTATATTTCTGCAAAATATTGCCCGCCGTTGGTTGATATTTTATTGTATAACGGAGTCATGTCTATAGTGGCTATTGGCGCGAGAGAGGCGGCAGTGCTGGAGTTGAGTTTGGGTGTATTTGTTTGAGGTACTAGGGAACATGAGATGATAGAGATTGCTAGACAGGTCGTTAGTAATATGTTTGAGTAGAGTCGTATCGGTAACATGGTTAGTTCGTGTAATTTACGTGGCTAATCTTATTATATATTATGGTTACTATGAGTGTAACGTAGACCGCGCTAAACAAACTCGGAAAATACTCTGTTAGCCAGTAGGCGTCCTGAGCTAGTGAGTCTCACATTAGTGCTGCCGATCTGAATTAGTCCTTTGTCCTCAAGATGAGATAAAGTACGTTTGTATTGATGCTCTAATTTGGTTCCAAAGCGTTTTTCGAAGTCTCTGTAACTTACTCCGTTCACTAGCAGGTGTAAGCCCAGCATCATAGTTTCATTCATTTCTGTTTCGTCGTCGATTAGCGTTGATTGAATAGTGGCTTGTGTGCCTGGGTGTGTAGCGAGTGGATGTTTGTCTGGATTTGAATTGATTCGTTGGATATAGTGGTAGGGCAATTTTGTATTCGTGTATCGGTGTTGTTTGTACCAACTGTGTGCCCCTGCTCCAATGCCAATGTAAGGTAGATTTAGCCAGTATCGAAGATTGTGCTGGCATTCATGGTAGTTGGAAGTCTTCGTCCAGTTGCAAACTTCGTACTGAGTATAGTTGTGTAGCGCAAGAAAGGTTTCGGCGTGTTCATACATATTTGTGACGGTGTCTTGATCTGGAGTGGGGATGGTTCCTGAGCTGGCACGTGCAAGCATTGGAGTTCCGTTCTCTAGGGAAAGGGCGTATAGCGAGAGATGTTGTGGTCGTAGATCGACAACCTGCGACAAGGTATCCTGCCATGAGGATTCGGTTTGGTTTGGTAGCCCATATAGTAAATCCAAATTGATTTGATGGAAACCTGCAGATGTTGCGTACTTAAATGACTCGATTACATGGTTGAATGTATGTAATCTGTCTAAAAGTTGTAGTTCGTCTGTGATTGCTGACTGGGCGCCTATAGAAATACGATTAAAGCCTAAGCTTATTAGGGAATCCAGGTATGGTTTGGTTAGAGTACCGGGATTTGCTTCAAGAGTTATCTCTAGGTCTGATTGCAGTTTAAATGTACGATTTATTGACGTAAATATTTTAGCAAGCAGTTCAGATGACAAAAGAGACGGAGTACCTCCGCCAAAGAAGATGGTTTCAATATATATTTCGCTGTCGCCTTGATAGTGTCTTATTTCGTCACAGATAGCATCGACATAAATAGGTATTAATGCGTCCATTCCCGCATACGTGTTGAAGTCACAATATGAGCATTTCAGACGACAAAATGGAATGTGTATATACAAGGCTGTCGATTGGTTGGCGGTCATATTCTGTAATCATTGATGTGCGTATAGGCACAACTAATTAGTCATTTTTCTATCAAGATCTACCATGGAACTGAGTATTATACAATTCAGAATACAGACCATTCTGAACGACCAAATCTTGATGAGAGCCCTTTTCGACGATAGCACCGTTTTCGATCACCAGAATGATGTCTGCTGCTAGTATTGTCGACAGGCGGTGAGCTATGACGAGGCTAGTTCGTCCAATAAATAGCGGTTTTAGGGCTGATTGAATTAGCGATTCCGAACGTGAGTCGAGAGATGATGTGGCTTCATCTAGTATAAGGATACGTGGGTCTTTGAGGATTACTCGCGCTATAGAAACTCGTTGTTTTTCACCTCCAGATAGTTTGTAACCTCGCTCGCCGACAATTGTTGCTAATCCATCTGGTAAAGCGCCAATAAATTCAGTCAGATTTGCTGCTGTACATGCTTCGGTTATTTCTCGGGATGAAGCTTCCGGTTTAGCATATATTAAGTTTGCCTCCAATGTGTCGTGAAATAAATAAGTTTCCTGAGTTACCATTCCAATTGTTTGGGATAGCGAATCGAGGCTAACATTTTTGATATCAAATCCGTCTATGTGTATGCATCCATCCGTTGGGTCGTAGAGTCTAGGTAGTAAATACGTGAGTGTAGTTTTGCCGGCACCGCTAGGACCAACTAAAGCTGCTAACTGACCCGCCTTAATTGTGAAATTAATGTTGTTAAGAATCCATGAGTGTTCAGATATTGCTTTGTTAGGTGGATTGGTGTGGGTATTAGTAGCATACATGTCACTGCGTCGCGCGTAAGGACGTTTTATGTTGGATAGCGATGGTGAGGGAGAAAGGCCAGTAGAATCGGAGTGTGTGCCATAAGAAAAATAGACGTTGTCAAAGCGTATTTGTCCGTCGGGCCTAAACAGGTCATGTGCGTTTTTCGGGTCGCAAATTTCATGCGGTAGATCCAATACTTCGAAGACTCTCTCAAAACTAACCATTGATGTTGTAAAGTCTACTCGAGCGTTCACTAACGAGCTTATCGGACCGTAAAGGTCACGCAAATAGGCTGCGAATGCTATGATCGTTCCAATTGTAAAAACTCCTGTTAGAACTAGATGGCCTCCATACCAAAATACGAGTGCGGTACCGGTGGCGCTAATTGCGCCTAATGCCATAAAGAACCAGCGCCCAATTACAGCTGATCGCACACCAATATCTGCAACGGCAGTGCTTCTACGCTTAAATTTATTGTATGTATCTGACTGACGTCCGAATAACTTCATTAAAAGAACTCCGCTGACGTTGAGAGTTTCGTTCATAAGGATATTCATATCAGCATTGAGATCAAAAGATTGTCGCGTGATGTCCCTCAGGCGATCTGCGACTTTACGTGCGGGTACTAGAAAAAGGGGTAATATCGCGATACTGATAATGGTTAGTTGCCAGTTTAGAGAAAGCATTATGGATAATGTGAAGATGACGCGAGTAGTGTTGGTTATTATACTTATTAGCGTCCCGGTTACAGCTCGCTGAGCTCCGACAACATCGTTGTTTAGACGAGCCATTATTTCCCCGGTCTTTGTGTTGGTAAAGAAACGTAAAGACATTTGTTGCATGTGGCCATAAAGCGTTTGGCGGAGATCGCGAATCAGACCTTCGCCTACAGTTGAGCTGTGGTAACGTTGGACAACTTGAATTATTCCGGACGATATAGGTACTGCTATCATTCCGAGAGCCAATAGATTGAGTTCGGTATAGTCCTTGTTTGGCAATGTAGTATCGATTAGGCGTCGGTATATAAGAGGTGGTAGTAATCCAAGCAGCACTGATAAGCTTATTGCTAGGAGAATGATGGTGATACGGCCTTGGTATGGCCTTGCGTATTGCCACACTCGTTGAAGGAGATGACGATCTATGTTTGACTCGTTGCTATCTTCGGCTGATAGATACTGCCACCAACCACCCATGCCTCTATGGAACATTGTGAGAGCTCTTTCCCGTAATGTATTATTATTGTACACTGAATATTGCGTTATTATTTGCACATAGTAATCCAAATACTTGCTATGTGGTAACTAATGTTTGGATAAAGAGGTAAAGAGGGATAATGGTATGAGTATAGATAATAATGGTCATAGGCAAGTGATAATTTTAGGTTCAGGACCCGCGGGGCTTACTGCAGCTATATATGCAGGCAGAGCTAATCTGAGTCCGATGGTTTTGGCAGGAAATGAGCCGGGTGGACAGCTTACGCTAACCACAGATGTGGAGAACTATCCAGGCTACCCTGAGGGTGTTCAAGGACCTGAAATGATGGACCAATTCCGTGCTCAAGCTGAACGCTTCGATACGGAATTTGTAAATGGACACGTGGTTGGAGTAAGAGTTGAGCAGAGACCATTTGTTTTAGAGCTAGAAACTGGCGATGAGCTTACATGTGATGCTCTAATTGTTGCGACTGGTGCATCTGCTAGATGGTTGGGATTGGATAGTGAAACTCAGTTAAGGGGTCGAGGTGTGTCGGCCTGTGCCACATGTGATGGATTTTTCTTTAAGGATCGAATTGTTAGTGTTGTGGGTGGTGGCGATACTGCGATGGAAGAGGCATTGTTTTTAACGAAGTTCGCTAGTGCTGTACATGTCATTCACAGAAGAGATAGTCTAAGAGCAAGTCAGATTATGCAGCAACGCGCGCGGGATAACAATAAAATTAATTTCATATGGAATAATGTTGTGGAAGAGGTTCTTAGCGAGGACGGAAACGCAGTGGAAGGGATTACCTTGAGGGATGTGAATACTAATGAGTTGAGTAAATTAATGATCGGTGGGTTGTTTATTGCCATTGGGCACAGTCCTAATACCGGAATGTTTCGCGGTAAAATTGACATGAATACGGAAGGCTACATAGACACGATTGCTCCTGGAACTCACACTAGCGTGGATGGCGTATTTGCGTGTGGCGATGCGGCTGACAGTAGATATCGACAGGCGGTTACGGCAGCTGGGACAGGATGTATGGCAGCGATTGATGCTGAAAGGTGGCTCGCCAGTAATGAATAATATATGAATTATGGTTTTGTAATTGATAACCGGCTTTGTATTGGTTGTCATGCTTGTTCGACGGCGTGCAAATCAGAAAATGAAGTACCTCTGGGCGTAAATCGCACATGGGTGAAATATGTAGAAACCGGTGTGTTTCCCGATAGTAGTAGACACTTTCAGGTTACACGGTGTAATCATTGTGCCAATCCGCCCTGTGTAGAAATATGTCCAGTAACAGCTATGTTTAAGCGGTCTGATGGTATCGTAGATTTTGATGGTGATGCATGTATAGGATGTAAGGCATGTATACAGGCGTGTCCGTATGATGCTATTTATATTGACCCCGACACTCTTACAGCGGCTAAATGCCATTATTGTGCGCATAGAACTGAAATAGGGCTCGAACCGGCGTGTGTAGTTGTATGCCCGGAACAGGCTATTATTTCGGGAGACATTGATGATCCCCATTCGACGATTAGGCAGTTGATTGATAATAATCAAGTGAAAACAAGAAAGCCTGAGATTGGAACAAAACCTAAGCTGTTCTATATAGAAGGGTCTACTGTGACCCTCGACCCTATTGCCTCGGTGCAAATTCCATCAACATATATGTGGTCTGACGTCGAGGCTGGGAATAAACATGCGGGAATTGATAAAAATGCTAATAAATTAACTAAGGCGTCTACTGCTGATGGACCGGTAAAGATTGGCGGCAAAGTCGCCGAACATATGGTTCAGGTATCGTATGATGTGAACCATAAAAAGGCTTGGCACTGGCCAGTGGCAGCTTATCTAACTACCAAGGCGAGTGCAGCTGGGACGTACTTAATGCTAATGTGTGCGATGGCTATGGGAGTGGCAGATATTGGTGATGTGGTTTCTAGAGTTATGAGTCTAATCGTTCTGGTCGCAATGGTGGCGACGGGCGTATTTTTGTGCGTTGATCTTGAACGACCAGAACGATTTTTGAGGGTTATAATCCGACCTCAGTGGCGAAGTTGGCTATCAAGGGGAGCATGGATTTTGGTGGGATTTGGAGGCATTGTTATTTCGATATTGGGCATCAACTTGGCTGCGTGGCTTGAGATTAAACACGTCGATGAGCTTGAAAACATGCTGTTGCGACCAGCTACTCTATTAGCATGGGGAGGAGCGTCTTCGATAGTAGCAATTTGTGTTGCTACATATACCGCATATTTATTTCGACAAGCAAAGGGTCGGGAGCTGTGGCAGGGTAAATATTTGCCACTGCATATGGGTGTGCAGGCCGCTATCGCCGGTTCTGCGATATGCATAATGTTAATGAATTGGGTTGGTGGCGTTGGTGATATGTACAGTTTTTGTGTTACGGTATTATGTGGCGGTATTGCAATAAGCGCAGTTATCGTGTATTCCGAACATATTGTTGATAAAAATAGAGTAACGGCGGTGCGGATGTCGAATCAAGCTATGGTGTTTGGTGAATATAGGATCTGGTTCTGGGTAGGCGGCATTTTCTGCGGGCATGTGCTTCCTTTGACTGTATTGTTTGGTGCCGGGACAGGATTTGGGACAATTGTGGCTGTGGGTGCTCTATTTGGCTTGTTTTGTTACGAATACGTATTTATATTGGCAGGGCAGACAGTACCTAATAGCTGAGTGCTACTGAGAGTTAAAATGGAAGAAAATGAAATGATTAATGTGTTGCAATCGGATGGGCGCCTTAGCAGCTATCCGCCGCCTGATAAATGGGACCATTGGACTGAATATGATAGCAAAACGTGGCCACGCAAGGAAAAAAGAGACTACACTTTGGTGCCGACAGTGTGTTTTAACTGCGAAAGCGGCTGCGGCCTTTTGGCGTATGTCGACAAAAAAACATATGAGGTTCGCAAATTTGAGGGTAATCCAATGCATCCTGGGAGTAGGGGACGGAACTGTGCAAAAGGACCTGCTACTCATAATCAGATAAACGATCCTGATCGTATACTCTACCCAATGAAACGTGTGGGTGCGCGGGGCGAGGGTAAATGGAAACGGATTTCGTGGGACCAGGCACTGGATGAAATCAGCTCAAAAATGAGGACTAGCAGAGAGATTCGGCGCGATGGGATTATGTATCACGTTGGTCGTCCGGGTGACGATCACTACACCAATAGATGCATTACCGCATGGGGAGTCGATGGGCACAATAGCCATACCAATATTTGCTCGTCAGGCGCTAGATTTGGTTATTATATCTGGGGCGGGTTTGATAGACCTAGTCCCGATTATAGTAATGCTAAAGTGATATTGCTGATATCGAGCCACTTAGAGACAGGCCACTATTTTAACCCGCATGCTCAGAGAATAATCGAAGCTCAGATGAATGGAGCGAAGATTATTACACTCGATCCAAGGCTAAGTAATACAGCTAGCAAGAGTGATGTGTGGTTACCAACATGGCCAGGTAGTGAGCAATACGCTTTATTATCGATAGCTAACTACATCATCCAGAATAAGTTGTATGATAGGGATTTTATATATAACTGGGTTAACTGGCAGGAGACTTTGGAAGCTGTATCAGCTGGTGATCTTCCACTCGCTAATTATTCTTTTGAGCGCCAACACAAAGACGAATTGGTTTTCGAGGATTTTGAGAGATTGCTCAGTGTTTTGTACGCTGAGTATACGTTCGATAGAGCAGCTGAAGAGGCGCATATTCCCGTAGAGAGAATTGAAGAGGCGGCTAAATACATAGCGAATAGCAACGGAAAATTGGCCTCGCATACATGGAGAAGTGCGAGTATTGGTAATCTTGGTGGGTGGCAAGTTGCAAGATGTTTGTTTTTTTTGAATGTGCTTACAGGGAGTGTAGGTACTAGCGGTGGTGTGGCTGCGAATGTGTGGAACAAATTTGTTCCAAAACCAATGTCTTCTCCTCCGGCATTTAATGCATGGAACGATTTGCAGATGCCACAGGAATGGCCTCTGTCTTCATATGAAATGAGTTATTTGTTGCCTCATTTCCTTAGTGAAGATCGTGGTGAAGTGGATGTGTACTTCACCCGTGTGTATAATCCGGTATGGACAAATCCAGATGGGTTTATGTGGGTCAAAATGCTGCAGGACATTGAAAAAATCAAGTGTTACGTAGCATTGACGCCGACGTGGAATGAAACAGCTGCTTATGCGGATTATGTATTGCCGATGGGACACGCGAGTGAAAGGCACGATTTAGTGAGCCAGGAGACCCATGCTGGCAAGTGGATAGCTTTTAGGCAGCCAGTACGTAGAGTCGCTATGGAAAGGAACGGAATTAGGTGTGATAGCACTATGGAATCTAATCCGGGAGAGGTTTGGGAGGAGAATGAATTTTGGGTCGAATTGTCAGTACGTATGGACAGAGATGGGAGTCTCGGGATAAAGAAATGGTTTGAGAGTCCGTATCGTGAAGGTGAGACCATCTCCCAAGATGAATACTATAGGTGGATTTTTGAAAATAGCGTGCCGGGTCTTCCTGAAGCTGCAGAAAAAGAGGGAATGACCCCATTAAAATACATGAAAACATACGGTGCATTTGAGATAGAGTCCGGTCCGGTAAAACCATTTGAAGTACTATTGCCGCCCGACACTGAATACACTAGAAAAAATCGTTTGGTATATTCCGATGGCATTGTTACGGGGGTTTGCAACGGTGATAAATACTTCCGAGGGTTTGATACGCCTAGTAGGAAGCTAGAGTTTTATAGTAAAACCATATTGGATTGGGGATGGAATGACTTATGTTATGTTGTTCCTTGGACTCTTAAGAGTCACGTACATAGAGATAATATCGATGCAGACATGGGACAAATGTTGCTCCTCCCGAATTTCCGACTGCCCACATTAATACATACTCGTAGCGCTAATTCAAAATGGTTGTATGAAATCAGTCATAAAAACCCTATATAGATGAATCCGATTGATGCTAAAAAACGAGGTATTTCTGAAAAGGACTTGGTGCGGATCGATACTGAAATTGGATATTTTGTTGATGAGATCTGGTTAACTGAAGCTGTAAAGCCAGGTGTGATTGCCCTTAGTCATCATCTCGGCCGATGGCGTGAAAGAGACAGTGTGGGAGTTGGCCCTGGTATGAGTAATTTAGTTTCTATTAACACGGATGGTAATGGTACGTATAAACTGTCAGTGATTAGAGGCGCGACATCCTGGAAATCGGAAGATCCTGATACCGAACGCATTTGGTGGCAAAATGTTGGTGTGCCACAAAATCTTACACATGGAGTTCACCCTGACCCAATAAGTGGCGGACATTGCTGGCACCAGAAAGCAGTTAATGTTGCGGTGGCCGGACCTGAAGACAGTGCTGGAGACGTTTATGTAGATACGAACAAGTCAGTCGCTGTTTACAGGGAATGGATGGCACTTACTAAACCTGCGGTAGAACATAGTCCTGATGGAACACGTCGGCCGCTGTGGTTCAATAGGCCACTTAGGCCGCTGGATGAGGCCTACTGGCTTTCATAGTGGTTATTTCTTGAGCGTAAATTATGAAAAATAATAATCTGCTGAATGGTAATGTGGCATTTGATTGGATCGTGGGGGGAATACGAGACATACCTCAGTTCTTTGCTAAACCATTATATGTTATCAAAGACTACAAACCCTACGATTTGAAACCCGACATAATTGCAGGATTGAATGTCGCTGTTGTGTTAACTCCGCAGGCTATCGCTTATGCGCTTATAGCTGGTTTACCTCCATACATGGGACTATATGCGGCAGTGATTGCTTCGATTGTAGGAAGCATGTGGGGTAGTTCCTATCATCTACAAACTGGACCTACTAACGCTGTATCTCTGCTGATGTTCTATTCGTTGTTGTCTGTGGCAGATGCTGGCTCCTCCGAATTTATATTAGCGGCTGGACTAATGGCCGTTATGGTGGGTGTAATCCAGATAGTGATCGGTGTGGCTCATATGGGCGTGCTAGTAAATTTTGTGTCGGACTCCGTGATTACGGGATTTACGGCGGGTGCTGGGGTATTGATTGCAGTAAGTCAATTACCCCATTTATTAGGAACTCCGGTGGAACATGTACCTGGTGTCTACCATATATTGGTCCAAATTGGCGAAAGGTCAGCAGATATACATCCGCCCAGCGTGATTCTGGGATTTGTAACGTTAGGTGTAATGATTGGTGTAGCGACAATAAAGCCCGGTATGCCGATTACATTTATTGGTATGGTTGTTTCGGCCCTAGTAGTAGTCGTTTTTAGCCTACAGGATCAAAACGTCGTTGTTCTAGGCGAACTCCCACGCCAATTACCGCCAATTGCCAATATACCTATATTTGATCTTGAATTGGTTGGAAAACTGTCTACAGGTGCACTAGCTGTATCTGCAATTGGGTTGGTTGAAGCCATATCTATCTCTAGATCCGTCGCAGCTGACAGTGGGCAGCGTATTGATAGCAATCAAGAATTTGTGGGCCAAGGTTTGGCTAATATTTTTGCAGGATTACTAAGTGGTTATACATGCTCTGGATCGTTTACTAGGACGGTTGTTAACTACTCTAGTGGGGGACGCACCCCTATGTCTGGCGTGTATGCGGGCATATGGGTGCTCGTGGCGATTATTGTATTTGGGCCATTTGCTAGTTATCTGCCTAGAGCTGGATTGGCATGTGTGCTTATGGTAACGGCCTGGAGAATGGTAAATAGAGTAGAGATAGGACGTATTGTTAGATCATCAAATGGTGACACTATTATTATGATAGCGACATTCATGGCTACCTTGTTCTTGCCATTAGAATTTGCTGTGCTTGCTGGAATGCTTGTGTCGTTCGCACAATATTTGGTGCAATCTGCTACTCCACGAGTCTGGCCGGTGGTGCCTGACGATAATTTTCGGTATTTTCTGCCCGAAGCTGATCGATCGGTGTGTCCGCAGCTTGGGATGATTGCGATTGAAGGGTCCCTGTATTTCGGGGCGGTACATCATGTGGAGAATGCCATACGACGTAATTCAGAGCAACACCCGGATCAGTATTTGTTGTTACTGCGGCTACATCTTGTAGACAAATGTGACGTAAGTGGTATCCATATGCTTGAGGCAGTCGTACGACGGTATCGTGATCAGAATGGGGATGTATATGTAGTTGGGGCGAGACCACAAGTTGTTGAAATGATGGAAGCAAGTGGATTTATTGAATATATCGGTAGGGGAAATTTGCTACCTCGCGAAAATGCGGTAAGCCACTTATTTCACCATGTACTCGATGGTCGTATATGTCAATATCATTGTAATGTACGTGTCTTCGCTGAATGCCAGCCAATCATAAAATCTAGCGATATCGGCGGCGATGAAGCTGGAGTTCATGGTAAGGAATATGATGTTGATTATTGTACTGCCGAGGATTTGCACACGGCTATTAATACGGAAACAGAGAAAGCAATAGTGTTTGACGTGCGCGAAAAAAGTGAGTATGGACACCTTCATATTCCTGGGTCAAATTGTCTTCCCATAACATATCTTATGAAGGGCATTGAAGAGTTAGCGAAAGGTTCTGATGTATACCTAGTGTGTCGCTCAGGTAGACGATCTTTGCGAGCTGCGCATATGATGAGAACTTTGGGTTATCAAAATGTAAAAGTGCTAGGAGGTGGCTTGCTGGGATGGGAAGCTGCCGGTTATAAGATTATTTTTGAGAGCGAAAATGCTGACTAGGCGATAATAATGTAATTAACCAGTTATTTGATAAACCACTGTAGTGAGTAATGACCGGCATATGCAATTGATAACATCTTAAATAAGTTGCCAATAAAAGTAATAGACATAAAACGAAACAAGGGTAATCTCAAGGCTCCTGAAGCCATACCTACTAAATCAAAAAAGGGATTGGGAATACTAGCAGCAAGTAATAGTATAAGGTTAGTAAATTTGGTGTGTTTTTGCATTAAAGAGTAAAGAAACTTGTAAAGCTTCGTGTTGCCTATTACGGCTTGGCCTGAAACTCCTGCGGCGTAGCCACTGAGTTCGCCTAATGATGCACCGGCTGCTGACGCTAACGCCACAACGGGAGGGTTGAGTACGGCACCGATGGCGTACGTAAATAGTGCCCCCGGGGCTGGTAGGAGTATTGTGCCACTAGCGATAAGGTTTACAAGGAAAACGCCCAGGTATCCATACTGACTTAGGGCGGCAAGACGGTCTCGGAAAAGAAAAATTGCTATGGTAGAGGCGGCAATTATAAGTAGCAGGAGTAGCCTTAGTAGTTTGCCGCGAATGTTGATGGTGAATATCCGTGTTGGGTCAGGCATGTTTTGTTTCATATAGTCTGTTGTAGCTTGGTATACGTCTATGATACATAAATATCTTGTGGCCGTATACAAATGATATAGCTATAGTTTAGCTCATTTGCCAGAAATTATCCTTTGACACGTATTATATTTGCGGTAAACTCGGTATATGTCCAATCTAATCTTAAACAACATTGGCTTGGTAGTTACAATGGATGATGAAAGGTCCGAGTTGTCCAATGTTAATATCGTGATTCGCGACGGGATAATAGACAAGATTGGTGTTTCCAGTGATCAGACTCAAATTACTGGTGTGCCGACTGTTGACATGTCGGGTTATACCGTTTTCCCAGGACTTATTAATACACATCACCATTTGTATCAGACGCTTACGCGGGCAATACCTGGAGCGCAAAACTCAGGTCTGTTTGAGTGGTTACGGACTCTTTATCCAATATGGGGGAAAATGAATGGTGATGCTGTGTATGTATCTGCGCTAGTTGGATTGGCCGAGCTATTGCTCTCTGGTTGTACATCCAGCGCCGATCATCTTTATATGTATCCTAATGGAGCTAGGCTTGATGACTCAATTAGAGCTGCGGCAGAATTAGGCATTCGATTCCACCCCACGAGGGGCTCTATGAGTTTCGGAGAATCGGCTGGAGGGCTACCTCCTGATAGCTTGGTGGAGAATGAGGCTCATATACTTGATGACTCACAAAGATTGATTGAGGAATATCATGATCCGGAAGTTGGTTCGATGGTACAAATAGGGCTGGCACCATGCTCGCCGTTTTCTGTTAGCTCAGACCTTATGATAGAGACTGCATCTATGGCTAGGTCATATGGTGTTAGATTGCACACTCATTTAGCCGAAACAAAAGATGAGGAAAAGTTTTGTTTGGAAAGGTTCGGTAAACGTCCTCTGGAGTATGTCATGGATTTGGGTTGGGATGACGATGATGTCTGGTTCGCTCATATGGTGCATTGTTGTAACAATGATATCGAGGCGCTGGCTACAAATGGAATGGCTATCGCGCACTGCCCCACATCTAATATGAGATTGGCGTCTGGTATCGCTCCGATACAGCAGATGTTGAATGCTGGTGTCGATGTGGGTATTGGGGTTGATGGCAGCGCATCAAATGATGGAGGTCATATGTTGGGAGAGGTAAGGCAGGCCATGTTACTAGCTAGACTAGCAGGAGCATTGGAGGAAGATCAACTGAACATAGGCGCATCCAATCAGTACTTCACTGCTAGACAAGCCTTAGAAATGGGAACAATAGGTGGCGCGGCAGCACTTGGACGGAATGATATCGGTCAAATTCAAGTAGGTAAATGTGGTGATATTTTTGCCATTAAAATGGACAAGTTGCACTACGCGGGCGCTTTGAGTGATCCTGGCGCGGCTGTGCTGATGTGCGCTAGTCACAATGTAGACTTAGTAGTAGTGAATGGCAACGTTCTAGTAGAAGATGGCGTGTTACGCACCTTGGATATATATGAAGTTGTAGAGCGGCACAATCGCATTAGTATGGGATTGGTTGCGTGAAGAACAGACAGTATTTGAAGTGATATTGAGGAACTGTACAATGGGCGAGCAGACGAGTCGGGTAAAAACAGAAGTAGGTAAAGCACGGAAAAACATGTTGCAATTTTTCCGGGAGATTGTGGCAATACCGAGTATGGATGGTGAAATCGGCGAAGTCGGGAAAAGAGTGGCTGCTGAAATGGAGACTCTCGGATTTCAGGGCATTCGTTTCGATAAGATGGGTAACATTATGGGACATGTTGGTAGTGGTCCACGTACTATGGTGTACGACTCGCATATCGATACAGTTGGTATAGGATCTCCAGACTCATGGGATTGGGATCCGTTTACAGGAAAAATTGAGGATGGTGTTTTATATGCGCGTGGCGCCTGTGACGAAAAAGGAAGTACACCAGGCATGATATATGGCATGGCTATCGCTCGTGATTGTGGATTATTAGACGACTGGACTGTTTGGTACTTTGGAAATATGGAAGAGTGGTGCGATGGGATTGCTGCTAACACATTTGTTGAAGTTGATCCAATGATTAAACCCGATTTTGTCGTTATTGGTGAACCAACAGATATGAAGGTGTATCGTGGTCAGAAAGGTCGACTCGAGATGGAAATAGTTTCGCGAGGACGGAGTGCCCATGCAGCAAGTAACCATCTGGGTGATAATGCGATTTATAAACTCATTCCTATCATTGATGCAATCAAGAAGCTTGAGCCTGAACTAGGGAACCATGAGTTTTTGGGTAACGGGAAGATTACCGTGTCCGACATGCATGTGAAAACCGCAAGTATTAACGCGGTGCCTGACGAAGCTGTTATTACAATAGATCGTAGAATGACATTGGGTGAAACTAGGGAGGGAGTGTTTAATCAGGTAAAGAATCTAATACCACAGAATAGCCAGGATAGCGTATTTATACGAGAACTCTTTTATGATGAACCTTCGTATACGGGATATGTGTATCCGGTTGAAAAATATTTTCCCGCATGGCTAATTCCTGATGAACATCCTTTGTGTGTGGCTGGGCAGAAAACTCGGAAAGTAATGGAATTAGATTATAAGGATACAGGTAAGTGGAACTTTTCTACAAATGGCATATATTGGGCCGGCAAGGCTAAAATTCCCTCGATTGGGTTTGGTCCGGGTGAAGAAGAGACTGCACATACTGTGCACGATTCTGTTAGGCTGGACGATGTTGTTAAGGCTACTGAATTTTACGCATTGTTGCCTGGGAATATATCAAGTAATGTTAATGGTGGTTAATACTAGGAGGAATAATTAATATGGACATGCGTGGTAGAGACTATATCTCTGACCTTGATTTTAGTAAAGAAGAAACTGAACATGTATTGGAACTGGCGTGGGAGCTGAAAAGCAAACGTAATTCTGGGCTCGAACATGCCTTGCTCAAAAATAAAGTTCTTGCCATGCTTTTCTTCTTTTCGTCAACTAGGACACGAGGATCATTTGAAGCTGGTATGGCTCAATTAGGCGGACATGCTGCATTTATAGAACCGAAAACAACTCAAATATCCCATGGAGATACGGAGATGGAACTGGGGCAGATTTATGGTCGCTATTTTGATGGAATAGCTATTAGACATTGCGATTGGGGTGTTGGGAACAAATATCTTAGAGACGTAGCGGAGGCATCGATTGCACCAGTGTTGAATATGCAGTGTGAAGTTTATCACCCGCATCAATGTTTGGCTGACTTAATGACAATGATGGAAGTGTTTAACGGCGATATCAAAGGTAAGAGAGTAGCCGTTAGTTGGGCATACGCCTCTTCATACTTGAAGCCTATATCATGCCCTCAATCATTGATTTTGCAGCTGCCTAGGTTTGGTATGGATGTAGTAGTTGCTCATCCAACTGGTTTTGAATTGATGCCAGAAATATTGGGTGAGGCACGAGATTTAGCAAACAAGAACGGAACAGGCTTTGATGTAGTGCACGACATGGAAGAAGGCTGCGCCAATGTAGATGTAGTATATGCAAAATCATGGGGCCCATTGATGACTACAGCTGACGATGAGGAAGGTAAAGCAATGCAGGACCAGCATTCTGATTGGATTGCAAATGAAAACATAATGGCAATGGCAAATGATGATGCTGTCTATATGCACCCATTACCTGCAGACAGAGATATTGAGGTTGCAAAAAGTGTGCTTGAGGGCAATCAATCGGTAGTATTTCAGCAAGCTGAAAATAGATTGCATGCTCAAAAGGCTGTAATGGCTCTGACTATGGGGTAATCAGTTTGCCTACGAACCATGTGAGTAATCGCGGCGTTGCTGTAGTAGCAATTGGTGGTAACGCCCTGGTGCTCGACGATAGCCATAGAACGGTCTCAGACCAGTTTCTCGCAGCGAAACGAGCGATGAAAAATGTGGCGGATATTGTTGAAGCTGGATGGACGGTTGTTTTGACGCATGGTAACGGGCCACAGGTAGGATACATACTAAGGAGATCTGAACTTGCACTGGATGAACTTCATCCAGTGCCCATGGATTATGCAGGCGCTGACACTCAAGGTGCAATTGGCTACATGTTTCAGAAAGCTCTACGGAACGAGTTTGTAAGGCGGGAAATGCCACATAATGTTATTACAATAGTAACCCAAGTTAGGGTGTCTGCTGATGATAGTGCATTTGTGACCCCGACTAAGCCGATCGGTTCTTATATGTCGCAAGATCACGCAAGAAAAATGGCTGATGAGTATGGTTGGTCTATATCTGAAGAGAGTGGTTTTGGTTGGCGGAGAGTCGTTCCATCACCTTATCCAGAGGATATCATTGAATTCGAGCCTATAAAAGAAATGGTTACTACGGAAAACGTAGTGATTGCGTGTGGAGGAGGCGGGATTCCGGTAGTTGAGAGGGGTGATGGGACAATTAAAGGAGTAGAGGCTGTTGTTGATAAAGATTACGCATCGTGTTTACTAGCTCGGAAGCTCCATGCGGACGTGTTTATTGTAACCACAAATGTAGATAGAGTTGCTATTAATTATGGTACGGAGAACGAGTATTGGCTCGACAACACTTCGATACGCGAGCTGAAAAGCCATAGGAAGACTGGACAATTTCCAGAAGGAAGTATGGGGCCAAAAGTTGATTCAATAGTGCAATTCGTAGAGTCTGGAGGTCAAAAAGCAATTATTACTGATATAGATAACCTGGCAGCTGCATTGCAAGATGAGGCAGGTACAATAATTACGGCTGATGGATAAGGTATGCCTCAGATAATCAGTGGCGACGCGAGAATCGGGCTGGATATGCGCGGAATTACAAAGCGGTTTCCGGGCGTGATTGCTGCAGATGACGTAGATTTTTCTGTTTATCGCGGTGAAGTACATGGTTTGCTGGGTGAAAACGGCGCTGGTAAAACGACCCTCATGAGTGTACTTTGCGGGCTTTACACACCTGATAGTGGTGAAATATCTCTTGGATTGGGTGGTGAAGGAATAGAAAAAGTAAGAATCGAATCTCCGCGGCATGCAATAAGGCTTGGTATTGGTATGGTGCACCAGCATTTCCGATTGGTGCAAAGCCATACTGTGGCTGAGAATTGTATATTAGGGTTGGCAGGCGATGGCTTAATGATAAATAGTGGCGAGATTGGAAGGCGCATCCACAATATCGGAGAACGCTATCGTATGGAAATAGATCCTGCGTCGTATATATGGCAGCTCTCAATCGGAGAGCAACAGCGAGTTGAAATACTAAAAATGCTATATAGGAATGCTGATATTTTGATATTGGATGAACCGACGGCTGTGCTCACTCCGCAAGAATCGCAGTCGTTAGGCACGACATTAAAGACTATGGCTAAAGAAGGTAAATCGGTCGTTTTTATAAGCCACAAGCTAGATGAGGTGATGGACTTTACTGACCGAGTAACCGTGCTTCGGAACGGCAAAAATGTAAAAAGCGTTGAAACATCAGATACAGATAAAGAAAGTCTAGCTAACATGATGGTGGGGAGGAACGTTATGTTTGCTGTGGAACGGCCGGTTTTTGAGTATGGACATACAGTACTTGAAGTTGATGAAGTGGCAGCCCAGAATGATAAAGGTGTAACGGCTTTGTCGGGTGTAACGTTCGATATCAAAGGAGGAGAAATTCTCGGTGTGGCGGGCGTGTCTGGGAATGGTCAACAGGAGCTAGCGGAGGTGTTAACTGGTCTGCGTAAGTCGACAAGCGGTACAGTTAGGGTGTGTGGGGCAGACCTCACCAATAAGTCGCCTGCTAAATTTATTGAGAATGGCGTCGGGCATATTCCGGGTGATCGGATTGGAGTAGGACTGGCAGGTAATTTGTCTGTATCTGACAACTTAATTATGAAGGCGTTTAGAGGAAATACAGTATCGACAGGTCTGTTTTTGCGAAACCGTGCTGTAAGTGAGTATTCCGATAGATTGATAAAGGAATTTGCAGTGGATACTCCTGATAGGAACACGCCGGTGCGCAATTTGTCAGGGGGGAATCAGCAAAAAGCAATACTCGCGCGTGAGATTATGGCACAAAGCGAACAAACATCGAAAAATAATGGATTGTTAATTGCCGTACAGCCGACGCGTGGATTAGATGTAGGTGCGACTGAAGCTGTCAGACGATTATTGCTTTCGCAGTGTAGGCAAGGTGACGCTGTATTGTTAATATCGGATGACCTCGACGAAATACTCAGCGTGAGTTCGAGTATTGCTGTGATGTTTTCTGGAAAAATTATGGGCATCGTGGATGGTGACCATGCTGATATAGGTGAAATTGGTATTATGATGGCCGGAGGAAGCGGGAGCTTCAAATGAGAATAGTTGTCGAGAGTAGAATTGAGACGCCAAAATTCATGGTGTATCTTGTTCCAATCTTTTCCGTAGGACTAGCATTGGTGTTTGGCGGAATATTGATGGCTGTGGTTGGTGCGGACCCTATCGCTACGTACAGAGCAATGGCTGAGGGTGCTTTTGGAAGCGTTGAACAGTGGAGGGCAGGGCAGTACTATAGTATTACAGAGACTCTGGTTAAGGCAATTCCTTTGATGTTGACAAGTCTAGCGGTAGGAGTCGCATTTAGAATGCTATTCTGGAATATTGGTGCTGAAGGCCAATTGGTATTAGGTGGTGTGAGTGCATCAGCTGTAGCTCTATGGCTTGGCGATCTTATTCCTGGCGTTCCGGAATCTCAGTGGATCTATTTGCCGTTGATGGCTGGGGCTGGCATTATAGCGGGAGGTGTATGGGCTGTGGTCCCTGCTATATTGAAGGCTTATTTGAAGGTGAATGAAATAATCACGACATTAATGCTTAATTATGTTGCTATATTATGGTATCAATACCTTGTTAATGTTGCGTGGAAAGATCCGGACGGGTACGGATTTCCTGGATCAGCTAAATTTGGTGAATGTTGTAAGATCGCGCGTATATCGGGGAGGCTACACTGGGGGTTGGGAGTGGCCTTTGTTTGTGCCATTCTGATGTGGATAATACTCGATAAAACGAAGTGGGGTTACCAAATACGCTTAATCGGTGAGAATGTGGAGGCTGCGCGGTATGGCGGGATAAACATAGGTCGAAATATTGTGGGTGTAATGATGTTGTCTGGTGGACTGGCAGGATTGGCTGGTATGGTAGAGGTGTCTGGAATATCTCACAGTCTACAGGAAGGATTAAATATGGGTTACGGCTTTACGGCGATCATCGTGTCGTGGCTTGCGCGGTTGAATCCATGGGGTATTGTTATTGTGGCTAATATGTTTGCAGCTATTCTTGTTGGTGGTGATCAGATACAAATGACTATGGGCCTGCCTGGATCGGTGGGACATGTATTGCAAGGCACTATGTTATTTTGTGTTTTGGGCGGTGAGTTTTTCCAGCGTTATAGACTCGCTATTAAAACATAGTATTGCAGATTAGTCGATTGGAATGGAGGTTGTAGTGGATCTTGAGTTAATTGCATCTATTGTTGGTATCGCGCTCGCTGCTGGCACTTCACTAGTGTACGCAACATTAGGTGAAATCGTAACCGAACGGTCGGGTATATTGAACTTGGGTGTTGAGGGCATTATGATAATGGGTGCTGTAACTGGATTTGCGGCGGCTTTTCATACCGAAAGTGTTTTGTGGGGAGTTATTGTGGCGATGTTGGCCGGTGGCCTTATGGCGGCAATTCATGCTTTTGTGACTATAACTTTGCTTGCAGACCAAGTTGTGTCGGGATTAGCCATGACACTTCTTGGATCCGGATTGGCCAGTTTTTTGGGGCAGCGTCTTGGAGTGAATGGATCTCCGTTAGTAGGTCAAATTGGTCCTAGGTTTGGGCGTATTCCGATACCTGGTTTGGCTGAATTAGGCCCTATGGGGGAATCGATCTTTAATCGGGACCTCCTTACTTACATTATGTATTTATTGGTACCGATAATGTGGTTGTTCATCTACAAACTGCGGGCTGGATTGGTCTTACGGTCAGTGGGAGAAAACCCACAGGCTTCTGACGCAATGGGTGTAGATGTATTTCGTGTGAGGTATGTATACACCATAGTGGGGGGTATGCTCGTCGGCTTAGGCGGTGCGCATTTATCTCTATCCTATACTCCAGGATGGACTGAGAATATTACTGGTGGGAGAGGGTGGATCGCTGTTGCGCTTGTAATATTCGCGACATGGGATCCGATCAGAAGCGTTGCGGGAGCATTGCTGTTTGGCGGAGTTAACGCCGTTCAATTTCGATTACAGGCGGCGGGCACAAATATTCCAGCGTCTTTATTGAATATGTTGCCGTATATACTAACCATAGTAGTACTTGTGGTAGTAACCTGGTTTGAGTCCCTCAGGAAACGAATTGGTGCTCCGGCAGCACTTGGAATACCGTATGTTAGAGAAGAGAGAGTTTGAATGTGCGCAGGAAATAAAGTGGGAGAAATAGGTAATACCCTTACAGTAAACGGATCGCAGATTGAATATTATGGTGATCCAGATAAAACTCTATTAAGCTTTTTGCGGGATGAAATAAATATTACATCGCCTAAAGACGGATGCGCTCCCCAGGCGGCATGCGGTTGCTGCGTTGTCGATCTTGACGGGAAGGCTGTGTTGTCGTGTGTTAAGAAAATGCAAGATGTGGTCGGGAAAAACATTACTACTTTAGAGGGCATAAGTGACTACCGTAAAAAAGTGTATGCAAACGCTTTTGTCAACGGCGGTGGCCTGCAATGTGGTTTTTGTATACCGGGAATCGTGATGCAGGCAGATGCATTAATAAACAAAAAATGTGATCCGAAGCGATCAGAAGTGGAAAAAGCGCTTGCCGCAAATTTGTGTCGCTGTACTGGCTATAAAAAGATAGTTGACTCAATTATGGATGCGGCTGAGGCGATTAGAAATGAAAAAACAATTGAGTTAGCTAAAGGTAGTGGTTCCATTGGAGAACGGCAGCCAAGATACAGGGGCGAAACATTTGTATTAGGAGATCACGAATATACAGATGATATAAGGTTGGAAGGTATGCTGTATGGTGCGCTGAAATTTAGTGACCATCCCCGAGCTATTGTAAAAGCAATTGATTGCACGGAAGCACTTCGAGTTGATGGAGTGGTTGAAATATTTACTGCGGAACATATTCCTGGTGAACGATATATTGGATTAATAAAAAATGATTGGCCGATGATGGTTGCTGTTGGAGATACTACGTGCTATGTCGGAGATGTAATAGCGGGAGTTGTAGCGGATGATGAATCAACCGCTCGTATGGCAGTTAAAGCTATAGAGGTGAAATATGAAATACTAGAACCAGTGGCAAGCACAGAAGATGCCCTTCGTAAGGGAGGGGATAAAGTTCATCAAGGCAGCTCCACTAATGTATTGTCGGAGACGGTGATATACCGAGGTGATATCGATAACGCTAAAAAGAAAAGTGCGTACCGTAGCGTCGGTATATATGAGACCCAACGTATAGAACATGGATTTATGGAGCCGGAGTGCGCGATTGCATACTTGGAAGGCGATAAAATAAATGTGCTGTCGCAAGGTCAGGGTGTTTATGAGGATAGAACACAAATTGCGCGTATTCTTGATGTTGAAATTGAAAAAGTACAGGTGTACTTAGTGTCAAATGGGGGCGCATTTGGTGGTAAAGAGGATTTGTCTGTACAGGGTCATGCAGCCCTGTTTGCGTCAAGGCTCGGTCGTCCAGTGAAAGTCAGACTAAACAGAGAGGAATCAATTACTATGCATCCTAAGCGTCATCCTGTTTGGATGAGATATGATGTTGGGTGTGATAGTGATGGAATGATTACTTATGTAACCGCTAGGTTTGTTGGTGATACGGGTGCATATGCTTCGGTTGGGATGAAAGTAATGGAACGGTGTGCGGGACATGCTACGGGTGGATATCATGTGCCGAATGTAGACATCGAATCGCTCGCAGTATATACAAATAACATACCTAGTGGTGCAATGCGTGGATTTGGTGTGAATCAGGCCACTTTTGGTATCGAGAGCTGTATTGATGATTTGTGTGATCAGGGTGAATTCGACCGTTGGCAGTTTAGATACGATAATGCCCTAGTGGATGGTAGCACTACAGCTACAGGACAAGTGTTACGGGGTGGTGTGGGTATGCGGGCTACGCTTGAAGCGGTTAAGGATAAATTTAGAAATGAAAAGATTGCTGGTATCGCATGTGGTGTAAAGAATACTGGTGTCGGAAACGGAATGCCAGAATATTCTGAAGTAACTATAGTCCTGGATAACAGCGGAATGGTTACTGTGAGGCATGGCTGGACTGAAATGGGCCAAGGTGTAAATACCATGGCGGTACAAACTATTTGTCACGAAACGGGCGTAGACCCGAGTCTAATACGTGTTGAGATTGATACTACGAGCGGACATCTAACTGGCATGACGACTGCGTCACGAGCTACATCTCTTATGTGCAATGCGATTATCGATGCATGTGTTGGTCTTAAAGCTGATATAGAGTCGTACGGCTTCGAAAAGCTACGTGGCAATGAGTATAAGGGCAGATGGGGTGTTGATTGGACGACGAAACTAGGAGATAGTCAAAAGGTACAAGAGACGCATTACTCGTACAGTTATGCTACACAAGTTGTTGCGCTTGACGAAAGTGGGTTTATCAAAAATATTATAGCCGCGCACGATGCTGGAAAAATATTCAATCCGACATTGTTTGAGGGACAAATTGAAGGGTCAATACATATGGGACTTGGATATGCTATAAGTGAGGATCTACCGATGACGGGCGGTAGGATTGATAGTGTTAGGTTGCGTAAATGTGGTATTTTACGTGCGAAGCAGATGCCGAATATGGAAATTGTCGGTATTGAAGTGCCAGATCCGTACGGGCCGTACGGGGGAAAAGGCGTGGGTGAGATCGGATTGGTACCCACTGCGGCTGCCGTGGCGAATGCACTATGGAAATATGACGGGATACGGCGGACTAAATTGCCAATGAAGGCAAAAGTGGCACGCAAATAACGGTGTGACGAGGTTGAGATAGGCCTATGCTTACCTATGTATGCTTCAAGTGTGGCAAGAGATATAGATCTGATGTGTCAGAGTATCTCTGCTCAGATGATGGGTCGGTACTTGATATTGAAATAAATTATTTAGATCTTGTGCGCAAGGCATGGAGACCTGGTTCAATGAGGCCGGGCGAGATGTCATTATGGCGATTTTCTGGATTGATTCCGGTGTCAACACCGGACGACAACAACAACATCCTTTCGACTGTGGGTGGAACCCCATTGGTATATGCTGAACAGCTGAATAGCGCTTTGGGTGACCGTGTGTGGATTAAGAACGACTCTCTTCTGCCAACGGGTTCGTTAAAAGATAGGGCGAGTGCGGTAGTTGTTTCGCATGCGCTGGAAAGAGGTATCGAAGTTATTATGACTGCATCTACAGGAAACGCTGGAGTAGCACTTGCAGGAATGGCTGCTGCTGGTGGATTAAGAGCTGTTGTGCTAGCACCAAGTAGTTTGCCCGTTGGTAAGGCTGCGCAAATAATTGCGTATGGTGCTGAGCTTGTGTTAGTGGATGGGAGTTATAGTGATGCATACGATGTCGCTGTACAAGCGTCAACTGAAATGGGAATATATTGCCGAAATACTGGATATAACCCATTGACTATAGAAGGGAAGAAGACTGTTTCGTACGAGATATGTGAGCAGCTTACCGATATACTGGATAAGGGGAACAACGGGGCATACTGGAAAGTTCCTGACGTTGTGATTGTTCCAGTTGGAGATGGTAATATGATATCAGGTGTACATAAAGGATTTGCTGATCTGATGGCAATTGGTATGGTCAGTAGGATGCCAAAAATTGTAGGGGTCCAAGCCGAAGGCTCTGCGGCCATTACAAATGCATACAAAAATGGAGAAAGCGTGATCACTGAAGTATCATCAAGAACTATCGCTGATAGTATTTCGGCCGATAGACCAGCAGATGGGTATCGGGCCATACAGGCTGTGAAAAACACAGGCGGTCAATGCTTTACTGTCGACGACAAAGAAATAGCCAATAGTGTACGCGAATTGGCAGCTGGTACTGGGATATTTGCAGAGGCATCAGCCGCGGTGGCTTATGCGGGTCTTAAGGTGCTACAGAAAAACGAGTGGGTGAAAGCGGGAGATAACGTGGTAATGCTGATTACGGGGCATGGGCTTAAGAATGTTGGAGATTTGAATGTGAATATGGATCGACTTGCTCGTATTAAGCCTAGTGTAGCAGCATTAGGAGATATACTAAAAAATAAGGAAATTATTTTATGAGGTATTTATGATCGATCTTACTGTCGACAAAAAGGGTCTCGAAAAGTCACTTGAAGTGGCGCGCAACCGGGGAGTGATTATACCAACATTTCGGGAAATGATTGATCCTGAGAGTATTCCGCAATCGATAAAAAAGACGCTTAGCAACGTTGCACTATGGGATGTAGATCCAAGCAATTTGTTTAGAATTAGTTGGTATAACGAGCCGATCGAGGCAGGTGGTGGTTTCGGAGAAGCAAATTACATTGAGCTGCCTACTAGTCTTACTGGTGTTGAGGCAAAAATTGTAGCTATGGTGGGAAAATGGTTTCCCACTGGCGCCCATAAGGTAGGCGCGGCTTTTG
Organism: Rhodospirillaceae bacterium; assembly: GCA_002725625.1. GTDB lineage: Bacteria > Pseudomonadota > Alphaproteobacteria > Rhodospirillales > UBA2165. Next base: position 6,187 of record PBQI01000001.1, on the reverse strand, counting down.
GATGTTTGGTTCCAAGACTGGTGACTGGGCAGTTCAATCCAGTTGACCAAAAATCGGTGTGGCCATCGACAGGTAACTACTGTCGTGGTGGAGCGTATGATGCGGCCTTGTTGGGCTGCGAATCTATCGCGATACTACCAGAAGGAATGAGTAAGGAACGGTTTGAATGGTTGGAAACCGTCGCGGGGCAAGTTATAAAAACTCCGGGTACGGAGAGTAATGTAAAGGAAATATTCGATAAGTGCTGGGAGTTGCGATCGTCTGGTGAAAACTTGATGATTTTTAATCAATTCGAGGAATTTGGAAACTACTTATGGCATTATTATGTGACGGGAAGAGCGATGGCCGATGTAATGAAGCAGTATGAACGGCAGGGGTTACGTATGGCTGGCCTAGTTGGATCCACTGGCTCNGCTGGGACCATTGCGAGCGGAGACTATCTTAAGGAGTGTTGGCCTGACTCGAAGATAGCGGTTAGCGAAGCNCTGCAATGTCCTACACTGCTTATGAATGGNTTTGGATCGCACAGAATAGAGGGAATAGGGGATAAGCACGTGCCCTGGATACATAATGTNAGAAATACAGATATGNTTATTGCGGTAGATGACGAAGCGGCTATAAGTGTGTCTAGATTATTTAATGAGGCCGCTGGNAAAGAATATTTGGGTGAGCAAGGAGTTGNGAGTGACCTTATTGAACGATTGCCGTTAGCTGGTATCAGTGGAGTGGGCAACATTATTTCGGCAATTAAGTTTGCAAAATGGTATGAGCTAGGCTCTCAGGATGTCGTGATGACGGTGCTTACCGATAGTATGGAGCTGTACAATAGCAGATTGATCGAGCTGAATAGTGCACGAGGTAAATTTACCGAAATGGATGCACACCTCGCGTATGGTAAAGATATTATTGGATTGACGACTGACTATATGACTGAACTTGACTATTATGGAAAGAAACGTATCCATAATCTAAAATATTTTACCTGGGTGGAACAACAAGGTAAGTCGTACGATGAAATACAGGCGCAGTGGTATGAAGATAGATATTGGCATAATATTAGACAGAGCGTTGAGCCGCTGGACGCACTGATAGAGGATTTTAATAGTATGAGTGGAGCGACTTTAGGTTAGATAAAATATATAGGTAAATATAGAATTATGACGCGCGATAAAGTAGCGCTTTGTTCAGTATGGGACAAAGTAGGTTTGGACATATTTTGTAAACAACTGTCTGAAAGAGGTTGGAAATTGATGGCGTCCGGCGGTACTGCTTCCCATATTCGAGATTGTGGTGTCGACGTTATTGAGGTGTCTGATTATACTCGGAGTCCTGAAGTGATCGGAGGCCGTGTGAAGACATTGCATCCGGCTATCCATGCTGGTATATTGGCACGCAACTGTAGTGCTGATCGTAACGAATTGAAATCTAACGGCTGGTATGAGATTGATATGGTAATTGCTAATTTGTACCCGTTCGAGGATGTAATTTCGGAACCATTATCAACGATTGAAAAGACGATTGATAATATCGATATTGGTGGTGTTACATTATTGCGTGCTGCAGGAAAGAATTATCATAGATGTACAGTTGTATCAGACCCTGAGGATTATGGAGTAATTATTGACTTCCTAGATAGAAGCGGCGTTGATATTGAAATTCGTAAAAGGCTTGCATTAAAAGCGTTTGATTGTACCTCTCAATACGACAGTGTAATTGCGAGGCATCTCAGCAAAGGTGAAATATTTGACTTGCGAGGATATCATAATGCTGAGCTTGACTATGGAGAGAATCCGCATCAGGAAGCGGCGTTCTATTCGTGGCAACGTGGAGACGGCGTACTAGGGGGCAGAGTGCATGATGGGAAGGAAGTGTCATATAATAATGTGCTTGATATGGACAATGCTATCCGTGTTATGCGATCATACAAGGATGTTACAGCAGTGGTCATGAAGCACAATTCTCCGTGCGGTATCGCAACTAGGCAGGATGTTTATCAAGCGGTAAATGATGCGATAGCGTGCGACACAGTGTCTGCCTTTGGTAGTGTTGTTGGGGTTAATCGTGTTATCGACATTGAAACGGCTAATTTACTAAAAGGACTTTTTGTAGAATGTGTGGTGGCGCCAGGATTCGAGAACGGAGCACTTGAGATTCTTAGAAAGAAAAAGAAATGTAAACTACTTGAAGTGACCGATTTGTATGGGTCGGAACTCAGAAAGGAAGTTAGAAGTGTTACGGGTGGCTTATTGGTGCAAAGTGTTGATGTGGGAGGCATGAAACAAAGTGAGATTGACACTGTCAGTAATAGGAGACCTACCCAAGCGGAATTTAGAAATCTAGTATTTGCGTGGACTGCGTGCAAACACGTAAAATCCAATGCGATAGTATTAGCGAATGGATTGGCGACTACAGGTATTGGAGGTGGCCAACCGAGCCGTGTACAGTCTGTAGAAATAGCAATAAGTACTGCCGGGCAAACTGCAACTGGATCAGTGATGGCGTCGGACGCCTTTTTCCCGTTCGCGGATGGCATAGAACTGGCTGCTAAGGCTGGAATAACTGCTGTAATACAACCCGGTGGATCTATCAGAGATAACGAGGTGATTGATGCCGTAAACGAATATAGTATGACTATGGTATTTACTGGCAAGCGACACTTCAAACACTGAGTCTCAGAGAACAACGGAGAGTAAATAATAGACCAAACATAAGATACGTTATTCGGTACAATGCGTATAGGCATAAACAAACCAGATAACCGTTTTTTACAAACACTAAATAACCATGCCAAATTTCATTCTATCTGCGATTATAGTAATTTTTCTGCCCTTGGCGATACTACTTAGTAATCTACGTATTTTTATAAATCCATGGTTTGCAACGTACGAATATAGCAGGTCAGGATTTCCACCAGATTCGATGGGGATGACTAAAGAAACTAGGGTTAATATGGCGAATCGAGCAATAAAGTATCTAATTACTAGCGAGAATGTGACTTATTTGAATCAGGATAGAGATATTGACGGGAATCCTATGTACAATGAGCGCGAGCTCCACCATATGGAAGACGTAAAATTTCTAGTAGGTAGAGTGCTCGTACTATGGAGAATATCGATTTTAATGGTCATTGGCTCATTCATGTGGCTATATTTCAAACCTGATACAGATAATATTATCAAACAATCGGTTAGTTATGGATCTGGGGTTATTGTTGTTGGTATTATTGCGTTATTAGCGTATATATTTATAAATTTTGACAGTTTTTTCACCACTTTTCATCAAATCTTTTTCGAGGCGGGCACCTGGACATTTAGCTATACTGACATGCTGATAAGGCTTTTTCCACCAAGATTTTGGTCTGATGTAGCGACTTATATAGCAGCAGCATCATTGTTTGAGGGTGCGCTATTGTGGTGGGCTGCTAGGTATTCCTAGGCTCCATATTTGTTTAGTCGACCTGCGTGGGCTAGAATTATCGACATTACATCTTTTCCATTTACAGTTCCCAGACCACCAGATAAGCATTCCCTTTCCCCAAACTGATCAACATGGTCCTGCCGTACTGTATCTGGAGCCCATAGTAACAACGGTACTGGATGCCATGAGTGCGATTGCATTCTTGCAGGAGTGGAGTGATCTCCAGTAACAATTAAAACATCAGGTTTTGCTTGCAAAAGTTTTGGTATTGCTTTGTCAACTTCCTCGATTGCCTTAACTTTTGCATCATAATTGCCATCTTCTCCATAACTATCAGTCTGTTTAACATGTACAAACACAAAATCGTAATTATTACTCACAATTGCCTTTGTTACTGCTCTAAATTGGTCTTCTGGGCTTACACCGTCAAACTGAATCGTCTCCATACCCACCAATGTAGCAATTCCTCTATACATCGGATAAACGGCTACACAACCAGCAGACAGCTGATAACGCTCACCAAATGTGTCTAAACCTGGGTTATTTGAAAATCCACGAAGAGTTACCATATTTGCATCGCGTTGACCATGCAACATCTTACCTGCCTCTGTAATCCATTCACGTACGAGCTCGGCAGTTTTGTTTGCTGCTGCTGATCTAGGATACGGATCCAGTGGACGCACCCCAGTATCTTGAGGATCAGTATCATTGATATCTGCGCTCAGATCATCACCGCGCAACACCATCGCAAATCTATATTGATTTACATGACGGATATCAATTTCTAATCCTGATATCTTTATCTCTGCTAAGCGCTTAACTAATGGAATAGCGATTTCATCGGATATACGTCCAGCTCTACGGTCACGAATTATTCCATCTTGATCAACAGTACAGAAATTGCCTCGTATTGCAACATCTTTTGTTCCAACCTGGATGTCTACTCCATATGCTTCTAATATACCGCGACCAATTGAAATACTCAAAGGGTCATAACCGAATAAGGCCAAATGCGCAGGACCTGAACCTGGAGTAACACCTGTTTGGATGGGAATCATTTGTCCCAGAGTACCTTCTTTAGCAATTTTATCTAAATGTGGGGTAGCAGCTTGTTCTAACTCAGTCTGACTATTTGGATGATCAGGCAGTCCGCCAAGACCATCCAAAACTAACATTATTATTTTTGTATTATTTGTTTTTGTCAACGAATCAATTAGACTCATATTGATATTTATTTAATTTAAAGTTAAGGGTAGGCTATTGCCTACCCTTAAATGTTCCAACTCAAAATTTAGTTTCAAATTAGACTAATGCTGTCTCAGTGGATTTATCAAAGATATGCAAATTATCTGTATTACCAGATACCTGCACAGTATCTCCAACCTTATAGTCAGTACGGGGATCCACTCTCGCAATCATGGTCTTATCATTAACTTTCAGATATAAGAAAACCTCATTACCCATCATCTCCATAACATCAACTTTGGCTTCAATTAACGACTGGCTAGTTACACCAGGTGGAGTAAATTTAGGATCATGTATATCTTCCGGACGAATGCCATACACAACTTCCTTGCCTATGTGATTTGCATATACATCTTTTAGTTTGCTAGGCACGGGCAATGCAGTGTCACCAGTGTCAACTATTATGTCGCCATTCATTTTGGAAATCTTGGCTTCACCAAAATTCATACTTGGTGATCCAATGAAGCCTGCAACAAATATATTGGTTGGTTTGTCATAAAGTGTCTGCGGATCAGCAATCTGCTGTAATATACCATCACTCATCACTGCTATTCGTGTTGCCATTGTCATGGCTTCTACTTGATCATGGGTCACATAAATAAAAGTAGATTGCAGTCTTTGATGTAGTTTTGATATTTCTGCTCTAGTTTGAACTCTTAATTTTGCATCAAGATTAGATAGTGGCTCATCAAACAAGAAAACTGCCGGGTCACGAACAATTGCACGCCCCACAGCAACTCGTTGACGTTGGCCACCTGATAATTGTTTAGGCTTACGCTTCATTAACATCTCAATACCTAAGATCTCAGCTGCATCGGTTACTCTTTTCTTGATCTCCGGTTTAGGCACTTTACGAAGCTTTAGACCAAAAGCCATGTTATCAAACACGCTCATGTGTGGATATAATGCATATGATTGAAACACCATCGCGATATCACGATCTTTTGGAGCTACCTCATTGACAACTCTATCTCCAATTGAAATAATTCCATCCGTTGTTTCTTCAAGCCCTGCCAAAAGTCTCAGAGCAGTGGTTTTACCACAACCTGAAGGACCAACTAATACGAGAAACTCCTGATCCTCGACATGGATTGAAAGATCATTTACTGCTATAACTTCTCCAAAATCCTTCGTGACGTTTTGGTATGTTACTGATGCCATCCTCTCCCTCCTAATATTAAGACAGTTCCAACAACCATGACATTATACATTACTTTGATGACAGTGTTACTGTATAATCGCCATATAACTTAACAATGTATTAGATTAAAGTTACGTGCAATGAACACTAATATAACTGATACCAATGGATGGATTGAAGTAGTTACCGGATCCATGTTTAGTGGTAAGACAGAGGAACTTTTGCGACGCATTCGACGTGCCACTATAGCTAAACAGCATGTTCAAGTTTTCAAACCTAAGCTTGATCATCGATATGGCACAAATAACGTAACGTCGCATGCCGGCGCCAATTTCACGGCAAAACCAGTAGAAAATAGCGCTGAAATACTAGAAACACTAAACG